>CALWJA010000001.1 GCA_944380875.1 uncultured Clostridia bacterium
CAAAAAAGACAGGTTTTGACAAAAACCTGTCTTTTTTTATAAAATTAACCCTTAGGTCAAGTGAAATAGCTTCACTGTTAAATGTTTGTTCTGCAAATATAAAATGCGTTGTGTCGCATAGGAAACATTTTTCTACTTTGCAGTTTTATAGCAAAATTCACAATTTAATAAATGAATTATTTTGTGTCTACATAAGTCTATATTTTACTTATTTTATTTAATTCTGAATTGTGCTATATTTAAATAATGAGGTAATACAAATGAATATGCAAGAAAAGGTAATAAAAATCCTTATGGAAGAACAACATGAAGATGGTAGTTTTGGTAGATTTCATACCATGGACTCAAGGTTGAAACAAAAAATTCCAACTACTGAAGCTGCTGCGTGGTTAATGTATGAAAATTCTATAACCCGTCAAGTAGATGTTTGTAATAAAACTTGTTTATATATGGAACGATTACTCGACGACACTGGAAAATGGCCAGATTCTTGGGAGAAAAATGAATACTTTAAATCTGCTGTTCCACTATTTATCGCGTCAAAATTAGCATTGTTCACTTCAGAAACCGAAGAATATAAAAGAGTCCTTAACACTTGGATTTTTATACTTATTTCAGCATTTCAAACGAATCAATATTCAGCACATAGAGCAAATGACATTTCAAAACAATTGTTAGGTGTAAAAATTGATAAAACATATATTGGGTTACATTCTTTAAATTGTCTTGCGCTATTTGCGTTAAATACTGATAAAATACCTATACCTATTCAAAACGCTTATTTGCAATGGCTACATAACTTTGTTGGTAAAATAACTTATACGGATGTTGAACCCAAAAATTTAATAAATAGCCCTAAATCCACAAGAGTGATTTCATTATTATCCAAATTTAAATATTTCGAAAAGGAATTTTCTAATCTTGTTTAATACCATAACTTCCATGACAGTTCAAGTCTTCAGCTAGAAAATTGCTAGACATCTTTTTTAGTTCCTAGTCACAAGTTTAAAACCCCGGAAACCGTAGAAATGCTGGATTTTTCCGGGGTGTTGTTTTATGGATTTTGCAACACTCATCTTGGAAACTTTACAGGAATGGCATAAAAATGATAGTGAGCTTTATCTGATTTTTATGATAGAATAATGAGGGAATAATGTAGATTGGATTGAAGATGTTTTGTAGATGAGGAATATAAGAATAGAAGTATCACAACAAAAGATATTAAAGAAGCAGAAAAAATTATAAAAAGCAACAGCAATACACCTCCGTTTGTCTTGATTTTGTAATATAATTATAAAAGTAGAAAATATGAATAAGTTAAACTTGTGCATTCCCTCAAAAAAGGAACTTTCCTAATTGAGGCTATTTTTTCTCGGATGAAGTAACCATGTCCTATAATATGGGATATGGCAATAATGGAGGCAATGATGTAATGAACGCTATTGCATATTCTGGAGTGGCGTGCTGTGTTTGTTCGGAAAATCAAGATTATAGAGTAGAGGCTGGAACGAGGATTTAAAAGACATAGTTACTATAAAATAAAAAGGGATAGAGCGATCAGAGCCTTTCCCGGAGGAGAATTAACATGCGCAGACAATATCATACAATCGGTATTTTTTCGTCTTCTTATCCATTAACCGCAATCGCTCCAAAAGCAGCACAAAATGCAATTGATTATTTGGAGGAAAATGGATACAGAGTAAAAAAGGGAAGGTTGTTTGGAAAACAGGATTTTTACCGTTCGGGTACAATCCAAGAACGGGCACAGGAATTTAATGAATTGCTGTATGATCCAGAAGTGGATTGTTTAATGGCATCTGTGGGAGGGATGGTTTCTGATTCCTTGCTCCCATATATTGATTTTAAATTTTTAAGGGAGCATCCTAAAGCGATCATTGGACATTCTGACGTTACGGCAATTTTATTGGCGGTTTACGAGAAAACAGGGTTAACTACTTTTTACGGTCCTAATTTTGTAACGAATTTTGGTCAATGTTCTTTTTTAGAGTATTCATTGAGTTCGCTCAAACAGCTATTATCTGGAGAACTTCCGATAATCTATCAAAAACCAGAATTTTATTCAGATGAATTGACAGTGTGGGAGTCGGAAATTCTCCCTAAAAAGCCATTATCAAACGAATGGATAACTGTGCAGACCGGTTCAGCTATGGGAAGATTAATTGGTGGAAACTTAAATACCATAAATGCCATCATGGCTAGTCCGTATATGCCGAAATTTCAAGAAGGAGATATTCTGTTCTTGGAAGATACGGAGAAATTTGCCGCTCATGCAGAACGATATTTTTCCATGATGAAAATTTGCGGAGTGTTTGATAAAATCGGTGGAATTATTTTGGGAAAGCACAGAAAATTTGATGATCAACATACAGGCAAAACTCCTGCAGAGATTTTGTTGGAGGTGCTGCAGGGACAAAATCTTCCCATTCTTGCCGATGTTGATTGCGGTCATACTATCCCTATGATGACGCTTCCAATTGGTGGAACGGTTCATTTTGATGCCACACAGCAAACTATAACTGTCCTCCATATATAAAGTAACATTGGAATGTTGCATTCAGCTTGACAAAGACGTTAATAAACGCCAAATTAAGGAAAAAAGTAATTGTAGACATTAAAACTGTAGAAAATATGTCTGACTATTTTTATGGTATTGCATTATCAAAATAGCAAAACCACCTCGTATCCTTTGGTATTTATAAGCTTGGTTTGGTGTCTTTTCTGCCTTTGTGCTATACTTACTACATACTAGGCATACGGAAATACCGGAAAAACCGGCGGCAGATTGCCTCCGTAGGGAAAATGCCAAAAGACAAAAGCTGTATCCATAAGGAGAGAAAAATGATACGGGAAATTTGTAAGGATATGGATTTTTTATCCAAACCAGCGGAACCCGCAACCCCGGCGGATCTTCCTGTGGCCCAAGATTTGCTGGAAACGCTTCAGGCTCATAAGGAAGAATGTGTGGGTATGGCGGCCAATATGATCGGGATTAATAAGAGTATTGTGGTTTTCGATAAGGAAGGCACATATATGGTTATGTTTAACCCGGAAATCATCAAAAGTTCCGGAAGCTATCGGACTTCGGAAGGCTGCCTGTCCCTTACGGGGACCAGGGAAACGAAAAGATGGAAAACCATTAAGGTTTGCTATCAAAATGAGAAATTTCAAACCCGGTTCAAAACCTTTACTGGGTGGACAGCCCAGATCATCCAGCATGAAATCGATCACTGCCAGGGGCGCATTATCTGAAAAGGGGGAAGAATATCGTGTTTGAAAATCGTGTGGCTGTCATTACCGGCAGCGCAAAGGGAATTGGAAAAACCATTGCAGAAGAGTTCCGTAAGGCCGGAGCCCATGTATGCGGAATAGACCTTTTGCCCAACGAACATTTTGTGGGAAATCTGGGTGAACAAAGTGTTTTGGAGGAGTTTGCCCGGAAGGTTATCGCCGACTATGGCCGGGTGGATTTTCTGATAAACAACGCCTTGCCTCTTATGAAGGGGTTGAGCGAATGCACATACGAGGAGTTTAATTATGCTCTGCGGGTAGGGGTGACCGCACCGTTTTATCTGACCAAACTTTTTGCGCCCTATTTTGCGCCTGGCGCCGCTGTTGTGAATATTTCTTCTTCCCGAGACAGGATGAGCCAGCCCCAGACGGAAAGTTATACGGCGGCCAAGGGAGGTATTGCCGCTCTGACCCATGCTTTGGCAGTGACTTTAGCGGGAAAAGCCAGAGTCAATTCCATTTCTCCCGGTTGGATTGATACGGATTTCACCGAATACGACGGCCCGGACGCCTATCAGCAGCCTGCGGGCAGGGTCGGGAACCCTCTGGATATTGCCAATATGGTGCTGTATCTTTGTTCCGATAAAGCGGGTTTCATCACGGGAGAAAATATTTGTATCGACGGAGGAATGACCCGCCAAATGGTGTATCATAACGACTGGGGCTGGACGTTGCAGGAAGGGGGCAGAAAATGAGAACGGCTATTTGTTATCACTCCACCCATCATGGAAATACACAGAAGGTTTTGGAAGCCATGGCGCAGGGGAATGACGTGGACCTGATCGATGTGGCCGGCGGGGAAGATGCGGATTTGGATGCCTATGACGTCATAGGTTTTGCATCCGGTATATACGGCTTTGCTTTTGATGAATCCGTAATGGAGTTTTTACGGAAAAATCTGCCCCGGGGGAAAAAGGTGTTTTTTGTTTACACCTACAGCGGAATACGGGGAACCGGCGCGAAAAAAATACGGGAAGCCGCAGAGGAAAAGGGTGCCAGTATACTGGGCGAATACAGCTGCCATGGCTTTACCACCGTTGGTCCCTTTAAACTGGGAGGCGGCGTGTTTAAGGGTCATCCGGATCAAAAGGAGCTGGATGGTGCGAAAGCGTTCTATCAATCCATTATGGGGCAGCAGTAAGAAAAGCTTGCCACAAGCTGCTTTAGACCGCTTTATTTGAATGTCTATGGGGGATCGAAACCTTCTGATTCCTTTGCAACAAGAAAAGCTCTTTTATTGCACCGGATTTGTCTTGACTTGAAGTTTACTCCAGGGAGTATACCGAACCCGAAAAGAACTGCCGGGAGCCGCATTTTACGGCTTATGCTGAAAGGAGTGCATTTATAATGCTGTATAAGGAATATAAGGACTTAAAGCTCTCCGCTCTTGGAATGGGCGCTATGCGACTGCCTGTTTTGGGTTCGGATGATTCTGTAATCGATGAGGAAGCCGTAAACAAGATGGTCGCATATGCCATGGAAAAAGGTGTGAATTATTACGATACCGCATGGGGATATCACAGCGGCCAGTCCGAGCTTGTAATGGGAAGGGCGCTGAAAAAGTACCCCAGAGAAAGCTTCTATCTGGCGGATAAATTCCCGGGATACGATCTTTCCAATATGGATAAGGTTGAAACCATTTTTGAGGAGCAGCTAAAAAAATGCGGAGTGGAATATTTTGATTTTTATCTGTTCCACAATGTGTGTGAATTGAACATAGACGCCTATCTGGATCCCCAATATGGCATTTATCCCTATCTTATGAAACAAAAAGAATCCGGCAGGATTCGTCATTTGGGCTTTTCGGCTCATGGAAGCTGTGAGGTAATGAAACGGTTCCTGGAAGCCTACGGAAAAGATATGGAATTTTGCCAGATCCAGCTCAATTATATTGACTGGAGTTTCCAGGAGGCAAAAGCCAAAGTAGAGATGCTCAGGGAATACAATATTCCCGTATGGGTGATGGAGCCTCTCCGGGGCGGGAAGCTGGCTTCCCTTTCAGAGGAAGAGGAAGCAAAGTTGAAAGAGATGCGGCCGAATGAAACTATACCGGCCTGGGCATTCCGCTTTTTGCAGTCTATTCCCGGCGTTACCATGATCCTTTCGGGTATGTCCAATATGGAGCAGCTGGAGGCCAATATCGCGACCTTTGAAGAAGATAAGCCTCTTTCCAGCGGGGAAATGGAAACGCTTTTGCACATCGCTCAGGAAATGGTTCAAAAAATTGCCCTTCCCTGCACCGCGTGCCGCTATTGCGTGAGTCATTGCCCCCAGGGTTTGGATATTCCTTCCCTGCTCTCTCTGTATAATGAGCACTGCTTTACAGGGGGAGGCTTTATTGCGCCTATGGCTCTCTCTTCTTTCCCGGAGGATAAACGCCCGGATTCCTGCATCGGCTGCAGAAGCTGTGAAGCGGTATGTCCGCAGCAGATTCGGATTTCCGAGGCTATGGCGGATTTTGCCGAAAAACTGGGAATGTAAATAAAATAGACTAGGCGTCCATTTCCATAGGGAAATGTTTGTGTGCCGATAGCAGAGGGGAAAGTATGATGGAATCCCCTGCATGTATCCTATGCATATAAAATGGCTGAAGGCATTCTTGCCTTCAGCCATTTTTTTCTGAAAAAGGCTCCCTCAAAATAGCATGGGAGAGAATGTATGGGGATACTCACAGGGGAGAACGGATAATACGCACTTCATACTGAGAAAGGGTATCTCCTATTAAAACGGTTTTTCCGGAAAGAAGGTCCTCTTTCCCCGCGAAACATTCCGGCAGTGGCTGGGGTTCCGGACGGAAGTTGATAAGGAACCAGAGCTCTTCTTTTTCGGATTTCCTACAGGTGATCTCCAATAGGGAATCTCGGAAGGGAGCCTCTACAGAGGCCTCCGAAACAGCCTGATCCAGAATCCGATATAAGCCCGATTTTTCCGGCACCGTGCCTATATAATATACATACCCTTTTCCGTATTTGTTTTTTGTCACAGCAGGAGTATCTTTATAAAAATCACTTCCGTATCTGGCTAGGCACTGGGCCCCTTCCAGATGCATAATATCGCAGAGCATACCGCAAGAGGATTCGCAGCCGTCTTCAAACACGATCGTATTAGCTTGATCGGGAGCCAGAGCATCGATTTCTTCTACCCATACGCCTGCCAATTTGCGCAGGGGACCCGGATAGCCTCCCAAATGCACATTGTCGGATTGATCCACAATGCCGCTCATAAACCCTGTTAGAAGGATTCCTCCCTCCCGTACAAATTTTTCCAGAGCCGGCGCCATCCCTTCCCGAACCATATACAAAAGCGGGGCGGCTATAATTTTGTAGCGGCTAAAGTCGGCATCTGCAGGTATCATGTCCACAGAAATATTCCTGTCGTAAAAGTATTCATAATAAGAATGGATTTGATCCACATAGCGCAGATCCTTGTGGGGGCCGCTGGTATACTCTATGGCCCAGTAGTTTTCCCAATCGAAGAGAACGCCCACCTGCGCCTGGTTGACGGTTTTAAGCACATAGGGGGAAAGAAGTTGCAGTTCTTTTCCCAGTTGAGCTGTTTCCCGGAACACTCGTGTGTTTTCAGTGCCCGCATGGGCAATTACAGCACCGTGAAATTTTTCGCAGCCGCCTATGGAACGCCTGAGCTGGAAAAATTGAATGGTATTGGAACCATGAGCCAGGGTTTGATAGCTCTGCGCTCGCATCTGCCCGGGCCGTTTTAGAGAATTATACGGTTTCCAGTTTTGCTGGCTGGGGGTTTGCTCCATAAGCATAAATGGCTTCCCCTTAAGCCCGCGCATCAGATCGTTTCGCATGGCTGTAAGGCTCCACAGAGTGTCGTTGGCAGGATAATTGTCCCAGGAGACCACATCCATTTCTTTTGCCCATTTAAAGTAGTCCAGCTGCTTATAGGTTCCCATCAAATTAGTAGTAATGGGGGTTTCTTTGTCAAATTCGCGGATAGCGTCACGTTCTGCCTTGAAATTTTCCAGAATGCTATCCGAATTAAAACGGCAGTAATCGATGGATAAACCCGCAAAGGCGGTTTTATCATCACCGAAACCATCGCCCAAAGCGTTTGGTACTACGATTTCGTCCCAATCGTAAATGGTATGCCCCCAGAATTCCGTGTTCCAGGCTTTATTCAGGGCCTCCAGAGTTTTATATTTTTTTCGCAGCCAGACCCGAAAGGCCTTTTCACAATTTTCGCAGTAACAGATACCGCCGTATTCATTATTAACATGCCAACAGGATATATGGCTGTTATTTCCATACCGCTCAGCCAGCTTTCCAGCCAGAGCCCGGGAATATTTCTGATATATAGGGCTGTTAGGGCACGCATTATGCCGTTCCCCAAATTTGTGGTGGATACCGTTAAAATCTGTCCGGGCTACTTCTGGATAGCGTTTTACCATCCAGGCGGGCAGGGCAGCTGTTGAGGTAGCTAGAACGATGTCATAGTTTTCCCGGCTGAGCATCTCGATAATGGCGTCCAGTTCCGAAAAATCGTAGATTTCTTCCGAAGGCTGCAACTTGGCCCAGGAGAACACATTGACAGTAGCGCTGTTGATCCCGGCTTTTTTAAAAAGCCGCATATCTTCTTTCCAGATTTCGCGGGGCCATTGGTTAGGATTATAATCCCCGCCGAACAGGATCCGTTCCCATTTTTTCATAAACATATCTCCTCCTTTTCACAAAAAGTATAGTGGAAGGAGAGAAGAACATAGTTCCCAAACAGAATATTCTGGGTTAAATAGCCTGGACAGACTCAAGCGTATGCATAAGGGAAACAAGATAGAGACGGATCTCCGGAATGGATGGTTTCTCCATTCGGCGGAACGCCTGGATTTTTGCCGTGGGCGGATACGCCATAGGAACCAGTTCACAGCTTTCCAGCAGATTTGCGATGTATTCTGCCGCTTCTAACAGTTCTTCGGCGCCAGCGTGGCGTTTGAGAGCGTCTTCCGCGCGGGCGATAGCCTTATCGGCGTGTTTTTCCAAATTTACTTCCGGCAGAACGATGCTGTCGCCTCTGTTGCGATAGAAACCAAGAAGAGCCGCCACAATAGAGGGATCCCGTACAGTTCCATCCGCATAGCAGATCCCGTGAACGGTTTCCCAGATGCCTTCTTCAATCATAAGCTTGAAAATATAGATTCCCAGCTTATAGCGGTCATGGATTTCCAAAACGGCATCATAGGGGTTGGCGCGGCACAGGCAGGCCGTTTCGTTATCAATAACAGGTTTATTGTATTTTTTAGACATGGCCAGGGCTTTCTTGCAGGTGTTTTCAATAGCGCTGCGGGTTTCCAGATAGTCGTGGTAGAGGATCACATCTACCAATTCTGCTGTTTGCCCCAGTTCGTTATCTTCCAGAAGGGTATGCCCTACACCCAGAGCGTTTACAGGATCCAGTTTACGGACAAAAGCAATGAAATGATGCAGATACTCAATGGTCATCTGCAGCTTTTCTTCTGTCAGATCTTCGTTTCGGTAAATAGGTTCGTTTACTACGTCCCACATAAGAAGGCCGGGTTCATCCTTCAGCAGGGTTACAGTATCGGTAATAAATTCTTCCGCAATATGGTAGTTTTCCTTCAAAAAGCAGCTGGGAATTCCTTTGTTGGGAGATTCTACATCCCAGGTAGGTTCCCGATCCTCGGAACAGAGAGGCATAAGCAGGATGGGCATGGTGGAAATGCCTTTGTCCCAAGCCATGCGGACAAAATCCTGCAGCTTATCCAGGAATACTTTTTTATCCCGCTGCCAAAACCCCAGAGACATAAACAGCCGGCAGCTGTTCAGGCCCAATCGCTTTGCGTATCCCAGTTCCTTTTCAGCTTGTTCATGAGTATACGTGAAGAAATTGGGTTCATGGTTAAATCCTCGAATGAAGCTGTAATCTTGCAGAGTTTTCATATGTTTTCCTCCTATTCAAATGCTATGGCAGACTGCTTCCATGGCGTGTATCGAAACTGCCCCACTTCCCTTTTGCAAATAAGACAGCCGCCGCGGAGTTCTGCTTATACTGTGATTATACCGTGTTTTAAAACCGTTCAGATAGGAGAAAAAGGATAGAACTAGTTAAAAAAAGATACTTAAATAGATTTTCATTTATAGAAATCCTGTTTAGTGTTGCAAGTAAGAGTTGTTTCTTACCATAAATTTATATATACAGGCAGAGAGACCTTCTCACAAAGAAAAAGGATGGAGAATATGCTGGTAGTATCACACAGAAAGGAGGAACGGAGTTTAGCTCCGTTTTTATTCTATGGAGAATAAGAAAACACAAGGCACCAATCGGAATATGCAAAACATACCTGTGACTCCTCTGCCGAATCCGGGCGAAGGCGGGCCGGTTGCAGACCTGGAAAACGAAGGCGCTGTACCGGTAATCCCTCTCCCAAATCCTGGGGAAGGTGGACCGGTAGCAGAACTGCCCGGGGAAAATTTCCCCGTAATTCCCCTGCCCAATCCGGGGGAGGGAGGGCCCGTTGAAACGCCTTCAGGCGGCGCGGTTGTGCTGCCCATCTGGCCCGGTACTGTCAAGGTGCGTTTTCTGAACGCCGCCTATGGTTATCCGCCGTTCCGTATCTTTTTTAACAGCCGCCGGGCGGTGAATTTTCTGGGGTTTGCTTCCTTATCCGGATATGGTCGGCATTATCCCGGTTATCAGACCATTACGGTAACGGGATTGGACGGGTATATTTATCTGCAGAAAACTCTTCCTTTTGAAGCGGGAAGCACCTCCACGGTAGCGGTCATCAATAGGGCGGGAGGTCTGGATCTCCTGCAGATTTCCGATACCTGCTGCGCTCCTACCAGGGGGACTTCCAATTTCCGCGTGAGCAATCTGGCCTTTAACAGCGGCCCTGTAGATGTATTGCTGGGGGACGGCAGGGTTATTTATGCGGACGTCCGGTTTAAAGAGACCACCGCATATAAGCGTATCCAGCCGGGCGAATATCAGTTCCTGTTTGCCCAGACTAACCTTATGCCCATGCCGGCCAATTCGGATATAGAAAGCTTGGATGAAGCCTTTATCGGCATGTATCCATTGCCGGATACAGTTGCGTCCTTGTATCTCAATGTGAAGAGAAATACAAATTATACGGTATTCTTGCTGCAGAACGGCGGAACCGCCGATTCCATCCAGACTTTGGTTGCGGAAGACAGATAAAATCTGTTTCTTCCCTGCAATCGGTAACGCAAACAAATCCTAAAAGGGCCGCCCTCGGAAGATGAACGATTCCGGGGCGGCCCTTTCTATTTAGCTGCAGGGATGCAGGGGTTTATTTACATTGGGTGCAAATATATTCCGGTACAGTTTTTTCGTGGATAACGGATTCATATAGCCGCCATCCGCCGGCCAGATTATAGCATTCGTAACCGTTCCCCATAAGGATCCGGCAGGCAATATAGCTGCGCAGGCCGCTGTGGCAATGAACATACACGGGCTTTCCTTTTGGAATCTGATCCAGATGGTCCCGGAGGGAATCCAGGGGGATATGCATAAAGCCGTCGATAAACCCTCTGGCTCGTTCCGTATCTGTGCGCACATCCAGAAGGGTGGCGCTGCCGTCTCTGGGGAGGGATTCTACGTCCTCCCAGAAAAACTGGCGGAGTTTTCCAGTGATTACGTTTTCCGCTACAAAGCCCGCCATATTTACAGGATCCTTTGCGCTGCCGAAAGGCGGAGCATAGCATAGCTCCAGATTGGCCAGGTCTGTTACCTTGGCGCCAAAACGTATAGCGGTTGCAAGCACATCCATGCGTTTATCCACACCGTCGAAACCAACGATCTGAGCCCCCAAAAGGCGAAGGGATTTTTTATCCCAAAGGATTTTTATGGACATATTGCTGCCGCCGGGATAATAGGAGGCGTGGGAGGCGGAATATAGATAGGTTTTATCGTAATCCAGACTGGCTGCTTTAGCGGCCCTTTCGTTGAGGCCTGTGGTAGCTACGGTCATCTGGAAAAACCGCAGGACAGCGGAACCTTGAGTCCCGGAATAGGAGGATTCCAGCCCGCAGATATTGTCGGCGGCAATGCGGCCCTGTTTATTGGCGGGCCCGGCCAGAGGAATGCTGGCAGGCTGGCCGGTAACAAAATCCTGTATTTCCACGGCGTCGCCCACTGCGTAAATATCGGGAATATTGGTGCGCATTTGGCTGTCTGTGACAATAGCGCCCCGGCTGTTGAGGCGTATGCCGCATCCGGCTGCAAGGGAAGTTTCCGGCCGGACTCCCACCGAAAGAAGCAGCATATCGGCAGAAAGACTTCCCTGCTCCAATCCGATTTTTAAGCCCTCTTCCGTTTCGGAGACGGATTTTAGGCCGTTATTCAGAATCAGCTTTATCCCTTCACTTTTGGCATAGCGGTGTACATCCGCCGCCATGTCGAAATCCAGCGGGGCGATCAGATGGTCGGCTTTTTCCACAATGGTAACAGATAGCCCAGCCTTTTTGAGATTTTCAGCCATTTCCATACCGATATAACCGCCCCCCACGATAACAGCAGAGCGGGGCTTTTCTTCTAAAAGGAAACG
The DNA here is from genome assembly GCA_944380875.1 of uncultured Clostridia bacterium. Lineage (GTDB taxonomy): Bacteria > Bacillota > Clostridia > Oscillospirales > Acutalibacteraceae > UMGS1264. Next base: position 11,858 of record CALWJA010000001.1, read on the forward strand.
TTTGATTTTCATAGTATCGGGTATGGTGCGGAGTGTAAAAACCCGGCTGGATTCGATACCTTCCACAGGAGGACGGATTGGCTCCGCGCCCGGGGAGAGAATCAGAGTATCGTATTTTTCATCATAGGTTTCGCCCGTTTCCAGGTTGCGGATTCGGACGATTTTATTTTCTGGATGAATTTCCGTGGCTTCACTGCGGATCCGCACATCCACGCGGAAACGTGAACGAAAGCTTTCTGGGGTTTGGAGGGTCAGGTTTTCCTTTTGAGTAATATCCCCGCCAATGTAATAGGGGAGCCCACAGTTGGCGAAAGAAATATAAGGTCCCCTTTCCAGGAGAAGAATTTCAGCTTTTTCATCCAGCCTTCTGAGACGGGCAGCAGCTGAGGCTCCTCCGGCCACGCCTCCGATAATAATGGTTTTCATAGGTTTTCCTCCCTTTTCTCCATATTTGATCGCTGTATCCCATATGGAGTGGAATCAGCAGTTTTGTTTTTCTGAAAATAGTATACCCGAAATAGAGAGAAGCCGCTGTGACTTAGTCACAGCGGCGATTTAAAAGCATAAACGCACTTATATGGGCACAGGGCGTGGAAATTCTCCAAAGAGAATGTTAGGCCGGTTTCATTTGACCGCCTTTTTTAAGAAGCTTTCCCAAGATAGGGCTTTCCACAGGTCTGTTTTTGCTCATATGCATTTTCATACGGAAAGTCCGAACAAGGGTTTCGGTGCTTTTTGCACACTCTGTGGAGGTTTTGCATGGGATATCCGGAGCTTTTCCGTCCAGAAAGAAGCTGTAAAGGTCTTTTGCATCCAGCCGGAAGGCGGCATTCAGTATATTCAAAGAGCAAAATGCAAAGGCATTATTAGCCTGCCTTTCCGATGAAAAGATTTGTGCATAAATTTCTTCAAAAGAAGGAAGCTTTCGGAAAGAGGAGGCCATGTATCCATTTTTCCATAGATATACACGGATATAGAAAGCTAGCATCAAGCGGTACTCTTCCACACTTCCTGTTCCCGAGGAAATCCCAGCGACAGCCTCAAGGGAGGACAGCACGGTATACATCTGTGATTTTCCACCGGGAAAGACTCTATAAAGCTGTTCCCACGGGAACATACCAGCTGCTTTTTTAAAATTTTTGCGGCAGATATATTTGCGTTTAACAGAGATGGATAAAAGTTTCATGCTGTTTCCCTCCTTCTCGTATGGCGGTGCATAATAAATCCTTTTTACAATACTATCACATATTTACATTAAAATCCATAGTTTTAAAACGTTTTGAAAAATAATATTATGCAAAAATAAAATTCAAAAGTTATCTATGGAACGGTATAGTATCTTGACAGGTAGAAACCATGCAAAAGTTATTTCATTCTGTAGGCATTTTGAAATTCCTTTGGTGTTTTTCCTGTATATTCTTTGAACCGCTTTGTAAAGTAACTCATATCTGTAAAACCACAGGATTCGGCAATCATAGAAATTTTATCATCGCTTTCGGTCAATTTAGAAACAGCACAATGGAGCCGGTAATCCAAAAGATATTTTTTTGGTGATTTTCCTGTTACCTCCCGGAATGACCGAATAAAATGTTCGGTGCTTATATGCAGTTCTTCTGCGAGATGGGCTATTTGTATGTCTTGTTGGTAATTGCTGTGAATATAAAACAGAATATCGCGGATTCGTATTCGCTTTGAATCATGGATATCGGAAATAAATTCATACGCACCTGCAGATATCATTTCTGAAAAGACACGGAGTAAGAGAATTTGCAAATTCAGCTCAAATCCATATTTTTGCTCAGTTGCCACCTGGCAGACATTCTTCAATATATGCAGCACCTCCTTTTCCCAGGGAGTAGTGCCCAAAATTACCGTTTGGAGGCGGATTTCCTTTTGATGGGGGTGGATGTATTTTGTGTAAATCTGCGAATGGGAATCTGGGAATAAGAAGAAATTTCCGAATACGATAGAACTGAAATAGAAGGTAGAGGATTTTACGCCAGTCCAGCTGTGAAGCTGATACCGATCCACTATTAAAGCTTGATTTTCTGCAAGATGGTAGGATTT
>CALWJA010000002.1 GCA_944380875.1 uncultured Clostridia bacterium
AGAGCTTTTTTTTTTTTTTGTAGGTTCTGTGGCGGAGGTTGCCGCTAAAGTGGGCTATTTCCATACTTCCAGCTTTATCCGTAAATATAAGCAGGAAGAAGGTATTACACCCGGCGAATACCTGGAACAGATTCGATCTTCGTCCACGAAAGACAATGGATAATTTACGTCTTACCTAATTAAAATCAAGAGTAAAATTTGTCTGTCTATGTTGGAAATATCCTGTAAGGGACCATCTTATTTTAAAATGTTCTGTATATCCCTTTTCAAATCCTGCACATCCGTTATACCATAAGACAGAAAAACAGAACCAATACACATTCCCAATTTTCTCTATCAAATACCGGCAGGATTCAGCCGGCTAATGATCGTACCATTCTATAAAAGCTATTATGAAAGCGAGGAATGTAAAATGGAGTTTCCCCTTCACATCCGGGATATCCGGCAAAGCGATCCCTTTATACTGGCAGATGAAGCCACCCACATGTATTATACCTACGCTGCCCGATTCAATCCGGAACAGTTTCCCTGGCAAAAACGGGGCGCCTTTTACGCCTTGGCCAGCCGGGATCTGATCCACTGGAGCGAACCCCAGCTGGTATTCGAGAAGGAGGATTTCTGGGCAGACTTAGACTATTGGGCACCCGAATGCCACATCTGGAAAGGGCGTTACTACATAATTTCTACCTTCCGGGCAGAAGGCACCTATCGGGGATGCCAATGCCTTGTGGCAGATTCGCCTCTGGGGCCTTTTAAACCTGTTAAAAACCATCTGGTCACCCCACCCGGCTGGCAATGTCTGGATGGCACTCTTTATGTGGACAAAGACGGGAAACCCTGGCTTGTATTCTGCCACGAATGGCTTCAGGTCTGCGACGGCAGGTGGCGGCCGTACCCCTTTCGGATGATCTGGGTGAAGCTGTAGGGGATCCTATCATTCTGTTCCGCGGCTCGGAGGCTCCCTGGCGCAAAAAAGATACCATTTTTGTTACGGACGGCTGCTTCCCCTATCGCTGTGCCGACGGTACCCTGCTGATGCTGTGGTCCAGCTTCAGTGACCGGGGCTATACCACCGGATATGCGAGAAGTCTCAGCGGTGAAATCTACGGGCCCTGGATACAGGAAGAACTTCCCCTCTATTCCATGGATGGGGCCCACTCCATGCTGTTCCGTACTTTTGAAGGGCAGCTGATGATGTCTCTGCACAGCCCTAATATCCATCAGTATAAACGTATCCTTTTGTTTGAAATGGAAGAAACAGCCGGCAAATTGCACATCATCAACGAAGTAACCGGAAATTGGAACCAGCGTATCGGGGATACACCCGGCCAGGAATACAAAAGCAAATCTCCCTGTATCGAAGAACCCCATTTCACAAAACTAGCTTCTTTCCCCTCCCGGAAAGGCTTTCCGCTTCATCCCCATCCTGAAAGCCAGGCCCAGGAGGAAACCTCAAAAGAGAAAAATACGGAAAATTAAAACACAAAACCGAAAATAAAAATTACCTGGCACCTTGTAAAAGACAACAAAAAGGGCGTCTCTTCCTTTTGGAGAGACGCCCTTTTGCTGTGCTGCGTGATAGTGACCGGGGAAACCAAAATAAATTTCTCCCATAGGCCCCATCAAAGGGGAGAAAAACCGCTATGCCGGATCAGCCATCTGGCCACACCATCTTCCTCATTGGATGGAATGATTCCCGTAGCTATTTCTTTCAGCTGGGGAGCCGCATTTTCCACCGCATATCCCTCATCCGCCGCCTGAAAAAGGGGGATATCGTTAACCGCGTCCCCAAATGCCACGACCCGGCTGCAGCCAAGCAATTTTTTCAGCCGCTCTACCCCATGGGCCTTTGTTGCCTGAGCCGGCATGATCTCTAACCAATATTCCGGCCTGTATATCTCCTGCTGGAAAATAAACCTTGCGAAAGGAAATTCGTCTTTTCTGGCATATACAGGAAGCAGTTCCTCCCGTTCCCCAATGCAGGTAAAATAAAACACATCGCCCTGCCGGAGCTTCTCCAGAGAAAGCACCTCACCCATACGGGGATCGTTTTTTCGGCTTGCCAAATACCGCAGGGAACCCTCGTTTTCGCATTCTCTCATCCAGTGCACCTGTTCCCTTCCATCCAGGAATTTATACGCAAAGGGAAATACACCGTTTTCCTCCAAAAGACCAAACAGCAAATCCTGTTCCTTTTCGGAAAATGCCTGGGAGGAAAGGACTTTTCCTGTAGCTGCCGACCGGATAAACGCGCCGTTATACACGATAACAGGAAAATCCACTTGCAGCCCCTTTGTTACAATGGACGCAGAAGAAAGGGAACGGGCAGTAGCATATGTAAACAGCATTCCTGCCCGAATCAAGCCGTTCAGTGTTTCGGCCGTGAAAGAGGAAAGCCGTTCTTTACGATTTAGAAGAGTCCCATCCAAATCCGAAACATAAAGAGTCTTCCCGCATATTTCCATGTATTCTTCCCCCTTTAATCCGCTGGAACTGCCAAATAGTGAGCATCTAAGCCCTACATTTCGCATTGCTATTTATACTAATTGATTATTTTTATAACTATTTTACTATTTGTATTTTTACTTCGTATGGATCTGCTATTCCCTACCGGTAGACCGACTCCTGATGTAAGGTATTTAAAAAACATTCTACACCAGCAGAAGCAATGTTCCCCCTACCAGCAAAAGGAGTCCCCAAACCGCTTTAGGGGTAAGCTTCTCCTTAAAAACAATTCTGGAAAAGGCAATGGTCACCAATATACTCAGTTTATCAATGGGAACGATCACACTGGCAGGGCCAGTTTGAAGGGCTCTATAATAACACAGCCAGGAACCGCCGGTGGCAAAGCCCGAAAGAATTACAAAAAGCCAATTCTTTTTTTCCATATGCCGAATCTCTCCCTGCCTGCCCGTAACAAATACCACTACCCAGGCCATAAGGAGCACCACTCCTGTCCGAAGAGCGGTGCCCAAATTGGAATCAATCCCCTGCATGCCCATCTTTCCCAGAATAGAGGTCAGAGCGGCGAATATAGCCGATGCCGCGGCATAAAACAGCCAGCCCCCCGAAAAGAAGCGGTGATCTTTCTTTTCCGCTTCGCCGGTTCCTTCCTCCTCCTTCTTTTGAATCATAAGCCATGTACCCAAAGCGATCAGAAAAATGGAAGGAATCTTCCAGCCCCCCAGATCCTCCCCCAAAAATACGGCTGCTAAAAGCATGGTGAGAATGGTGCTGGATTTATCCACCGGGGTAACTTTGTTAATATCCCCAATCTGCAGAGCCCGGAAATAACAGAGCCAAGACGCTCCTGTAGCCAATCCGGAGAGAAGCAGAAACAATATGGTTTCTCCCTTAAGAGAATACAGGCCCGAAAAACTGAATCCCCCTGTAATCCCAGCCATAAGCCAGGAAAAAAGCAGGACCACAACTGTCCGAAGAGCCGTCGCCACATTGGAATCTATTCCCCGCATACCGCACTTGGCCAAAATAGCTGTCAAGCCCGCAAAAAAAGCGGAACCAAACGCAAGTAAAATCCACATTCTTCTGTACCCTCTTTCCGCCTGCATACCAAAATATAAAGGTAAAACTTGGAGTCCATTTTTCCCTTGCCTGCCTAGAATATCCCTTTCTTCTCCCCAAAACCGAGAAATCTACTTTTCCTGTTTCTGCACCTGGCAGACAGAAAGCCTGCCTTCTGCCACGGTAAACCGAATCTCAAAACCTCCGAAGGGAAAGCCGTATACCCGTTCCGGATCCTTCTGATACGAGGGTCGGGGATCCTGTGCCAAAAGCCTGCGCAAAGGTTCCCTTTTTTCGGGAGGAAGAAGCCCCAGCAGCTCTTCCGGGAAATCCACCTGCAGTTCCTTTTGCCGCAAAGGCTCCGCAAAACCGCCGGTAGCCTCCGGGCGGCAGTCCGTAAAGGGAAGATAGGGTTTTATATCTAAAATGGGGGTACCGTCCATCAAATCGGCTCCGGAAACGATCAGCACCGGGCCCAAATTGGGATCCGTCTCCACCCTTTCCAGCCGAACACAGGAAAGCCCCACCGGATTGGGGCGGAAAGGCGAGCGGGTGGCAAAAACGCCCATTCGCTTGTTGCCGCCCAATCTGGGCGGACGCACCGTAGGGGACCAAGTATCCCGGGTAGTTTCGGAGAACAGCCAAATAAGCCAGATATGGGAAAAACCCGAAAGTCCCCGCAGGGCATCCGGGTTCCTGTATTCCTTTTCAAAGACGATTCGGGAAATAAGGCCTTCTTCCAGTCCGCTCTGCCTGGGAATCCCGAATTTCGTGGGAAAATCGCTGCGAATAACCGCAATTTTCCGCATTTCTACTTTTGCCGCGTTTGCTTCCATTTCGTTCCACCCTTTCTTTTTTAGTATATCATAAATTTCCGCAGGCAGAAACGCATTTACGCTTTTGGAACGAATATTGGGGCAATTTCTCAAAAAGAGGTTTCTTTTTCCGCCCTTCTATGAAGTAGCCATTTCCAAAGAAGAAGTACTATAGCAGGAACAAGCAAAAATCCGGAAAGGGAAAGAGGGATATGCCTGTTCCAATAAAGACGGAACCAGCAACTGATAAGCAAAAAAGAAGTTCCGATCGCCTGAAGGCCGCGGGTCAAAATCCAATCCATTTTCTCCAGAGGTACGAAAGGCGACCTGTCCGTTTTCTGCACCCGTTTGGCAAGCCTTAAAGCATTCGGTTTTTCTATCTCCGCCTGAAGACTATCGGGGTTCAAAGATTCCAGTTCTATGGATTGGGAGCGGATTTTCCCACACAACCCCAGCAATTCCTCTATATGAATTTGTTCCTCCTTCAATTCTATTTCTCTTTTTTGGATTAACGCAGAAAGAGAGACCTCTTTTTTCTGCAATCTTCGGATATCCTGCACGGATATTCCCATCATACGCAGAAAACGTATTTTTTTCAGGATCTCTACATCCTTCTGTCTATAATTCCGATAATTGTTTTCGCTGTTTCGTTCAGGCTTCAATAATCCTTGTTCTTCATAATAGCGGATATTGGCTTTTCGAATACCAGTTTGCTCTTCTATTTCCCGGATTGTCATTTGCTGTTTCCTCCTTATGGCAATATTCCTGCCTAAGACACATACACCATATTTTTCTAGTAGTATTAAACACCTTCAAGTCGCTTGTATGTCAAGGAAAAGAAGAAAAATTAAATACAATTCTTTCCTGCTTATGCTTATTTTCCGTAACCGACTTTTATGGGATTCAGAGAAGTTAACAAAAAAGCCGCCCAAAGGCGGCTTTCAAAATAGGAAATCCTATTCGGTATGGATAAAGGAGATACTCCCGTCAGATGGTTTCTCTAAAGCTCACCAGATTCCCAGGACATGCTGCATCAAAAGACTTACGGCGCCGATGGCCACCCAGCAGCAGAACCCCATAAAAATAGGCTTCCCGCCTGTACGCACAAGCTTCACAATATTTGTATTAAGCCCAATGGCGGCCATGGCCATGATGATAAAGAATTTAGAGAGCTCTTTAAAAGGAGTAAACACGGCGGCATCTGCTCCCAGGGAAACGGATACGGTGGTAATGACCGAAGCCAACACAAAGAAAAGGATGAAGAATGGGAAAACCTTTTTGAGGCTAAAGCTGTTCTGCCCGGCATTTCCCTGTTTTTTCGCCCGGGCCGTGCGCCAGAAAGCCAAAACAAGGGTGATAGGAATGATCGCCAAAGTACGGGTAAGTTTTACAATGGTGGCGGCATCCAGCGTATTGGTGCCGGGATGCATCCCATCCCAGGCCGCGGCTGTAGCGGTAACGGAAGAGGTATCGTTTACAGCCGTCCCCGCAAAGAGGCCGAAGCCTTCATTGGTAAGCCCCAGAGCCCCTCCCAGAGTGGGGAAAATCAAGGCGGCGATTACATTGAAAAGGAAGATTACCGAAATGGACTGGGCAATCTCCTCATCATCTGCCCCTATAACGGGAGCTGTGGCCGCAATGGCGGAACCGCCGCAAATGGAGGAACCTACTCCCACCAGCGTGGAAATATTCCCGGGAACCCGCATGAGTTTATGAAGCAGGAACGCCACGATCAGGGAAGTGGATATAGTGGAAAGGATAATGGGCAGGGAAGAAGCCCCAACCCGGGCAATTTCCGAAAGGTTCATACCAAAGCCCAGAAGAATAACTGCATACTGCAAAATCTTTTTGGAGGTATATGTAATTCCCGCTTGAGTAGCTTGTTTGCTCTTATAAAACAAGGTAATAACCATACCCGCCAGAATAGCGAAAACAGGGCCGCCGATTACGGGAAAAGCCTTCCCTAAAAACCAGCAGGGCACCGCAATCACCAGGCAAAGAACGATTCCCGGCACAAGTTCCCGAATTTTTTTCATGTTCATTTTCCCCCTCTAAGCATATGGACATATTGCATTAACAAGAATTCCAGAGTTTTCCTTTCAACAGTATACGACGTTTTACTTATTTCGTAAAATTATCTTTCTTTATTTTATGATAAGTATTTGTTATACTAGTAAGTGAGGTGAAGTATCATGCTGGATTTTCGTGTCAAAACCTTTCTCGCCGTCTGCCGGACCATGAATTTTACCAAAGCGGCATCCCTACTGCATATCACGCAGCCCGCCGTTTCCCAGCATATCCATGGGCTGGAAGAAGAATACCATACAAAATTTTTTCTCTATGAAGGAAAACAGCTTTCTCTTACGGAAGCGGGAGCTCTGTTTCTGCAGACAGCCGCGGCCATGCAGCACGACGCCCGGCATCTGCGGGAATCCATCAGTCATCTTAAGGAAAAACGGCATCTGTATTTCGGAGCAACCCTGACGGTGGCGGAATACAATATGCCCTCCCCCTTATTGCGTCTCCTGCGGGAAGAACCGGAAATCCGGCTGCAAATGATTGTAGCCAACACCTCCCAGCTTCTCCGCCTTTTGGACGATGGAAAAATTGACTTTGCCATTGTAGAGGGGTTCTTCCAGAAGCAGTTTTATGAAAGCCTTCCTTACCGGCGGGAACGATATATAGCCGTATGTTCCCCCGGATACCCCCTTCCCCCTTCCCCCCATCGTCTGGAAGACCTTCTGAGGGAACGACTGCTTATACGGGAGCCCGGTTCGGGCACAAGAGAAGTCCTGGAAAAGGCCCTTGAGGAACAAAATCTATCCATTGAGGACTTTCCCCGGCTGACAGAGCTTGGAAGCCTGGGCGCAATAAAAGCTCTTGTGATGGCTGGTGCGGGAATTTCTTTTTTCTATGAACCGGTGGTCCAAAAGGAAATTACTTCCGGAAGCTTATTGGAAATCCCCCTGGAAGAAGGGGAGATTTCCCACGAATTTAGCTTTATCTGGAGGAAAGGAAGCGTTTTTGGTTCCTATTACCGGGAAGTTTTCCAATTATTCGCGAAGGAGATAGAAAAACTATAAGCAGATTTTTCTTTTATATCTTTATGCTAAATCCTACATTTTGAACAGCTATATACAAAACGGCGCCGGGAAAATACTTTCCCCGGCGCCGTTTAAGGATCCTAAAATCCTGTTTAAGCTTGCCGCAGCACGCTATTTCAAAAGTCCCTTAAATGCAAAACATAAGAACTGCCTGAGAATGAAATGGGCTTATCATCTGCATCCCTACAGAATGCACATATTGCCGAATCTATTTTGACGAAGCCGAAATGTTTCAATACTTTCACAGCGGGAATGTTGCTGTCCGCTGTTCCTGCCAGCAGTTTCTTTGCTTCCAACTCTTCCTTTGCCATATGGATGGCCTTTTCAACTGCTTTTGTGCCCAACCCTTTTCCCTGGTATTTTGTATGAAGGCAAAATCCCAAATTACGGACGTTCTCATTTTCAGTTTTGTTAAGCGCCACATAGCCTATACACTTTTTCTGAAAATCAACCGCATAAAATTCATCGCTGTTTAAAAAAACGCAAAAATTTCCTCTAAGCTTTTTCTGTCTATAGGAAAAGGATGGTCATAGACATGCAGAGGGGAAGCCATCTTATCCAAAATTAAATGTATGAAATCTTCTTTATCTTCCTCTTTAAATTTTCTCAACTCAATATTCATTTTTAACCTCATAAAAATAAATAAAACAAAGATCCTCTTATCTCTGGTCGATTATAGAAACTGGCCGGGAAAATATTGCTTAAAAAGAGGAGGAAACTCCCTATTGAAAGCCTCTACCTCCTGGGAAGACAATTCTTCAAAAACCGGAGCTTCATAAAACTTTCCGTGTATATCCTGCATAGCCCCCGGCGAAAGTTCAATTCCCATAAAGGCATCAAAATTTTTTCCTTCCCTGGTGGTGATTCCGAAAGCATCGCAGGTTTTAAAGCCCATCCGCGGATAGTAATCCGGCTCCCCGAAGATCACAATTCCAGGAAATCCTTCCGCAGCAGCCAGGCTCATGGTCTCCCGCAGAAGCATCTCGCCCACTCCCCTGCCCTGCCAATGGGGGTCCACGCAAAGAGGACCAAAGGTAAGGACTTCATGGGTCTTTTCCCCATCCTGCACCCGGGAACGGCTGTAAAATATTGCCCCGATCACTTCCCCATTATACACGGCGATCCGGCTCAGCTCCGGCAGATATTCTTTCGCAGACCGGAGCTTGTGCACCAGATAATGCTCATCGCATCCCATGCGGTATTTATTCCAGAAAGCCTTTTGCGTCATGTGCTCTACCTTATGGAAATCTTCCGGTGTTTCCCGGCGGATCTCCACATCATTCCGGTCAAGACGGGGTCCCCTTTTGGGAAACCAACCCATTTCCAGGCGGACTTCCTTCCGCTGCAAATCGTTATTTCCATAGCAGCAGGTATCCATGCCGATCAGGGTAAACCCCTCATGCAGGTAAAAATCCACCGCATTTACATTGCAAGACTGTGTCTCCAATATAACAGCACGGCGTCTCTCCAACCGTGCCTGTTCTTTAGCTAAGTCTATCAAAGCCCGTCCCAGCCCCTGCTTCTGCCAGCCCTGGGCTACCCAAAGCTCTGTAACCCGCAGCCGGTTGGACCATTCCTCCGGCTCTGTCTCTATAACCGCAACAGGCTCGCCTTCTTGAAGTACACCCCATGCACAAGCTCCCGGCCGGTAATCCGCATAGAGTCTATCCGGGAAATCATATTCTTCCGGAGTATGGGTAACCGGAGCAGGGAAACGTTTTTTCTGTATGCAAATGGAAAAGCCCGACGGCCTTTCCTCTACTTCAACATTATAATATTGCTCCGTTGTATACCCGATGGGGATGCACCACCCTGCAAAATCCTTTTTCGGCAAATGTATAATTTTATCCTGCATACCCTATAACACCTCTTCCCTATATTTATTCCAAACCAAATTCCTTAGCCAACCCTCCCAGCGACGTCTCTTTATATGCGCTGGAAAGATCTTTTCCTGTCTCCTTCATAACTTTGACAATCGTATCAAAGGATACTTTATTCTTCCGCAGATATCCCAGCTGCCGAGCCATCATAGCGGCGTCCACTGCCCGAAGGGAACCGTATGCATTCCGCTCAATACAAGGGATTTGCACATAGCCTCCTACAGGATCGCAGGTAAGTCCTAAATTATGCTCCAGCCCCATTTCCGCTGCATAGGCTATGAGAGAATTGTTAAGCTCATAAATCCACGCCATGGCAGCCGCGGCCATAGCACAAGCTGTTCCCACTTCTGCCTGGCAGCCTCCATCTGCACCAGAAATTGTAGCATTTGTTTTTACAACGTTTCCAAAGATTCCTCCTATAGCCAAAGCTTTTATAAGGTCCTTTTTATCCACATGAAGCTGTTTATAGCAGTAATATAAAACAGCGGGCATAATTCCGCTGGCTCCGCAGGTAGGCGCCGTTACTATGGAACCGCCATCTGCGTTTTCTTCCGCCACCGCATAGGCATAGCTGGAAATCAGAAGTCTTTCCCGATCTGCTTCCCTGCGGGTATTTTGCGCCTGCTGAAAAATAGATTTTGCCACCCGCTTGAGCTTCAGCCTTCCCTGCAGAATTCCGCTTTTATGCAAACCCGTCTCTACGCTTCGGAACATAGCTTCCAGAATTTCATATAGATATTCTTCCATATCGTCTTCATATTGAAGAACATACTCGTATAATGAAATCCCCTGCTGGTCTGTATATTCCAAAATCTCCTGCATAGATTTCTGGGGGTATACATCCTGAGGCTTGGGAAGGGTGCCGTCTTTAAAAACGATAGAACCTCCCCCTACGGAATACACCTCCTCTTTATCAAGGAGGTTTCCGGTTTCATCATATATATAGAAAATCATTCCATTTGGATGACGGGGCAGTGTCTCACTTTTAAAAGAGACGGAAACCGGAGCGGGAGCAAGAGTCTTTTCTAAAATATAATCCGTCAGATGTCCCTTTCCGGTGAGCGAAAGAGAACCATACAGTTCTATATGATACCGTTTTGCCCCAGGATATAGCTGCCGAATTTGCATAGCAGCCCGCATAGGTCCCATAGTGTGGGATGAAGAAGGCCCCACTCCTATTTTATACAATTCCTTTAACGATTCCATTTTTCCTCCAGATCACTATAGCGCCAGTATGCAGTATTGCAAAATTGTCAGCTTGTCTCCGTTCTTTGCATGCGGCACTGTATTTTCCAGTATTTTACCATTTCTATTTGAGAAATGTACGTTCCATAATAAAAAATAGATAAGGAAGGCTTTTCGTTTCCGTTCCGACAGAGAGAAACCCTATTTGTTTTCATAGATAGTATGAGGCCGCATCGCCTGCATATCCGCCCGGATACGACCTCCCGCCCCAAAACGTTTGGAAATCTTTTGGATTCTCATTCTTTTTCCCTTTTTATATTATATTCCCTATAGGCAACACATTTCCAACCAGCACTTCCGTCTATGGCAAAACGCCTCCGTATTTGTCATAAAAATGCGGAAGCTATATATTCTTTTGTTTTTATGTTGTATACTGAAGGCATAGTGCAATACGGATCGCATTTCCCAAAAATATTTGCAAGGGAGTTCATTGCCATGCAAAAGCCAATCACAGTTGCCATCGCTGGCTGCGGAAGCCGGGGAAAAGACACATATGCACCTCTGGCCGAACGTTTTCCGGATAAAATGAAAATTGTAGCCGCCGCGGATACAGATCCCGCAAAAGTGGAAGATGTGAAAAAGAGATACCATATTCCTCAGGAAAACTGTTTTTCCAGTGCGGAAGAAATGCTGAGAAAGCCTAAGCTGGCAGATGTTTTATGCATTTGCACCATGGATAAACAGCATGTGAAACAAGCTATTCCGGCTCTGCGCTTGGGATATGATCTCATCCTGGAAAAACCCATCTCTCCGGATTTGGAAGAATGCCGCCAGATCATCCGTGTGGCACAGGAATGCAAAAGGGAAGTCATTGTCTGCCATGTACTTCGCTATACACCTTTTTATAATAAGCTGAAAGATCTGTTGGATAAAGGCGTAATCGGCGAAATTGTAAACGTCAATGCATTCGAGAATGTGTGCTACTGGCATCAGGCTCACAGCTTTGTGCGGGGAAACTGGCGAAACGAGGAAGAAACCAGCCCCATGATTCTGCAAAAGTCCTGCCATGATATGGATATTCTTCTTTGGCTTACTGGCAAAACGCTCCGAAGCGTTTCTTCTTACGGCAGCACCTATCTTTTCCGGCAGGATAAGGCACCCGAAGGCTCCGCCCTCCGCTGTGAGGACTGCAAAGTAAGGGAAACCTGCCCCTTTGACGCGGAAAAAATCTATATTACCAATCCGGAAACGGGGATAGCCCACGGTCATAACGGCTGGCCATGCGATGTAGTAGCCCTCCATCCTACAGAAGAATCCCTCCGTCAGGCTCTTAAAACGGGCCCCTATGGCCGCTGCGTCTACCACTGCGATAACACGGTAGTGGATCACCAAATCGTCAACATGTTGATGGAAGACGGCTCCACTATAAACTTTACCATGTGTGCCTTCACCGCAAAAGGAGGGCGGTATACCCGAATTATGGGAACCGAAGGGGACATTATGGCCGATATGGAAAAAAACACCATTCAAATTAACCGTTTTGGTGAAGACCCGGAAATCATCGACGTTTCCAAACTAACCGACGATTTTGCCGGCCATGGAGGCGGCGATTCCCGTATGGTGGAAGAATTCCTGGATCATCTGCTTACAGGCCAATCTCCTTCCATCCGCACAACAACATTGGAACGTCCCATCGAAAGCCATTTTGCCGCTCTTGCGGCGGAAAAATCCCGCAAGGAAGGCGGCCGTGTAGTAGATCTTTCTGAAATGCGGGGCTGAAAATTATTACGAAACTTTCCACGCATGCATGCCGGAGGCATTTTGCCTCCGGCATGTTTCTTTTTTTACTAAAGCTGTTTTTGCAGCAGCAGTTCATAGGTCTCTCCTGCCAGAGCAAACCCTCCAACTGCGCAATAGCCCAGCTTATAATAAAAATGCTGGGCGTATTCGTCCCATTGGGTGGAGGTCATCACGGAATCATATCCTTTGTTTTTCATGCATTCTTCCCAATATGCGACCAGTTTTTTCCCTATTCCTCTATTTCTGTAAGGTTCCAGCAAAAACAGCATATTCATAAAGGGCGTATTATCCCAAAACAAGTTATACCGCAGCCAGCCGGCAAAAGCGCCTTCTTCCTCTGCGATAAACACCCTATGAAGACCGATCAGGTTTTCCAGTTCCTCCCGCCCGATATGCCTGTCGAAAGCCAGCAGGATAGGAAGATCTTCCTTTTGGGCCAATCGTATTTTCATAAGCCATCCTCTCCAAAATGTATGTATGTGATCTCTAATAGCTATTTTTAATTTACTTTCAACAAGTTAAAATCTGTGCAAACATATTCATATATCCTGTCCACTTCCTCAAATCCTAACTTTATATACATCTCTTTAGGAGTATCGTCTATATCTGCATGCAGAAAAACCCTCTCAGAATTCTTTCGTGCTGTCTCTACGATTCTTTTTATTAAAGTAGTCGCTATATACTGATGTCTGTAATCCCTATCAACAACGAGACCATCCAAACATGTATACCCATCCTTCGAATATGTATAGCAAGCGCCTACAAGTGCATTTTCCAGATACGCACCATGATATGTCATTTTTTCGTGCCGTCTTCGAAAATTACGCGCAGCAAAACTTTCTCCATATAATGGCCCAAAGTACTTTACCTCATGTTGCTCCAGCTGCTCTGTTTCAGGTTCCATCAATTTTACATGGGGATTTATTTTCCAGGAAACACTTTCGGCATCATCTCGTAGCAACATCGTCAGCGTGATCTCCTCTTCCATTCCAAATGAATTTTTAAGAGGTGAACTTCCTTCCAGCTTTATAAAGTAATCTCCTCGTGCTTTTTGGTACGCAACAGCTTTTCTAAATTCTTCCCCAGAGGGCTGGTCTGAATACTTAAATGCGTTGTGGTCGTAACTGTCCCGAAGCAATTCATCCTCCCATTTTGTGAGATGTTCCGAAAATATAGCAGGTACGGAAAATAATAGTGAAATTGCTTGTTCAACCTTTCTTGTTGGTATCATACCGGATTCTCCCTTTTAAGAATTGTGTATCCAACGATCTAATGCATTTTCTCCATTGTACTACGTTCCTTGCCCATAAACGCCTTTTCCACATGACAATGCTC
>CALWJA010000003.1 GCA_944380875.1 uncultured Clostridia bacterium
ATTTGGTTTTGTTTCACTTTGTTCAGTGCTATCGTTATTTTGAGAATTTTTATGAATGACATTTATATCATCTTTTGCCTTGCATCCAACAATCGTAAATAATATAAAAAAACAAAGCATAATAATAAGTATTTTCTTCACATAGCTCACCTCTAAATTTTATATGAGCTAAGTTTAAGCTCTGAACTAATTGTACCACATTAACATCAACAATTCTATCCAAACAAACAATTTGTTGTGGGATTTTTGCATATCGGGTATCGAGGTGCAAATGTAGCTTGGATTGAAGATATTTATGTGGACAGAAACTACCGTAACAAAGGTATTGCTACTCAATCCATTTATGTGGCTGAGGAAATTATAAAATCTCACGCAGGCTATACATCGATCTGTTTTGATGTTGTTCCGCGTAATAAGGAAGCATTACGTCTGTACTATAAATTAGGTTATGATAATCTAAGCATAATTACTGTCAGGAAAGAACTGTATGAAAACAATAGAGATAAAGTTGAGAAACTTATGGGAATGGAATTTAGATACTAATTTTATGCGACTTTACAGGATATCTTTTTTGTTAATACGTTCCAGCCGAGAGCCTCGACGCGCAAGCCGCGTTCGAGGCTTTATTTAGTGTGATTGGGTGTTCGCATTTTTTGCAGGTATCTTTTGCATCGACCTGCTCTGGCGGAGATGCAACCTCATAGAGCTTTGTCACGTATAGGATTGCAAGGATACTACAACCAATTCGGGCGTATTGTTTATTCGAATGGGAAGTATGGAATTCCCCAATCCTCTGCTGATAATCATATTTGTAGAACCTTGGCTGTGTATGCCCTCGGTGAATTTAGGAAAAAAGCCCTGGTCGGGAGCGATCAGCCCGCCTATAAAGGGAATGCGTATTTGACCGCCGTGGGCATGGCCGGTAAGGACTAAATTGGCTTGTGCGTTTACATATTCGGTAAAAAGCTCAGGCCTGTGACATAACACTATATTGTAGGAATTCGTATCCAAAAGCGATTGCAATGTGGTTGAGACCGATTTCTGCATATTGTCTGAGGCGCTTCTTTCAAAGAAATCGGGATCTTCTATGCCCACAAGATTGATTTTTGCTTCCTTTTTAACAATCCACTCCCTCTGATTCTCCAGGACATGGACACCGGAATCCATAAGCTGTTTTTTTAAGGTATCATACCGATTTAGCCTTGCCTCGTGATTTCCTGGAACGTAATACACAGGCGCTATTTTTAAAGCGCTGTTTATGAAATCCATTGCAATGCCAAAATCTGTGTGAGAAGAATCCACCAAATCACCGGTTACAACGATGATATCAGGCTTTTCCCCTTCCATAAGCCCGATAAGTTTGTCTCCCCATTGCTGATTATGGAAATCAGATACCTGAGCGATCTTGAACCCGTGAAAGGCAGCGGGTATTTTGGGATTGTGTATACTATATTGGGTTATGGTAATGTTTGTATTCGTTTCCGTTATCCATATACCGGCAGCTATAAGCATTGCTGCCAGAAAGAACAAACATTTACTTTTTTTCTTTTTTATAGCTGAAACACTTCCTCTCGGACTTCCAATTTAATATGGATGCAAGCATTCTATCCCATTCTTTCCGATACCAATGGGGCTGGAAAAATCAATCGGTGAGAAATGTCTTCCTGCAAAAGGTATTTTCCGCTATAAAGGCCGCAAAAGGAGAATGCTTTGTGCATAGGTAAAATGAAGCGGACAGCATACCCTGTGTAATGGAGCAGAGCTAAAACAGTATGCCTTATTCAGCCCATAACCGTTTTATCAAAGGCTGTATCAACCATTTTGTGGTCTGTTTGGCAACCAAACCCACTAAGAGCGCAGCCGCAATGGTTCCTTCCCGCACACCCAGCAGCTTTCCCTGGAATATAAAACCAAGGATACAAGAAAGAGCCACTAAAGTACAGTCAAAGCAGATCTTAATTGTGGGAAACGGAAGGGAAAATGTTTTGCATACTGCCAGAATAAACCCTTCTCCCGCTAAGGGGATAAGATTGGCGTTGACCTCACAGCTGACCCCAATGCCCACCAGCAAAACGCCTAACAGGCAGTATATCCACTGCTCTATGTAGGTGGATGGAGAGAGACTTTGAATGGTCATCAGGGTGAAATCCGTCAGGTATCCAAAAAGCAGGGCAATAGGAAGCTGCATAAGCTGAATAGGGCTGTAACCGCGCCTTAACAGCAGGATCTGTAACAGAATCAGGGCGCAATGCATGGCAATGGTAGCTGTGCCAACCGTTAGGGGCGTCAACTGGCTGAGGGTATACGGCAGGCTGGAAATGGGAGATGTGCCCAATCCGGCCTTAATGGACAGCGCCACACCATAGGCCATAATGAGCAATCCAAAAATCAGCAGCAAACAGCGCTTTACTACATTTTTCTCTTTCATGTGGGTACTCCTTCCTCTGAGGAGGAGCTGCATACTTTGTCCAGCAGCTGACGCAGCAAAACCTGCTCTTCCGCTGTGAGGGCAGCACATGCTTTCGTTTCTTCATGGGTGAAGATGCGCTCCATCCTTTCTGCTGCTGCATGACCGTCTGGAGTCAATGCAACATACAGAGAACGGCGGTTTCCCTGATGCTGCGAGCGGATCACCAGCCCGGCCGTTTCCATCCGTGTTAAAATACTCCCTACAGTAGCCTGTTCTATTTCGCAATAATCCGCAATAGTCTTCTGGTTACTCTCACCGTATTGGAGAAGGTATTCCAAAATTTTCGGCTGCCCGGAAGTCAACCCCAAGATCTGCTGCCCGCGCGCGAATTCGCCGGTTCATGCAGGTGTGCGCCTTCATCAGCAGGTAATGCAAAGATTCCAAGCGGACCCCTCCTTTTAATAAGAATGCTTATAGTATGATTTCTTATAATATGTTTTTCTTTATGGAATGTCAAGCAAGATTACATTTGCATTTTATGTAAAAAGAAAAAAGATCGCCGTTGGCTAAAAACCATGGCGATCAAAATAGAAAGGATAGCAAACCCAATATGATTCCTATTACCGATATAGCCGTCAATACCAGCAGGCAACCTTTTATGGTATGAAAATCCTTGGATATTTTTAAGAGAATCAATTTCAGATACGCGTCTCCTCCGGGGCCGTCCCTCTCTTCCGCCGAAGGGCCCAGAATGCTTCCGAGAGAACCTTCCTCCTCTTTATGGTGAGCCTGCGACCGGATTTCTTCCTCTATCATATTCATATCGGTGAGAAGCGTGTATATTTCACGTAAATACTGCATGTTCTCTTTCCTCCTCTGTATTCCGATTTCCCTCCGGGAAGAGATTTCGATTTCCGTAAAGGCCGCAGTTTACATGGCGGAAGTAAGCGCGCCTACCACTCCGAAGAAAAGGCCTACAGCGATAAGCACCACGATGCCAACCAGGCATTTTTTTATGGTGCATAGGTTTTTGATGAGCAGCAGGGAAGAATGCCTGGTGAATTCTTCATCATCTACATCTTCCACTTTATACAGTCTTTGATCAAGACCATACACAATATTTTCCGGTGTGGGCTGGTTGGAAGCTAAGCTGTTTTTGTATTGCATAACCTCTTCTTTTGTAAGTCTTTCGCCTTGGGCATACCCTAAGAACAGCAAATCTTTGTAATATTCCTTTGTCTTTTTCACTATGACCCCTCCATTACATATACTGTATAATTATATCATAGCACTAAATTAGTATAAATCTATATTAAGTGATTTAAAGTAAAATAAAACTATCGTATGATTTGGCTTGGAAACAGAATTGGAGAACAATGGCTGGATTTCTAGTGGGATGCTATAACCTGTTTTGGATTCGTATTGGATGCAGGCGAGGGCAATATTGGGATATCCGCTGGATTTTGCAGAGCTTGGAAAATGAGATGAATCACACACAAGTAGAATAGATAAAGAAAAGCCCCGAACGCGGATTGCGTGTCGAGGCTCTCGACTGGAAAGCGTTGGCAAAATACATACCAGCCATAAACGCGAGCATCGAGTTAAATAAAAAGAAAAGCCCCGAACGCGAATTGCGTGTCGAGGCTCTCGACTGGCCCGCCCGAAGGGGATGCCGTTTCGGCATCCCGGCTTGCCCACCCTCGCTTTGCTCCGGTGCCGGGCTGCGCCGCTCTGCTTCGGGAAACGCGCCCCCGGCGCCTTTCCTTCCTCGCAGACCCTCTCAGGGTTCGAATCCCTTCTAGCTAAAAATATAGAGCCGATGCTTAAAGCATCGGCTCCTTGCTGGCCCGCCCGAAGGGATTCGAACCCCTGACCTTCAGAATCGGAATCTGACACTCTATCCAGCTGCGCTACGGGCGGAAATATATTTGGCTTTGAAAACGAGTCTTCAAAGATTGCTTATCTATTATAAACGTTTGCTTTAAAAAATGCAAGT
>CALWJA010000004.1 GCA_944380875.1 uncultured Clostridia bacterium
CCTCATATCCATCCAAGAGGCCGTTTCCCTTATTTTTCTTCAAATGTCAATCCTGTCAACTCCACATACCATTTATCCATCCTGTCTCCACAACATACCCAATATCTATCCTATCCACTCAACTCTCTGTCATTTTCCACAGTAGACCAGTTCCCACTTACCTGTAAAATGAAAAAATCCGGAAACCCGAACCTGTCCTCTGACAAGCCCCGACTCCCGGAAATCCCTTGTTTTCTACACTTTTTCGCTATCTTATTCTTTGACTTTTGACATCAATACTACTGTCTCAACATGCTCCGTCCAGGGGAACATATCCACAGGTTGAATCTCCCGGACACGATATCCCTTTGCTGTAAGGAAAGCGAGATCCCGGGCCTGGGTTTCCGGATTGCAGGAGATATATACTACTTTTTCAGGAGACAGCTTTATAAGGGACTCTAAAAATTTTCTGTCGCTGCCGGCTCTGGGGGGATCCATAAATACCACGTTCGCCCGCTCCCCCTCTTCCGCCATGGCAGACATAAATTCGCCTGCGTCTCCCGTATAGAAACGGGCGTTGCGGATGCCGTTCCGCTTGGCGTTGGCGATGGCATCCCGCACGGCGTCACCGTTTACCTCCACGCCGATTACTTCACGGGCATGCCGGGAGGCTGTCAGCCCTATGGTCCCTATGCCGCAATACGCGTCTATCACTCTTTCTTTTCCCGTGAGCCCGGCCAGTTCCATAGCTTTTCCATATAAAACTTCCGTTTGAACAGGATTTATCTGGTAAAAGGACGCGGCAGAGATCCGAAAAACGAGACCGCATAGGGTATCTTCAATATAACCGGGGCCATAAAGCACTTTCTGCTGTTTACCCAGAACAAGGCTTGTAAAATACGGATTCACATTTTGCAAAATGGTTGTAATTTCCGGATGTTCCCGAAGCAGAGCCTTTACAAAATGATATTTTGCGGTAAACACAGGCGTGGAAGTAACCAAAACCACCATAACCTGCCCAGTGGAAAATCCTCTTTTCACCAGTACATGGCGCAAAAATCCCTTCTCTGCCCTTTCATCGTATGCGGACAGACGAAATTCTTTCAGCAGCCTGCGGATCGTAACAATGATCGCATCCGCCGTTTGGTCTTCCGTCCTGCAGGAGTCTACAGGGACAATTCTGTGTGTGCTGGATTGATACACGCCGGATATGATCTCCCTGCGGCGATTGACGCCGAAAGCTGCCTGCACTTTATTTCTGTAATGATAGGGATATTCCATACCCAGAATAGGTTTTACTTTTCCGTATTTCCCCAAAAGGGACTGCACCTTGCCCTGCTTGAAACGCAGCTGTCTTTCATATTCCATATTCTGCAGCTGGCATCCTCCGCACTTTTTCGCCAGGGGACAGGGCCCCACATAGTTTGGTCTCATTGTATCTCTCCTAGTTTTTCCGCCGCATGACGCTTGGGCTTTTTAAATCGCTTCCTATACGCATACGCCGTTATGTTCCTATCTTAATATCCTGTGTTCTACAGCTTAGAAGAAAAAGAACGCATCCGTTCCGCTTCCTCTCCTGTTACGCCCTTTCCATACCGAGCTTTTTCATAGAGACTGTGGAACCCTTCGCTTTCCGGTTTTTCCCATAGATTTGCTGCTTCCATCTGTTCTGTGGGAGTAGAACCGGGGGAAGGAACCGCTCTCTTAGGCATGGCGCCTTTTATTTTTTTTCGGTAAATCCGTCGTATTTTCGAGGCAGGATCCCTGCCCCATCTTTTTCGTGCTCCATCCTTTTGCCGGGTTAGTTTTTCCGTTTTAAGGAATGGAAGGATAAATTCCCGCTCCTCTATATGTCCTTTTGGTACATCATAGAAGTTTTTATACAATTTGTAAATAATATAAGCTATAGCAGCCACAAATCCAACGCATAGGATCCCGATACCCAGGATAAAAAGCACCTGCTGCAAAAAGGCCGCCAGCCAGCCCGTGCTGCCTCCTTCGGGAAGCATCTCCGAATTATCGGGAGAAATTGTTTCCTCCTGCAAAGGCGCGCTTTGATCTCCTCCTGAAAAAAGAGAAAAGAACCAGCGGAGAGCGGCGAGTATTGCTCTGCCCAGCCACTCAAAAGTACCCTGCAGGGGAAGAAAGGAAAAAATCAGCATGATGCATCCTGTCAAAACCGCGTATAAGATGGATATGCCGCCGCCCATAGTGCGAATTTGTTTTTCAGGCAGGAAAGAAACGCCTTCCATATCCTGAATATATGTATCGGTCTCGTCAAGAGCGTCCCATAAAAATTTCAGCATCATATACAGCATGGCGCAATACAGAAATACACTGGCTGAAAAAGAAGAAACCGAAGACGCAATACAAAACAAAACCGCCATCGCCCCCAGGCGAACCCATCCGGGCTGAACCGTATCCCGAAGGCTGGGAAACAGCCTCTGGATAAACAGAATCAGGCAGGTAACAACAGAGGCGGCTGAGCAGATAAATCCTCCCACTGCGGAGAATCCGAACCCAAACCCTACTAGCATAAGCAGCCAGAAAAGAAGATACTGCCACAATTTATCCGCCTTCTCCATGAGGAAACGGCACCCTGCAGCAGGCAGAAAAAGAGCCGCAAACAAAAGAGGAATAGGCTGTTCCATATGAAGAAGCACCGCCCCAAAGGAAAAAACAGACAAAAGAAACACTGCCATTTCCAGCGCTTCTATAGCCATCAGCGCATAATGAAATGACACCGATTCCCTACTATGTGCTCTTTTCACAGGCTACACCTCCACTTCAAAATAGAACGTCTCCACTCCCGGCAGAGAAATTTTCCGTTTCATATCGGGATGTATCGGCGCAATCCACTGGGCAAATCCATTCCCTGTTTGGCATAAAGCGGCTTCTTTCTGGAGAGTTTCCTTCTGGCTTGTGGAAACCAATATCCAAAGGCCTCCCCCTTCTCCCCGAAACCGTTCCAGTGTATTCACAAAATCCTCCTGACCTTTGGAAAGATCGATCCTGGCCAAAAGGCGCCGGCAAGCCAAAGCATGGGAGGAGCCGCTTCCAAAATCGGAACAAACCGGTTCTCCTGTAACGGCATCTTTTCCGTTGGAAAGGAACCGGACAGGAATCCCTTTTCCCGCAAACCATTCCGTCAATGTGCGAATCATGCGGATGCTTTCTTCCCGGAGCGCGTCGTAAACACGGGTTCCCTCCGATTCCAGATTCAAAAGAAGCGTCACTTCCTGTTGGCTGGTGTCATGGTATTGATTTACTTTCAGTTCCCCCGTTTTTGCGGAAGCGCTCCAATTGATTTTCTTCATGCTGTCCGCAGTGGAATAGGGACGTATTCCCCGGAATTCAAAGGGATCCTCATACAAAAACCGATTTATCAGGCACTCCCCCATCATATGGCTGAAAGGGATCTCCAATCCTCTTACACCGCTTCTTCCAGGGCAAACATACAGCTCTGTAAAACAGGGAGCCGTTTCTGCCAAAAGCTGGGTATGCAGAATATTTACCGTCACAAGATTGGCTTCCTCTATGCTGTAATATCCTCTTTTCGTGCAGGATAGCTGCATTTTCCGAGTTACTTTCTGATAGGGAAGCATACAGAACACATCCTTCCTATAGGAAAGATCCGTTCGGTTGGTATTCTCTTCATCCAGAAACTGTATTTCTCTCCCTATACGGAATTTCACCTGCAAAACCGGAAGCGGGAGAGTTTTCCGGTTGGTAATGATCTCCGTGAGAAAGCACGTGTCCCCCTCCTGCACTTCCCGCCTATCAAAAAAGATTTCCGCAGAGAGGCCACGGCTCCAATATCTTTTCCAAAGCCGGCGCTCCAAAACCATTATAAGCAGCGCGCCTGCTATGGCTAACAGAACCGCCATGGTTTACCGGCTCCAATTTTCCGTGGGAACCGGCGTTTTATCCACCAGTTCCCCGATCAGGGCTTCCGCCTCCCCGGTTGCGGCAAATCCGCCCAGGAAGATAAGCCTGTGGGCTAAAACCGGTTTGGCCAGCTCCTTTATATCCTCGGGAACTACATAATCCCTTCCCCTGACCAACGCCAACGCCTGGGAACACCGGAGAAGCGCAAGGGTTCCTCTGGGGCTTACGCCGCTGGATACCGCATTGCTTTTCCTCGTCTCGGAAACCAATCGCTGTATATACCGAAGCATTTCCGGATGGACATATACTTCCGGGCAATTTTTCCGCAAAGCTAAAATATCTTCCCCGCTGCATACAGCGCCCAATTCCTGCAGCGGATCATCCCGAATAAACCTTTCCAGAATTGCGTATTCCTCCTCATCCGTGGGAAGCCCTACAGAAAGGCGCATAAGGAATCGGTCCAGCTGGGCTTCCGGCAGGGGGAAAGTCCCGGCCGTTTCCACAGGATTCTGAGTGGCGATAACGAAAAAGGGTTCCTGCAGCTTACGGGTGACGCCATCCACCGTAACCTGATGTTCCTCCATACACTCCAGCAGACTGGATTGGGTTCTGGGCGTGGCGCGGTTTATCTCATCCGCAAGGAGAATATT
The DNA here is from genome assembly GCA_944380875.1 of uncultured Clostridia bacterium. Taxonomy (GTDB): domain Bacteria; phylum Bacillota; class Clostridia; order Oscillospirales; family Acutalibacteraceae; genus UMGS1264. Next base: position 4,518 of record CALWJA010000004.1, read on the forward strand.
ACAGAATACAGGGCCCGGATGAAATGTAAACTCACCCGTTTTCCGATCATAAATATTCAGTCCTGTTACATCCGACGGCAAAAGATCCGGCGTAAACTGTATACGGCCAAACTGGGCGTCCACGGAGCGTGCCAGCGTCTTGGCCATAACCGTTTTCCCCGTCCCCGGCACATCCTCCAAAAGCACATGCCCGCCTGCGATTAAGGCGGCCATCATATAATCCGTCACTCTTCTACGCCCCACCAGGACTTTTTCCACGTTTTCGCGTATAGCGTTAATAATTCTTTGCACATTTACTTGCGCATTTTCTTTTTTATTTTCCTCCAAGACTACTTCACTCCTCCGCTGGCTTATCCTTTCCTTTGAGCTTTGCTGCTCCCCATCTGTTCATGCAGTTCTGCCATCGAAACGGATAGGAACCTTCTGTATAAAACAGCATCCCACCCTTTTTGAAGGCCTCAGCCCGGTTTTTTCCATTATAACACAGTCCCGAAAAAAAGTATGCAATTTTCTTCTGCCGTTTCCTAGGGTAAATAGAAAAAAGGCCGGCAAGAACCGGCCTTTTTTCTGCATTTCTTTATGAACAAAAACCTTACGGTAGGCAGAATACTTTGTGCAAATATTCTTACTTGTTTTTCTTTCTCACCCCAAAAGGCAGAGAAAAATCTCGTATGCTTTTTCTTCCAATTCTTCCTTTGTAAATTCCTTATGCAAAAGTTCCTCGTTGCCTGCATCCACCAAATTTATGATGGAGGTAATAGAAGAGCAGGCAAACGTTACTTCATAAAATTCCAAATTCCGGCGCAGCAATCCTTCTTTTTGCCCGAGAGACAAAAACTTTGTGATTAGCGCAACGGCCTCTCCGTGTATACCCTGGAACAGGCATTCTGCTTGCGGATTTCCATTGCTGCTCCTTTCCATGCCCGGCGGGACGATATACCGCCCTAGAAATAGAAAGAAGAAAAGGGAGCGGCACCGGTTCATCCAAATTCTGGTGCATTGTATCAGTTCACCAAATTCTTTGCGGAAAGACATTCCTCGGTAGCAGGCCTTCATGTCTTCTATAGCATTCTGCGCAAAATACTGAGCGGCAAACAAAAACATTTCCCGTTTGCTGGAAAAATATTCGTATACAGTCCCTTTGCCCATGGAAGAACGGCGCGCCACCTCCGCAATGGTAATCTCCGCTTCCGGCATGCCGGAAGCGATCATCTCCAGCACCGTATCACAGATCAGTTTCTGCTTTTCCTTCAATTTCGCTCACCTCATCCCGGATAACAGGCTTTTTCTCCCGTTTCATCAAACTATACATAGCCGGAATCAGGAAAAGCGTCAGCAAGGTCGAATACACAAGCCCGCCCATAGTGGCTACCGCCATGGGCTGCATAAGTTCCGCACCCATGGAAGTATCCACCGCCATGGCGACCAGGGCAAATATAGTGGTCAGCGCCGTCATAAGAATGGGACGGATACGGTTGCGCCCGGCCCGCAGCAGAGCCTGCCGCTTTGTATAGCCTGCCTCCATCTGCTGGTTGGCATAATCCACGAATACAATACCGTTGTTTACCACAATACCTACCAGAATGATAAAGCCAAGAATCGCTACAGCGCTGATGGGCATTCCCGCCGCAGCAAGGCCCAGGAATCCTCCGGTAAACGCAAGGGGGATCGTAAACATGATAATAAACGGGGAAAGGAATGACTGGAACTGCGCCACCATTACAAGATAAATAAACACGATGGCCAGCACAAGCATAAGAGCCATATCATTAAAGGTCGAGCGCATGCTCTTGCTCTCGCCGGATATTTCATACCGGCATCCTTGCGGAAGCTCCAATTGCCGGAGTTTTTCTTCCACCTGCTCATTTACAGTACCGGAAATATACCCTGCATCCACAGAAGCGGATACGCTCACATACCGTTCCTGCCCCTGGCGGCTGATGGAAGAAAATCCTTCTGTCTTTACAACAGAAGCTATATCCCCCAGACGAACCTTTTCTTCGGAAGTGTTTTCTATTTCCAGATTCTCCAAGTTTTCAGCCGTAATTTGCAGATCCCTGTCATCCCGAACCGTTATAGTATATTCCGTGGAACCGGATGTAATTTCTCCGCTGGTGGGAGCGCCGGATAATTCCTCCGCCACAACCGCATACACCTGCGCTACTGTCAGTCCATTGGAAATAGCCTTGGTTTTATCCACCTCTATCCGCAGCTCGCCGGTGGTTTCGCCCAATCCGTTATCCACCTCAGCGATACCTTCCGTTTCCCCAATAGCATCTGCAACCATCTGGGCAGAGCGGCGAAGATCATCCAGATCGCTGCCGTAAACATCTATGGCCACATCCCCACCGGAAAGCATGCTCATATCCATGTTGGCAGAAGATACGGAAACCTCATAGGGCAGATCCTTTGTCTTTTCACGAATCTCGGATGCGATTTCATCCACGGTCGCTGTTCTTTCTTCCTTCAGAAGCAGATAAATATTGGTTCCGCCGGATCCCATGCTCAGCAGAGACATATCTCCTCCTGTGGAAGAGCCGTTGTTTATAATTCCCACTGTTTCCACATCTGTAACACCGGATAAAGTGGTATAAAGGTCATCCAAAGCGCTGCAGGTCTCATCCCAGGAATACGTATCCGGCATGGAAACGGAAACAGAGACGCTGCCGCTGTCCATAGAAGGAAAGAGTTCCGTGCCCGAACGCAGAGCCAAAATCACACTGCCTGCCAGCATCACTATGGAAAGACCAATGGCAATCCATCTATGGTTCAGGGAACAATCCAGAAGTTTAGCGTAACCGTCCGCCATTTTATCGATAAAAGTACGCCGCATTCTGAAATTCTTCGCCAGCATTCTGGAAGACGCGGAAGGCACCAGCGTAAGAGCAACTACAAGGCTGGCCAGCAGGGAGAAGGTTATGGTCAAAGCCATATCCGTAAAGATTTGCCTTGTCAGGCCTTCCGTGAAAATAATGGGTAAAAATACGACAATGGTGGTCAAGGTAGAAGCAGTGATGGCCCCGCCTACTTCTCTTGCTCCCTCAACGGCTGCCTCTTTGGCGGATTTTCCTTCGGAGAGCATCCGGCAGATATTTTCCATTACCACTATGGAATTATCCACCAGCATGCCCACGCCCAAAGCCAGTCCGCTCATAGAGATTATATTTAAAGATATTCCAAAAAGGAACATGAGCACAAACGCCGTTACCACACTTAGCAAAATAGAAGCCGCCACGATCAGGGTGGGACGGATCTTCCGAAGGAACAGGATCAGGATAATAACGGCCAAACCTGCACCCATAATCAGGTTGGAAAGAACCGTCTGGATCATGACATTTACATAATCTCCCTGATTCATCAAAGCGTGAAATGACAGCCCTTCATTTTCTTTTTCAAGTTCTTCCATCCGGGCGAGAACCGCGTTGGTCACATCTGCCGTGGAATAATCTGGCTGCTTTTGCAGGGAAAGCATCACCGCGTATTCCCCGTTTACTCGGGTATACATGGAGGACGTATTATCGCTGAGGCCGATATCCGCCACATCCTCCATGGTCACATCGCCAAAATCAGGGATGCTCATAATCACAAGGCTCCCCAGTTCCTCGGGAGTTTCCAATTCATCCCCAACGCGAACCAGCCAGGAAGAACCGTCTTCGGAAGAGACAGAGCCCGCCGGCATGGAAAAATTCTGGCCGGAAAGGATCCCGATCAGCATATCCTTCGTGATTTCCGTTTCAGGGATCTCCACCGATTTCATCTGCTCCTGAACCAGGGAATCCGCCTGTTTTTCAGCTTCTTCCATAGCGGCCGATTGTATCTCCTCCGCCGCAGCCTGCGCGTTTTCTTCCGAATATCCCATGGAAAGCAGCTGTTCTTTCTGCTGAGAAGCCGCTTCTTCCGCCTGCTTTTCCGCTTCCTTCAGAACAGAATCACGAATTTCTTTTTCGGCCTGTTCCGTATAAAATTCCTGCAGACGGCTATTCAGGTCTTTAACCTTTTCCGCAGAAATAGTCAAATCTATATAATTCTCGATAAGGCCTGAAGCGGAAACCGAAGCTACGCCCTCTACGCTCTTCAGTTCCTGCACAATTTTCTCCTCAATATAGGAGGCAGCCTCCCCGTCACTTTTGCCAGAAATTCCCACGGAGGAAACCATCACAGGCATCATATCGGGGTTTATTTTCATAATAACGGAAGAACCTACTTCCTCCGGGAAATACGGCTCTACCAAATCCAGGTTTTCCCGCATTTCAATCATGGCGGAATCCATATCCGCATTTTCATGGAATTTCAGGATAACCATGGAAACTCCCTCCGAAGATACGGAGCTGACTTCTTCCACATTATCCACACTGGCCATACTTTGCTCCAGAGTCGCGGTAACCACCTTTTCTACGGTTTCCGGTGATGCGCCGCTATACGTGGTCGAAATTACTGCATAGGGCATATTGATGCTGGGAAGAAGATCCATTGTCATCTTAGAATAGGAGACGAAACCAAGAATCACTACCAGAACAATTGCCACAATTACAGTATAGGGCTTTTTTACGCTGAATTTTGATAGCATGTAAGCTGCCTTCCTTTCTTCCAATCCACAGGCCGGAGACGGCTGAAGCCGCAGCCCGCTGCATTTCCGACCGACCGGTCGGCCGGAAATTAGTATACACACAGTTCCTTAAAAAAACAAGGGAAAATTTGTAAACTTATATTGCATTTTCCTCTGTTTTTAACCCAGAGCCCATCCGCCCTCCAAACAAGACAAAATAGATGTACTTGATCCTCCCCCTTTGCCCGAAATCTGTTGCTTTTTGTCGGCCTTCCATACTATAATAAATGTAAAGAATCGGCGTTTAGCCGGATTTGGTCATTTGAGTTGTATTCTGCGCCGCCTTCAACAAGGAAACGCCGCAGAAATGCGCAGGACGGGGAATTCTGCCGCCATCCGCAGCCCCTGATTGATCGGAAAGAGGTGTATCTGTGATGGAACCGTCTATGGAAAAAATACTTGCAGGAGATCCTACTGCCCTTCAAAGCCTGTTTTCCAAAAAAGGGTATTCCGTATATAAATTTGCAGCGGACCGGACGGATGACCGGGAAATAGCCAAACGAGTCACAAAAGAAGTTTTCAGCAGCCTGCCCCTTCTGTTAAAAAAGCGGAATATAGAATCCCTTACCCCGGATTCTCTGAATCGTATCCTCATTGAACGAACAAAGGAACTTTGCGATTCCTTTCAGGATCTTGCAGCCATTCGAGGGGAATTGTTCGGCGAAAAGGCTTCTGCGCCGTCAGAAGAGCTGCCGACAGATACAAAGGAAAATGCTTTCCCTTCCCCCTCCTTTTCCGCTTATAGTGTGGAGGAAAAGGAATCTGCAGCTCCAGCCTCCCAGGAATCGGCGGTCATCTCAGAGAACACCTCCTCCATTCCTGCAGCGGAACCATTTACCAAGTCTTCCGCCCCTTCTTCAGAGCCCACCTTGCTGACAGGCCTTATATCGCCTGTAGTGGTTGCGAAAGATCCTAAACCTGCCTTTGAAGACGTGTCTTCAAAAAAGGAAGCTGAAGCTTCCCCGCCTCTTTACGAAGTGCCTGCTTCCAACCGTAAAGCCCTATCCTCTTTATACGATGATCCGGGATTTCCGGAAGAACCGGAAGAAGACACTTTTTATGAAAAAGATGCAGGAGGAAAATCCGTCCTTTTCGGATTTCTTCTCTTTCTTCTGATCGTATGCATTATGATCCTGGGCTGGGCTATTGTTGGTATATTAATGGATATCGGCTGGATCCCCTACATGGATCTGGGGTACTCCTGGTTCAACGAAACCATATATCCCTTGTTTTAAAGGTTCGCTTTTTTGGGCGCCTGCTGTATACAGCAGGCGCTCTTTTTTATTTGGGTGAATTATACTATCAAGTGCAACAGTTTGTGAAATAAAAAGAGTTCATACAGCCCCCTGTGGTAGAATGGAGTAACCACACAACCAAAACACCAGGAGGGGACTATATGAACTACCATCATCTTAGCATAGAAGAACGTAGTTGTATACGGAAATATTATGTGGATGGTCTGAGCTACC
>CALWJA010000005.1 GCA_944380875.1 uncultured Clostridia bacterium
ATCCTGCAAAGTAATATGGGGATATACATTCTCTATTTCTTCATTGAGCCGTGCTGTGCTCCACACCCGGAGACCCGTCCAAGCAAGCATAGCAACAGACATCAATAGAAGACAAATTCCAGCTGCGGTTTTCCCAGGCTGTTTCTTTTTCATTTCTTTCCCCCCCTCGGGTATTTGCTTTTCCGGTTTATCCGGCTTCCAAAAAAGCAAAAAAACATCCCATTGGTATCCATCCTTTCTTACCTGAAAAAGCATGAATATTTCCTTATTTTGATTATAGCATAAACAAAGTATTAGAACAACACACAACTGGTTAATTTATTTAAAAATAGTTCACATAAAAAGTATAAATATATTTATTTTAGAAACACTGGGTCTTTTTCCCTTTGGCTGTCAAATACACATATCCTTTCCGGATAGCGGGGATATCAAATACACAATCGGGCAAAGACTGGGCTTCCATAGCCGTATGACATAGCAGGGCATACAAATCACTGCGGTAATACAGGGTATGATCCCCGCATACCCACACATTCCCCTGGTAATCCACACGGATATATCCCTTTTCTTCCAGAGAACGGAGGGCTTCCCCTCTTTCCTTTACCAGTTCTATGGAATCCCCTTCTTCCACAATCCGCACATAGTTAAGGGCAGTGGAAACCAGTTCCTCTGAGCGGCTGCTGTGCAATTCGAAACGCGCCACCGGATACCGCCTGCTCTGCCGAATTTCCAGCAGCATCTGTTTTTCCCTTTTTGTAAGCTGTTCCTGTTTGTTTTTCATTTTTCTTCCTCCATTATTGTACCTATTTTCCGGCAAAATGCAAAATACATTGTATGGTAATTTGCTTTTAAATTTATATAAGGTTCATGGCATATTTCCATTCCAAAACGCGCAGCACAGACGCCTCCAGCCGCTCTTCCGAAACCTTCCCATTTTCCACAGCTTCCAAAAGAGCCCCGTAGGATTCCTCGATGTCTGTGCACAGCAGAAGGTCGTTTCCTGCCAAAAACGCTTCCGGCGCGGGATTTTCCCCTCCTGTATATTGAGGGATCGCTTTCATAACCAGATCATCCGTCATAATAAGGCCGCCGAACCCCAGCTCTTCCCGCAAAATACGATGAACCTCCGGGGAAAGGGTGGCCGGTTTTTCCCCATCCATACACTCCACTATATTGTGGTTCACTAAGACAATAGGCGCTCCTGCCGCAAATCCAGCCTCAAAGGGCAAAAAATCTTTCGTCTCAAATTCTGAATAATCCCGTTTATCCCAAGCCAGGCCTATGTGGGTATCCCCATTGTTTCCGTATCCGGGGAAATGTTTTAAAACACATGCGACCCCATTTTCCTTATAGGTTTCTACCGAAACCCGGATATATTCCGATACGCTCTCCGGGTCTCCTCCGAAGGAACGGGCATATATAAAATCCGCCGGATTGTCGGAAAGATCCGCCACAGGCGCCAAATTGGTGTTGATACCCAGGCTCTTCAAAAGCTGCGCCTTCTCTGCTGTATCCCTCCGAATGGCTTCCATGCCTCCTGAAGCATACACATCTCTTGGAGACTGGAACGGGTATTCGCGGTATTCCTGAAACCGGCTGATACGCGTCACCGTACCGCCCTCCTCATCGCAGCAAGTAAGAAGGGGGTATGCGGAAGACGATTGGAATTTCGCCAGCATTTCTTTCGCTTGTTCCTTGGTCTTGCCCTGAAAATTTGCGGCATTCAGGCAGATGCCTCCCGGTTTATAGGTCTCAATCATTTCCTCCCCACCCGCAGGGGGGCACAGGAAAACAAAAACCTGCCCCACCTTTTCTGAGAGGGACATAGATTTCATATCTTGAATCGCCTGCTCCCTGTATGCAGAAAAAGAATCCGGTTCCTGAGGCTTTGAATCCACCGCTTCTGCAGAGGACTCAGAAAGGGAGGTCTCCGGCTCCTTAGATAGTTCCTTGGGACCCGGATCGCTGGTTTCATTGGAAGAAACGGCTCCTCCCATTTTCTCTGCTATGGAATCTCTATATACTACCTCTGCTGTAAGCACCACTCCCAGCAAAATACAAAATACCCCCAACATCCCCAGCACCTTCTGTTTCCGCTTGCTCCTGTGAGTCATTCCCAAACCCATCCCCTCTTTTCTGCGTTTCCCCAACAAGGCTGCTGCCGATTCTCTTTTCCGATTTACAAATTGCCTGCCGTAATTGTACACCCTGAAGAGAAAAAAAGCCAGAGAAGCTCTTTCCATTTTTCCTCCCCACCATAAAAACAGAAAAAGCGGAAGCCATATGGCCACCGCTTCTTCTTTTATGGATGCTGCCGTGCGGGGCAGCATAGACGCATATATAATTTTGCGGAACCAATCAACCTTCCTTGATTAATTCCCGATACAAGCGAATATACGCATTTGCGGAACGCCCCCAGGAATTATCGCATTCCATGGCACGCTTCACCAAGATTTCCCAGCCTTCCTGGTTGGCATACCCTTCCAGAGCACGATGAATGGCATAGAGCATATCGCCGCCGTTGTAGCTCTGGAACGTAAATCCGTTCCCGCAGCCGTCGCCGCTGTCCTGAATGGAATCCTTCAGGCCGCCCGTCTCCCGAACAACGGGAATCGTGCCATACCGCAGGGCGATCATCTGGGAAAGTCCGCAGGGCTCACTCTTGCTGGGCATCAGGAAAATATCGGCGCCGGCATAAATCTTGCGGGAAAGCTCCGGTACAAAACCGAAGCAGGCGCAGAGACGGCCGGGATATTTATCCTGCATCTGGCGGAAGAAGGTTTCATATTCATAATCCCCGGATCCCAGGATCACAAACTGAATATCATTTTCCCACATAAGCTGATCCAAAGTTTCTTTAACCAGATCCAAGCCCTTATGGGACACCATCCTGGTCACCATACCGATTAGAGGCACATCGGGCCGCTCTTCCAAATTCAGACGTTTCTGCAGCTCCGCTTTATTCACAGCCTTTCCGGAAAGGTCATCCACCGTAAAGGGGGCGTAGATATCCTTATCCGTAGCCGGATCATACCCTGCAACATCGATTCCGTTCAGGATTCCGGAAAGCTTCCAGGAACGCTGCCGGAGAATGCCATCCATTCCATGAGAGAACCAGGGATCCATAATTTCCTGGGCGTATGTAGGGCTAACCGTAGTCACACGGTTTGCGGTCTCAATGGCGCCTTTCATCATGTTTACACAATTGTCATACTCCAAAACGGAAGCCTGGTTCTGGGGAATTCCCAAAACATCCTCCAGAAGTTCAGGGCCATATTTGCCCTGATACTGGATATTATGAATGGTAAAGACTGTTTTAATTCCCCTATACCAATCATTGTTCGCGTAAAACACGCTGTAATATACAGGCACCATAGCTGTCTGCCAGTCATTGCAGTTAATTACATCCGGATGGAAATCAATATAGGGGAGCATTTCCAACACAGCGCGGCTAAAGAACGCAAATCTTTCCGCATCGTCATAATGGCCGTAAAGCCCTTTGCGTTTGAAATAATACTGATTATCAATCAGATAATAGATTACACCGCCGATACGAGCTTCAAATACACCGCAATACTGCCTGCGCCAGGCAACCGGCACGGAAAGGCTTGTGATGAATTTCATATTATCCCGCATCTCCTGCGGGATATCTTCATACAGAGGCAAAACGACCCGGCACCCAATCAACCGGACACGAAGCGCCTGAGGCAGGGAACCTGCCACATCCGCCAATCCGCCGGTTGCCACAAAGGGACGTGCTTCACTGGTACAATATAAAACTTTCATAGGATTGAAACTCCCTTCCTGCCGCTTTACGCGGTTTTTGTGTTACGGCCCGATAAAGCAGCAGGGCTTTCGCAGTTTCCTTTTAAAAGCACCGGCCTGCCAGGCCTCCAAACAAACCGCCCCTTTTTAGGGGCGGTCTTTTTCTTCCCCTCCTGTTTTCTTCAGGCGGGAGATTATACCACGCTTCCTTTGCTGATGTATACCGGATAAGACTGGAAGCCCATCAGCGAACGATCCTCACGGATAATAACGTCTTTATCCACAACCACATGGCTAAGCCTGCAGCCGCCTTCAATGACGCTATCCTGCATAATGACGCAGTTTTCCAGACGAGTGCCCTTTCCAACCTTCACGCCGCGGAACAGAACACAGTTTTCCACCGTTCCTTCCACCACGCATCCATCCGCAATAATGGAATTGGAAACGGAAGATCCCAGGCCGTAACGGGCAGGCATATCATCCCTAACCTTGGTATAAATGGGCCGTTCCGGATTAAAGAGCTCCGAACGGATCTTAGGCAGCATCAGGGACATATTGGCTTCAAAATACGAATTCATAGAGCAGATAGTTTTCACAACGCCGGTAAATTCATAACCGTAAAATTTGAAATCCCGAAGATGCCGCTGCAGCAAATCCCGCTTAAAGTTATAGAGATTGCGGCTTACGCAGTCTGCCACCAGCTGCATGAGCAATTCCCGGCGGATAAGGCACATGGTCATACCGTAATTGCAGGGGCCTTCCGTATTGGGAGAAATCACCATATCCCGAATACGCCCCTCCGGATCTACCGTATACACAGTGGGATTGCTGAATCCCTGGGGTATATCCCCATACCGGTAAATAACCGTTACGTCCGCGCCCTTATCCAAATGATAGGCCATGACTTCGGTGTAATCTATATTGCAGATGGTGTCGCAGTCCGAAAGGACAACGAACTCTTCTTTGGAATTTTTGAGAAAATTCTCTATGGAAGCAAGGGATTCCACACGGCTGTTCTGCATGCTGCTTACATTTCCGAAAGGAGGAAGCATAAAGAGGCCTTCTCTTTTCCTGGAAAGATCCCAGGCTTTTCCGGATCCCAGATGATCCATCAAAGACTGGTAATTGTATTTGGTGATGACGCCGACTTTATTGATACCGGAATTCACCATATTGGAAAGAGGAAAATCAATCATTCTGTAACGTCCGCCAAAGGGGACGGAACCCATTGCCCGTATTTCTGTAAGCTCACGAAGCTTGTCATCGTGGGAATTGGAAAACAAAATTCCCAGCATATTGTTCCCGCGCATTATTTCGCCGCCTCCTTCTTCTCATTTTCATAAACGGTGCCTGCTTCCACCATCATCTTTGGAGGAACCACTGCTTCTTCGCAGACGGTGCAATCAGCGCCTACTACGGCAATTCCCCATTCATCCTTATTCTCAACGTCTTCGGGTCTCTTGCCTACTACCGCATTTTTGCCTACCACTGTGTTCTCCGCAACAATCGCGTATTGTACCACAGCGCCTTCCTCGACCCGGCAGCCCGGCATCAGAATGGAATCCTTTACCACAGCGCCTGGAGCTACATACACGCCTTCAAAAAGCACAGAAAAATCAATTTCGCCATATACGTTGCAGCCCTCTGCCACAAGAGAATTCTGCACGACAGCGCCCTTCGCAATATACTGAGGAGGCATAACGGGGTTTCTGGAATAAATTTTCCAGCTTGCCTCGCTGAGATCCAGCGGAACATTGGGATCCAGCAGATCCATATTGGATTCCCACAAGCTGTCAATGGTTCCCACATCCTTCCAGTATCCCTGGAAACGATAGGCAAACATTCTCTCCCCTGCGTTCAGCATAGCGGGAAGCACATCCTTGCCAAAGTCGTTGGAAGACTTTGGGTTTTCCTCATCCTGGATCAAATATTTACGGAGTTTTTCCCAAGTAAATACATAAATACCCATGGAAGCCTGGTTGCTTTTGGGAACCTTCGGCTTCTCATCAAACTCATAAATGGATCCATCCTCGTTGGTGTTGAGAATACCAAAACGGGATGCTTCCTCCATGGGAACCTCAATCACTGCGATGGTGCAATCCGCTTGCTTCTCCTTGTGATATGCAATCATCTTGGAATAATCCATTTTATAAATATGGTCGCCGGAAAGGATAACCACATAATTGGGATTATACCGATCAATAAACTGTATATTCTGATAAATGGCATTGGCTGTTCCCTTATACCAGTCGGATTTCTTGCTTCTCTGATAAGGGGGCAGTACATGCACACCAGCATTCATACTGTCCAGATCCCAAGGCTGCCCGTTCCCGATATATTCATTCAGAACGAGAGGCTGATATTGGGTCAGAACACCTACAGTTTCAATACCGGAATTCACACAATTGGATAATGGAAAATCAATAATCCTATACTTGCCTCCATACGGCACCGCGGGTTTCGCCAAATTTTTTGTAAGCACGCCCAGTCGGCTGCCCTGGCCGCCGGCCAGCAGCATTGCGACAACATCTTGCTTGGGCATCATGAGAAATCCCTCCCTGTATGTAATTATGAAAAGTCTTGCTAAGACCTTTTAGGTGAATGGAAAACCGGAATTTTTCTCCGGCTTCTGTCTTTTTTGCGCCGGACTGAACGATCAGCCCTCTTTTTTAGGCTTCCTTGTCCGAGTCGTTGTTTTTGCAGCTGTCTTTCCGGCTGCTTTTTTACGCGTTTTACTTTCCGCAGCCGGCTGCTTTGCTGCCTTGCTTGCTTTTTTGGGAGCGGCAGCCTTCTTTTCCCCTTCAGCGGGTTTCCTTACAGGTTTTTTCCGCCTGCAGCGCAGATATATAACCGAAAGAGGAGGCAAATGAAGGGATATGGATTCCTCACAGCCATGCATCGGCTCTTTCTCGCTCTTAATCGTATCTCCGTTAGTAATACCGCTTCCGCCGTAATCGACGCTGTCCGTATTGAAAATCTCCGTATAAATACCGGGGGTCGGCACGCCGATTCGGTAATTCTCCCTTTCCACGGGAACAAAATTACATACGGCAATGATTTCTTTTCCGTCTTTTCCAATACGGCGGAATGCTATCACACTCTGGGTATAGTCATCATTGGAAATCCAGTTAAAGCCTTCCCAGGAATAATCCACTTCCCAGAGAGAGGGGGTATCCAGATAGAAATGGTTCAGATCCTTAAAAAATTTCTGAAGTTTCTGATGTGCAGGATACTGCAGCAGAACCCAATCCAGTTCTTTTTTGTAATCCCACTCAATAAACTGCCCAAGCTCACTTCCCATGAACAGAAGCTTTTTCCCGGGATGAGCCATCATATATCCCATGAAAGCCCTCACGCCTGCAAATTTCTGCTCATATTCGCCCGGCATTTTATTCATCAGAGAACACTTTCCATGCACCACTTCATCGTGAGAAATGGGAAGCAGGAAATTCTCCGAAAACGCATAGAAGAAAGAAAATGTGATATTATCATGGTTAAACTTCCGGTAAATGGGGTCAAGGCTCATGTAATGCAGCATATCGTTCATCCAGCCCATATTCCATTTCAGCGTAAACCCAAGGCCTCCGCAATATCCCGGTTTTGTTACCATAGGCCAGGAGGTGGATTCCTCCGCAATCATCATAGCGGAGGGGAATTCTGTAAGCACGGCTTCATTCAGCTTCTGCAAAAAGGCTACTGCCTCCAGATTCTCCTTGCCTCCGTCCTTATTAGGTGCCCATTCTCCGTCTTTCCGGCTGTAATCCAGATACAGCATGGAAGCTACTGCATCCACCCGCAGGCCGTCTATATGATATTTTTCCAGCCAGAACATAGCGCTGGACATCAAAAAGCTAATTACCTCGTTGCGCCCATAATCGAATACCAGCGTACCCCAGTCCTTGTGCTCTCCTTTTCTGGGATCCGCATATTCATAGCAGGGAGTGCCGTCGAACCGGGCCAGGCCAAATTCATCTCTGGGAAAATGAGCGGGCACCCAGTCCATTATAATACCGATTCCTGCCTGATGGCACTTGTCCACAAAGTACATGAAGTCCTTGGGCTCCCCATAACGGGAAGTAGGGGCAAAATATCCGGAAACCTGATACCCCCAGGAACCGTCAAAAGGATATTCCATCAAAGGCATAAACTCCATATGGGTATATCCCATTTCCTTTACGTAGGGAATCAGTTCATCCGCCAGTTTCTTATAAGAAAACGTGTTTCCATCCTGATATGTACGCCAAGAACCGGCATGCACCTCATAAATATTCATAGGCTGGGAAAGGATATCGCTGTTGTCCCTTTTACGGAACCATTCGGAATCCCCCCATTCATAGCCGGATATGTCATAATACAAAGACGCATTATTGGGCCTTGTTTCATAATGATACGCGTATGGGTCGCTTTTCATAACCTGCTTGCCGCCCGGCTGGGTAATGCAGTATTTATAAGCGGCAAACCGGGGAAGTTCTTCATCAAGTATTACCTCCCAGACCCCATCGCTTATTTTCTCCATAGGGGTTGCATCCGGCTCCCACTGATTGAAATCTCCCACCAAGGATACCGCTTCTGCATTGGGAGCCCACACGCGAAATGCCATGTTGGGCTTCTCACCCTTATTTCCCTCTACCTTGTGCGCACCCATATATTCATACGCTTTTGCGTTTGTCCCTTGATGGAACAAATACAAGGGAACATTATTTTCCGATTTTGCTATTCCCATTTTGAAACGGCCTCCTCTTCAAATATTCTGTTTTAAGAATACCACAATTCCATCAAATATCAAGAGTTTTCGTATATTTTCTTAAAAAACACACTATATTTTACGATATCCATTGGTTACTTTGTTCTAAAATGGGGCTGTTTTTTCCAATTATTAACTTTTGTTATTATACCATACAGTTTTTGTCAAATAGTAGTAAAAAATAAGGACATATAAAAGGGAAGTATCAAGATCTTTTCCGCACTCAAATCATATAAATTTCAACATGAAAGTACCCGCCCGGAAAAAATCTGGGCGGGTACTCATATAAAATCCACTATTCTATACTGTTGCAAGAAGATGAAAAACCATTTTCTATCCGGTGGCTTTCTAATCCTATCTTTATTCAGCCAACAGTTCCTCTGCCAGCTTTTCCATATTGGCTCTGTCCGCTTCCTTCATGGCAGATTTGATAGAAACTACCGTATCGCAGATTTCCACATCCTTCATGCCGTCCAGAATACCTTTCATGGTCTTAGCAGCCATAGGCGCCCATGTACCGTTCTCCAAAATGCCTACACGGCGTTTCTGATAATTCTTTCCCTTCAAATGGAGGAGAAAATGTTCCATGCAGGGAAATACCCCCGCATTATAGGTAGCCGCGGCCAAAAGAAGCGTATCGTAACGGAAAGCGTCTTCCACCG
>CALWJA010000006.1 GCA_944380875.1 uncultured Clostridia bacterium
TTCGCCCTCCTGGACCGCAGGCTGGGAAAGCGCCGCCTGCTGGCTTTGGAGGAATCCATGGAACAGGAGCTGGACTGGGTGCGGGCCTTCTATGTGATCCGGATGCAGGCAGAAGGGCTGATGGAACAAGAATAACATGCAGGAGGAACCACTATGTCACAGATCGCATCCTTTTATCTTCTCAAAGACGGCCAGCGGCAGGAGCTGTCCAACGGCGGCTGCTCCGGCGCGGTCTATATGGCCATCTGGGACTGGTATGAGAGCGAGCTGGATCTGGATGTCCGTTTTCCTGCTCCCCAGACAGAGGACACCCTGGACTGCGCTCTGCTGGAGGGAGAGCTGGCGTCTAATGTGCTGGGAGCTTTGCGGGAGCAGGACCTCCCGGAGGTGTCCGCTGAAATTGCGCCAGACTGGGATCTGCCCACCGAGGCGGTGCAAAGCGGACTTGAAACGCTGCGCTCCCATCTGGAACTGGTACAGGGCGACGCTGCCCTGCTGTATGAAATGATTTGACGGGACTATACCCATGCCAAGGATACAGGTTAAGGAACGGAGAGAAAACCATGGTGAGAGATGGACTTGTGTTCAAAGATGAGGGTGGTCAGGTCATATTCAACCAGTACAGCTTCTGTGAACTGGTGAAGCACCTGCTGGTGGAGCTGGTGGGGATCTCCTATGAGGAGGCATCCCAAATCGTGGAACGCTCACCGCTGGCAGCACCGGTGGATAATGTTATGGGCGTGGCGATATTCAGCCATGAACTGACTTATTACTGGGCTATGTTTTCCTACTATGGGAACGGTTATTGGTGGGGGGACAAGGGTATTCCAGCGCAGCCAGAGGATATATTATGAGTTGTGTTTAGCTTGATTATATGGTAAAATATTTTCAGTGTAAAAACTGTGTGGGTTCAAGTCCCAAGACAAAAAATGCGTGGCATCTTTTTTAGTCCCTGGAGACAGCCGAAAGCCCCGAGCGCAAATCGCGTTCGGGGCTTTTCTTTTTACAGAAGCAAAGACGTTTGCGTTTTAACGATATCTTATAATCTCCTTTAACATAACAAAAAGAGCCACCAAAAGGCGGCTCTTTTTACTGTATATACATTATTTCATAGGACTAAACTGGGAGGGCCTCCACATTTCTAAAATGAGCCAGCGGAGAATTTTAAGGGTATCTACGCCAATATGTAGGGAAACATCAGTATTCCCGGATCAGCTCCGAAGGAATCTGGCTGGGATCGAACATGACTTCCGAGTGATTGTCCCGGACAAGACAGGTATCCAGAACGTCTCCGCTTGCTTTATCGATCGTCAATTTGTAGATTTTGGAGATCCGGTAATACTTTTCTCCCTCTTTGTGAAAGTGATGGTCTTTCTCTGTGAGTTTATAGCGGAAGGGGAATTCCTTCTGGCTCCGCAGCTCGCCGTGCAATTCCCCATTTTCGCACCAGACAAGAAGCTGGATATCCTGGTCGGTGTCGTTTCGGCATCGGTAATCGATATAGTTATAATCCACCGACGTTCCCGAACTGAAGGGAACTCTTTTGCCTTCATCGGGGGCTAACGCGTCCGAATGACTATGAAATTCCGTTACGGTGAGCGGACTATGCAGCACCAGCAGATGAATGGTGTTTGCCAGATTGCACAAACCTCCTCCAATACCGGGGCGCAGTTTATTCCGAACCAGGACGCGCCCGTCCTTATATCCTTTTCTCTTCGTGGTCTTTCCTACGGCTTTCCAGAAAGAAAAGGTTTCGCCCGGATGCAGAATCGTTCCGTGGATCTTGCGGCAGGCCAGTTCTATGTTCACAGCTTTGTTTTCCTGGAGACGCATATCTATACCCTTGCCTCGTTTGATAAGGTGAGAGTTGTTGCTGGATACAAGGACCGGTAATTTTTCCGTCTGTTTTGTTTTGGCATAAATCTCTTTGCCGCGAAGATTTTTTATATGTCGTCTGCAGATTTCCTTTTGCCGGGAGATCGCGTAGCAGGCGGGATGAATGTCGCAGAACAGCTTGTCTTTGTTCCAGAACATATTTTATTGACCTTCTTTCTGTATGTTTCCGAGTCTGTGCGTAGCAGATGGGTTCCTTTGGTAGAACCAGAGAATCGCTTTTTCCAATTGCCGCTTTTTTCCGATTCGGGTTTCGGCAGGCAGGCGGATAAACCGCACTAAGATACTAGAAATCCCGCTTCGGTTCGCGCCCAGAATATCCGTAAAGAGCTGATCGCCAATGCAGACCAATTGAGAGTTTTCCAGATGTAGAATCTCAGCTGCCCTGCGGTAAGCGGAGGGATCCGGTTTTCCGGCCTCGCACAGATATGGCGTATCGATATTGCGAATGAAGCGTTTTACACGCTCTTCCGTATTATCCGTCAGCAGCAGCGTCCGGAACCCTATCTTTTGCACCTGGCGGAATAACTCGTCCACTTCAGGCGTCGAATCGTCTCCGTGATGCACAAGGGTATTGTCCACGTCGAAAAGAAGGCCGCGATAGCCCGCTTGATATAATTTTGTATAGTCAATGTCGAAAACGCTTTCCACGTATTCGTAGGGATACAATTTCCAAAACATGTGTTTCCTCCAGTATTCCGAAAGAGGTTTCTATTTTTCTATGTAGTCACAGACTTTGTCAATCTGTTCTGGGAAGGATCCACCGAATTTATTTTCGAAAAAAGCGCTTCCAATGGTAAAGGCCCAGGGTGCCGCCTTTTTCAATTCATCCAGACGCTGAAAACTGTTCACGCTTCCGGCGATGCAGACAGGCGCATGCGCTTCGGCCACAAGCCTTCGATTAAGCTCTTTTGCATCTGCTGTATACCGGTATCCCAGAAGATCGATGCCGTATGCGCCCTTTTCTAGGCAGAGCCGGGCTTCCTCGATCATTTCCTCCATAGAGCCCTCCAGCACAGAAGGCCGGCCGGTGATTTTTCCTACAAAAGGCATATATCGGATATGATTCTCTTTGCAGAACGCGTTGACAGAATCAAAGAAAATCGTTCCCATCAGAATATCGCAGCCGCATTCTGCCGCTACCCTTGCGCCAGCCAGGCTTTCCGGCTCTGTGTATGCCACCACTTCCAAAACAGTGGTTTTTCCGCAGCGTTTCATGTACGCATAGAGTTGTTTCATCTGTTCCAGAGGAAGGGATTCTTCTTTCATTCCCCAGTATTGTGCCTTTGTATCTTTGCATTGTTCAAATATCGCATAGGCATTGTCCACTGTTCTGTCGTTGTGGGTCAGCATTACGATCAGGATCGGCCGATCTTTTTTCGAAAGCGTATGCTGCTCTATCATAATATCCTGCCTTTCTTCAAGCGGCAAACCCTCCATGGCGCGGGCAGCCTTCTGTATGCTTTTTCGATAGTTTATGCTATAGAGTTTTACGATCTTTTTTTCGCAATGCGGGCGGCCTTTGGTTTCCGCCGGGCAGGTGTGCTCAAAGTTGGGCTTCTCTGCCAATCTTTCCTCATAATGCTCTCTTTCCATTGCCGTATTGGACCTGTATCCCAGCCCTTTTCCAAAAAAGAAGAGTTCCAAACCCAATGAGAAAGATGTCGTTTCACTGGCTTTTTACCGCACAATTTTCGACAATATTATAGCATAAAACACAAGGGCCATCAATTCCTCTGGTAATGACAAGTATCTTCTTTGAATGGATTGGAAAATGGCTGTAGAAAACAAAAAAGTAGATTCGATTTGCAAAACGCTTTATTACAGCTGTCCTCTTTTTTGATCGTCCAACTAAAAGTTGGATGATCTGGGGCATATCAAACAAATACGTCATTGTTTATATAGATGCATTACTCTACAATATAGTTGTAGCTACAGAAAAACAAATGAGAGGATGTTTACTATGTCTGCAATGAAAATAGGCAAACAGATTGCATTTCTCAGAAAACAGAAAGGCTTCACACAAGAAGAGCTGGCCAATGCTCTTGGAGTGACCAATCAGGCGGTATCCAAATGGGAATCGTCTCAGTGCTGCCCGGATATTCAGCTTTTGCCCCATATGGCGAAGCTATTTGACGTCTCCGTGGATGAGCTTTTGGGGTATAAGAAAACGAATGGCTTAGGAGATATCTGTCTTAAAATCAAAGATTATTTTTCAGCGCTGCCCGAGAGAGCGGCTTTTGAAAGCGCATACCGTATTGCGGCTCTCCTGCACGAAGCAGCGGCGACGGACGGCTATAAAAAGGAAGTACCCTGGAAAGAAAAGGATTATTCGGCTGATGCGGTATCCTCCTGGGGCATGTCCGTCTGCTCCGAACCGGAGGGCAGTACCGGAAGAAAGAATAATGCCCTCTTCTTTGCTTTGGGAGACGGCTATATTTCCCCCAACGGAGCCCAGATACGTGCGCTTAAGGCTGCGCTGGAACAGCTTTCCGATCGGAATACGCTGCAGGCCGTATGCTCTTTATATGCGTTGACACAGGGGAATTTTGATCTATATGTTACAGCAGATGCAATAGCGGCTGCAGCACACCTGAAAGTGGATGAAACTGAAACCGCGTTAAGGGATTTTCCTCTGATAGTCAAAGAAGAAAACGGCGAATGTAAGTATAGATTGGATGGCTCGTTTGCTCACATTCCGCCGTTGTTATCTTTCTTCTACACAGTATAAAAGTTCCAACCTTTTCGGATTCACTATGAAAAGATAGGGTGCTCGCTATACCGTAAATACTATTGCTGCAATGTTAATCTACAATAGAAGGCTCTTCATTTTTGTTAGTATGCCGGTTTGTAAATTTTAGGCTGGTAATAGAAAACCATATTTCGTATAATAGAAGAAGGCTAAAAGAGCCGGAGGTTGTTTCATTATTTCATGCCGGTTTGACCCGGAATTTTCGGGCGCGCTGCAGATTGCGCAGCGCGCCCGGATAAAACGGCCAACAGGTATCTATTTTACATGCAGGAGGAGTATAAAATGAAGAAACAGGCGTTTAATCCCTATTTGCCTTCTTGGGAATATGTCCCCGATGGGGAACCCTATGTATTTGACGGCAGAGTGTATGTGTATGGTTCCCATGACCGGTTTAACGGCTATGTGTATTGCATGAATGATTATGTGTGCTGGTCCGCGCCGGTAGAAGATCTGAGCGATTGGCGATACGAAGGCGTGATTTATCAAAAAATTGACGATCCCTTCAATCCGGACGGCAGCATGTGTTTGTATGCCCCTGATGTGACAAAAGGCCCGGATGGCCGGTATTATCTATTTTATGTGCTGGATAAAAAAAGCTGTGTTTCCGTTGCCGTTTGCGATAGTCCTGCTGGGAAATATACGTTTTACGGGTATGTGCATTATGAGGACGGAACCCTTCTGGGAGAAAGAAAAGGGGATGAGCCCCAATTTGATCCCGGTGTCATTACGGAAGGGGAGGTTACCTATTTATATACGGGATTTTGCCCTGCTGGGGATAAAAGCCGCAGCGGCCCC
Source organism: uncultured Clostridia bacterium (assembly GCA_944380875.1). Taxonomy (GTDB): domain Bacteria; phylum Bacillota; class Clostridia; order Oscillospirales; family Acutalibacteraceae; genus UMGS1264. Next base: position 5,441 of record CALWJA010000006.1, read on the forward strand.
ATGGTGACGGTTCTGGGGCCGGATATGCTGACCATACGCAAAGCTCCGGCTTTTATAGCTCCCAGCCAGCCCTATAGCCAGGGAAGCGGCTATGAAGGGCACGAATTTTTTGAGGCTCCTTCCATACGGAAAGTAGGAGATATGTATTATTTTATATACTCATCGGTGGTTTTCCACGAGCTGTGCTATGCTACCAGCCCGTATCCCGATAAAGGTTTCCAATTTGGCGGTGTGATTATCAGCAACAACGATCTGCATATTGCTTCCTATAAACCTGCCGAAAAACCCATGTATTATGGGGGAAATAATCATGGCAGCATGGTTGAGATTCAGGGGAAATGGTATATCTTCTATCATCGCCAAACCAACGGCACCAGTTTCAGCCGCCAGGCTATGGCAGAAGAAATAGAAATTCTGCCTGACGGAAAAATTCCCCAGGTAGAAATGACTTCCTGCGGCTTAAACGGCGGGCCGCTGCTCGGAAAGGGAGAATATCCTGCATACATCGCTTGCAATCTTTTCTGCGATACAGAGTCTACCTATACAGGCGGCATTGCTGGAAATGGTTTTTGGCTTGACAGCCGCTTTCCCCGTATTACCCAGGATGGCAGAGATGGAGACACCGAGTTGGGATATATTATGAATATGACAGATTCCTCCACCTGCGGCTTTAAATATTTTGATTGCCAGGGTGTTCGGGCTGTATCCCTTCAAGTGAGAGGCTACTGTAAGGGCGTATTTGAAGTGAAAACCAAATGGGATGGCCAGGTCTTGGCGGAGTTCCCTGTGGATTATACAAATGTGTGGAAAGAGTATACTGCAGATGTGGCGATCCCCGACGGTATACAGAGTCTGTATTTTACATTTCGTGGCTTTGGAGGCGCTGCACTAAAATCCTTCTGCCTGCTGTAAATGTATACTGAGCTCATAAAGCTGGGATTTTTTAAAAGAAACCGAGCCGGAATTGGGAGGCGCAGAATCACTACCAATTCCGGCTCGGTTTCTATTCATATAGAAAGCTGCAGTGCGTTGTGATTTCTCAGGATGTCGTATGTTTTCTTATGCTTTGTTTTATGGTATGATTATACGGACATCATTCGATAATAGGGTCTTTTAACAGGCCAATATTAAAATAGAATTTCTTTGCTCGATAAAAAGAGAAATTTTCCGGAAGGGTTGTGGAAAAAGGATGGATTACGAAAGCATAGCGTCAAAATTCCAAATGGAAGGTGCTTTTATCCAGGGGGAACCCTTTGGCTGCGGCCATATTAACGATACATATGCGCTGTATTTTAAGCAGGCGTCAGCGCGTCCCGTACGCTATATTCTGCAGCGCATGAATGAAAGTATATTTCGGAATATAGAGGAACTCATGCAGAACATTGCATCCGTAACATCCTTTCTTTCCGAACAAGTGAAGTGTGAGGGCGGAAATGCGCAGAGAGAAGTCCTGCAAATTATAAAAACAACTGATGGAGGACTTTATTACCGGGATAATCGGGGAAATTGCTACCGGGCATTTTTGTTTGTGGAAGACACCGTCTGTTTACAAACTATTGAAAAACCGGAACAATTTTATCAGGCCGCAAAAGCTTTTGGAAAATTTCAGCGGCAGCTTCATGCGTTTCCTGCGGAAACCTTGTTTGAGACCATTCCCCATTTCCATGATACCAGGGATCGTTACCGGCTCTTCACGGAAGCGGTAGCGCGCGATACTGCCGGGCGGGCGAAATCCGTGCAGAAGGAAATTGATTTTATCCGCATGAGGGAGAAAGATACCGGTGTTTTGCTGGATCTGCTGGAAAATGAACAGCTTCCTCTGCGGGTTACCCATAACGATACCAAGCTCAACAATGTTTTGCTGGATCACAAAACCGGGAAAGGAATTTGCGTAATTGACCTGGATACCGTAATGCCGGGGCTTATTCATTACGATTTTGGGGACAGCATCCGTTACGGCGCCAGCACAGCGGCGGAGGACGAGACCGATTTATCCAAAGTAAGCATGAGTCTGGAACTGTTTGCGGCATTCAGCAAAGGATTTCTGGAAGAATGCGGGCAAAGCTTAACGGAAACGGAACGTACCTATTTACCTTTTGGAGCGAAACTGATGACTTTGGAATGCGGTATGCGGTTTTTGACGGATTATCTAAATGGGGATACCTATTTTAAAATTCATCGGGAGCATCAGAATTTGGACCGCTGCCGCACCCAGCTCAAGCTGGTAGAGGATATGGAGAAGAAAGAAGAAAAAATGGCTGCAATTATACGAGAATGCCGGCAATACTGTTTTTAGAAGTGGGCATATAGTAAGAAAACCAGCAAGGCTATAGCTGTAAAAAGGAGAAATATATGATTCTTTCCGATAGAACCATACTGCAGATGATACAGGACGGAACACTGAAAATCACGCCCCTGGAACAAGAACAGATCCAACCCGCCAGTGTAGATATCCGGTTGGGGAATACCTTTGGAATTGTGGAGGATTCTCCCCAGGGAATCATTACCATGGAAAATAAAATCCCGTATAAGACCATAGAAAGCGATTCTTACGTTTTGCTTCCTAATCAGTTTGTCCTTGCCACTACCATGGAATATATAAGCCTGCCCGATACCCTGACGGCTTTTGTGGAGGGCAGGAGCTCTCTGGGAAGGATGGGGCTCTTTATTCAAAATGCGGGATGGGTGGATCCGGGTTTTGAAGGAGAAATCACACTGGAATTGTATAACGCCAATCGATGTGCCATTGAGTTAAAATGCGGCCGAAGGGTAGGCCAGCTTGTTTTTGCAAAAATGGACGCTCCCGCCCTACATCCCTATAACGGAAAATATCAGGGGCAAAAAGGCGCCACAGGCTCAAAAGTGTTTTTAGATGCAGACAGAGAGAGAAAGTAAAAGGTCCCAAGTGGTTTTCTGTATTGCGTGGGAACCGGGGGTTCGCCAATTCCCCATGGAGGCATGGTTTTATTTTTGCGATAGGTATAGGTGAATCAGCAGAATAGCGAGGAATATAAAAATGCGTATATACATTGTTGGCTCGGTTGCCAGCGGAAAGTCTACGTTAGCCCGCCGGATTTCCCGCATAACCAACATACCCTGCTGCCATTTGGATGAGGTTGTATATGAGGAAGACCCGTCTTCTTCCTGGGGAGACCGCAAGCGTTCCCCGGAAGATAGGGACGCTTTATTTCACGCTGTTTTAGAGCGGCCCGATTTCATTATGGAAGATGCAGGGCGGGAATGCTTTTTTGCCGGTATGGAACAGGCGGATCAGATCGTTTTGCTTGAAATACCTCTTTATATCCGCAGAAAGCGGATTTTAACCCGTTGGCTGAAGCAAAACCTGGGGTTGGAGCCCTGTGTCTATAAACCTCATTTCGATATGCTAAAAGCTATGTTTCAATGGGCTAAAAATTATGATACGGGAGCTGACGGAACAAAAAAGCGAATAGAAAAGTATAAAGAGAAAACGGTAGTGTTGCGCTGCAACAGGGATATAAAAGAGTATTTAAAAATGTTGCCTAGGAAAAAGGAAGATGCTTAGCCCAGCATAAGAAAGCTTCGCTTTTCTTTCGCCCCTGGAAATGGAATATGGAAGGATACGTCTACGATTAAAATTTACGCACTTCTAAGGCCCCCTCCGAATAGGATACAACAGAACCCTGTTAGGAGGAGATTTAGCATGTCAATTCGAATTTTTATTGACCAGGGCCATAATCCCAGCGGCCCCAATGCGGGAGCCGAAGGAAATGGACTCCGGGAACAGGATGTAAATTTCAACGTAGGCATTTATTTAGCAGGACTGCTGAACGATGATCCCAGGTTTGAAGCGCGTGTATCCCGCCCAACCCCGGAGACCTCATTGGGAACCAGCAATTCCACCAGTCTGCAAGCCCGCGTCAATATGGCCAATGAGTGGCCGGCGGATTATTTTATCAGCATACATTGCAATTCCAACAGCAACCCGGCCATAAACGGCAGCGAAATGTATGTTTACCGCAGCTATACCCAGTCCTATTGGCTGGCGCAGCATATTTTAAATGCTGTTGTCGCCCGTGTGGGAACCCGGGATAACGGAGTTCGGTTGAATCCATCCCTTTATGTATTGCGAAAGACCACTATGCCCGCTGTTTTGGTGGAACTGGCCTATCTCAGCAATACGGAAGATGCAGAAAAGCTCAGAAATGACCAGAGCGGTTTTGCCTGGGGAATCTATAACGGTCTGTTAAGCTATTTTGGCCTTCCGCAGCTTTCGTAAGGAAAGCAGGGTATCCGATGGCGTTTGCTATACAGATGAAAAAGGACATAATGAAATTTTCTATTTTGCTACGTCCCATAGGAAAGTTTTGCAGACAAGGAAGGGGATACCTTACGGTATCCCCTTCCTTTTTTCTAAATGGCTCCTCTCTTTTCGGGAGAATTCCATACACTTTTCTATAGTAAAGCGGTTTTCTTTTAAAAGGAGACGTGCTACAATAATACTGTTGTGCACATTCCTGGGAAAAAGGAGGGAGTTTCTTGCCTTTACAATTTGTGATGCTGGCTACTTTTGGGAGCATGGGAGCTTTGTTCCTGTTGTTGGCTATCATACTGTATATAAAAGATAAGCAGAAAAGAAACCGATGTACACAAATGACAAGGGGAAGGGTAACGCATTACAGCTTTTTAAATGATTTCCCTGCTCCTGTATTGGAATATTTTGTAAACGGAGAGCGATATACAAAGAAAAAGCGTTTCAGAGGGATCATTACCGTTTCCGTGCCCGGGTTTCTGCCTTTTGGCAATAAGAAACCCAGAGTATACATAGACGAAAAGGATGTTGTGCATATTCGCCGGGGAGCCTATCTTAATTTGAAGGAAGAGGCCGAAAGGCTGTATCCCCTTGGGCAGGAGCTTCCTGTGTTTTATAATCCGGAAAAGCCGAAGCAGGCATATGTAGAAAAAATCCCTCTAAAAAGACCGGTTGAGATACTTGTGTTTTTTTTAATAGGAGCGGTGTTCTGCATTCTGGGAATCGTGTTGTGCTGCGTTTTGTGAACCTATAAACTGGCCAGTATCAAGAGATGCTACAAAATGGTAAATCGATCAGGCGCAACATGAAAAATAGAACCATAACAATATATACACATTGCGTTTGGAGGAAGTTTTAGTATGGAGATCAGAAAATACGAAGAAAAAGATTTGGAGGCCATGCGGGAAATATGGAATCAAGTAGTGGAGGACGGTGTCGCTTTTCCCCAGGATGAGCCTCTTTCTCAGAGGGAGGCCGCAGCCTTTTTCGGCAGCCAGTCTTATGTGGGCGTGGCGGAAAAAGAGGGAGAGATTGTAGGATTATATATTCTGCATCCCAATAATGTGGGCAGGTGCGGTCACATTGCAAATGCCTCTTATGCTGTAAAGCGCAACGTGCGGGGAGAACATATAGGGGAGAAACTTGTTCGGGATTCTCTAACCAAAGCGGCGTCCCTTTCGTTTCGTGTGCTGCAGTTTAACGCAGTGGTGGCCTCCAATAAAACAGCCATCCATTTGTATGAAAAGATTGGTTTTGTCCATTTAGGCAGAATCCCGGGAGGATTCCGGCTGAAAGACGGGACCTATGAAGATATATTGCCGTTTTATATTGAACTGAAATAGATAAAAACGAGCAAAAAGAGCTCTTGCAATTGCGAAATTGTAAAAGGCAGGGAGACTATATCCCTGCCTTTTAGTTTGGCTTGGCGTCTTTCTCACCGGATCCGACCTCGTTCTGCCGGCTATAAGAAGCGAAGGCTCTTTTTCGGTATTCAGAAGGTGTACAGCCAATTAATTCCCTAAATCGCCTGGAATAATAGCTGAAATCGTTAAACCCGCAGGAAAGAGCAATACGGCTGATAGGCGCATCGTCATTTTTCAGGATTTGGCAGCTTTTCTGGATCCGGACCTGTTGGATATAGGCAAAAGGAGTCATATGCATGACGTCCGCAAAGCTTCTGCAGAAATGGCTTTCGCTCATATGGGCGCATTTTGCCAGGTCGGAAAGCGTAAGTTTCGAGGCATATTCTCTGTCGATAAAATCTATGGTTTGCCGTATTTCGTCGATTCTACCCCCCGGCGGGGTATGAGTTGTATCCCGGCCGTGTTCACAGAATATGCTCCAAAGATGGAATAGAAGGGCTTTGAACTTTAATTCCTTGCAGGGAATATCCTGCCTGCGGAGAGTGTACATGGTCTCCGCTGTTTTGAGTGCTTCTTCCTGCCAGGGAATGTTCCTGGAATATAAAACGGGAAGCCGAAGAGAATGATGGATAACCGGAGCGACGTATTTGTCTATTACAATATCATTGATATAAGAACCGAAAATTTGGGGTGAAAATACGATGGCGTAAAAAAAAGCCGGTTCTGAGGATGTGGGCATCCCTAAATGAATGCTTCTGGAATTCACAAAAACGCCTTCTCCCTGGGAGAGGGGATAGGTTGTTCCATCAATGCAGATCGTTCCGCTGCCTTTTGTCAGAACAAAAAATTCAAACTCCGAATGCATATGGGGATATAGGCGAAATCCTTCGGGACAATTTGTTTCATGGATCCCAATTGGGAAATTAGATGTTCCGTGCTCTATGGTTTCATACACAAATTCCAATGAAATATCCCCCTTTCGGCAAATTTAGGTGGTATTCTGGTATTTATCAAAATAATCCTATTTTTTGTCATAATACTCATAGCAAATTGAAGGATTTGCAAATACAATTATAATCATAGTATACTGTTATCTACATAGAAAGGCAAGGTGATCTCGGATGAGTTTCCAAATTTTGAACGATGAAATCCGCTTTGTAAGAGCGGGCGAAGTGGTTCGTATTTCGGCCTGCGGAAAGGATTGTATCCGTTTTCAGGCTTCCCCCTCCGGTAAAATACTGGATCAGGATTGGACTTTAATGCCCGGCAAGGCAGAGGCAAAGGCTTGGGAGGAAGAAAACCGGGCTGTGCTGGAAACGGGCGCCATGCGTGCGGAATTATACCGGAACGGCAAAACGGTGTATTATCGCAACGGCGAGAAGATTCTGGAGGAAAAAAGCGAGCTGACTTTTGATGCAGGTTTCCGGAATTATCGGAACAAAGCCAGCGACCTTTGGAGTGTGCGCATCACGTTTGAGCCAAATGAAAAGGAACACTTTTACGGCTTGGGCCATGAAGCGAACAATTGCTTTGACCTGAAGGGCTGCACAGTGGATCTGCGTCATTTGAATGCAAAATGCGCGATTCCCTTTGTATATTCTTCCCTTGGATATGGCTTCCTTTGGAATCAGCCTTCTACCGGACGCTGCGAACTCGCCTGCAACCGTACTCGCTGGACAAGCGATAGCACCCGCCAGGTGGATTACGTGGTAATCGGCGGCGGCCCCAAAGAGGTAGCCGGAACTTTGGCGGATCTCACCGGCCATGCGCCCGAAATGCCTCAGTGGGCTACCGGTTTCTGGCAGTGCAAGCTCCGTTATGAAACCCAGGATCAGCTTTTGGAAGTGGCAAGAAAATATAAGGAATTGGGAATACCGCTTTCTGTTATTGTCATTGACTATTTCCATTGGACGGAGCAGGGAGATTACAAATTTGATCCCAAATATTGGCCGGATCCCAAAAAGATGACGGAAGAGCTCCATGAAATGGGCATTAAATTGATGGTTTCCATGTGGCCTACCATCAATGAGCATAGCGAAAATTACCGTCATATGATGGAAAACAATATGCTTATCCGGACAGTAAGCGGTTCCAACCGGGTATTTGAATTCTATGGTCCCCAGGCGGAAATCGATCCTACCAATCCGGAAACAAGAGCCTTTGTATGGAATCGCCTGAAGGAAAATTATATCGACAACGGCGTAGACTGCCTCTGGTTCGACGAAGCAGAGCCGGAAATTCATCCGGAGCATTTCGACAACCTGATCCTTTCCCTGGGCAACGGCAGTGAAGTAGGCCTTGTATATCCCTATTATTACGCGCAGCTCGTATACGACGGCATGAAGGAAATGGGCAGAGATGACATTGTTACCCTTTCCCGCTGTGCATATCTGGGCGCTCAGAAATTTGGCTCTTTGGTATGGTCCGGTGATATTCCCTCTACTTTCCAGAGCCTGATGGCGCAGATCCAGTCCGGCCTGAATATGTCCGTCTGCGGCATTCCGTGGTGGACTACTGATATCGGCGGCTTCTACGGCGGCGATATCGAATCCGACGAGTTCCGGGAGCTGATTGTTCGTTGGTTCCAGTATGGTGTATTCTGCCCGGTTATGCGTCTCCATGGCAGCCGGAACGGTCACGACAGAACCAGGGATATTCTGGAGCCCACCGGCGGCGACAACGAAATCTGGAGCTTTGGCGACAGAGATTTCCCCATACTCAAAGATCTGATTATGCTGCGTGAGCGGCTGCGTCCCTATATTCAGAAGCATATGGCGGTGGCTTCCAAGACAGGTGTCCCGGTTATGCGCCCCATGTTCTTTGATTATCCTGAGGACGAAACCTGCTATACTCTGGGCGATGAGTATATGTTTGGCGACGACATTCTCTTTGCGCCTATTGCCCGCCAGGGCCAGACCAAGCGTTCCGTTTATCTGCCTGAAGGAGAATGGGTATTCGCAAGAAACCACGAAACCTATAAGGGCGGCGCCTGGTATGAGCTCACAGCGGAATTGGACGAGTTTATCGCGTTTGTCCGCAAAGGAGCCGATGTGCTGTCTGCATTCCCTGTGGAATAACAGCAAGGTATATTTATCATATGTTGTAAAAAAGGCCCGGAGCATGGATAACACCATGCTCCGGGCCTTTACTGTTTGGAAAAGACAATCTCTAAATAGGATAGAAAAATGATTCAACAAGATTTCGGTTACAGATTCTTTATGGCATCTACCCATTCTGCGTGGGAACCATTGCGTAAAAATACGGGAATTTCTTCTTTGGGGGTGGAAATGGTATAAGAACAGCCTCCCGTAAATTCCTCGCCGGTAAATAGATGTTTCCAATTCCCTTCCGGCAGGTAGACCGTGCGGGTGGGAACATCCGGTTCTACCACAGGAGCGACTAGGATGTCCGGCCCAAACATATACTGATCCTTCAGTTCCCATGTGTTTGCATCCTTGGGGAAATCATAGAACATGGGCCGGAGAACCGGTTCGCCGGTCTTGTGGGTCGTTTCCATCAGAGAGCGGGTGTAAGGCCGCATTATTTCCCGGATTTTGATATATTTTGTGAAGAGGGCTTCCAGCTCAGGACCATAACTCCAGATCTCATTGGGAGCACCCTCGTCCAAGATCAGCTCACCCTTGCTGTTGTAATGATCTGTTTTCGGTTGGCGCGCTCCATGTAAACGCATAACAGGGCAGAATGTTCCCCACTGGAACCAGCGAAGAAGGAGCTTTTTAAATTCCGGATCCTCAATGTTTCCACCGTAGAAGCCGCCGATATCGGTAGTCCACCAGGAAATACCGGCCATTCCCATGTTCATGCCGGCGCAGATTTGTTTCCGGAAAGATTCCCAGGTGCTGGCTACGTCTCCGGACCAAACCAGGGCGCCGTATCTTTGGGATCCGGCCCAGGCACAGCGCACAAGATTTACAATATCGTCATGCCCTTCAGCCTTTAGCCCTTCATAGAAGGTTCTGGTATACATCTGGGGATAGATATTCCCAACCTGCAGGGAGGGCCCCATATAGTGTCTGTAGTTTTCGTAGTCATATTTGGTGTATCCCGGTTCGGCTTCATCCAGCCAGAAAAGATGGATCCCGTTCTTCACATAGTTGTTTTTCAGCTTATCCCAAACGTATTTCCGGGCATCCGGGTTCGTCATATCCACATAGATAGTTTCCCCATCGAAGAAACGCATGGTGATTTCCACTCCCTGTTCCACATGGACAAGGAGGTTCCTATCCATCATTTCCTGGAAATTTTCACTGCGGTAATCTACAGGAGTCCATACGGATACCATAGGCTCAATACCCATGGAACGCAGCTCATCAGCCATTCCCTTAGGATCGGGGAAGAATTCCGGATCAAAACGAAAATCTCCCATTCTTGGCCAATGGAAAAAGTCGATAATCAGTACATCCAGAGGGATATTTCTTTTTTTGTAGCCCCTAGCCACTTCCAGAACCTGCTCCTGGTTCCAATACCGGGCTTTGCACTGCCAGAATCCCAGTCCATATTCCGGCATCATGGGGGGAAGCCCCGTTACCTGTGCATAGGCCTGTTGGATCTCAGCGGGGGTATCCCCAGCTACAACCCAGTAATCACATTGGTTTGTGCTTTCTGCGAACCAGACTGTCTTGTTTTCCCCGAAAGTAACTCGTCCGATAGCAGGATTATGCCAGAAAAAACCATAGCCTCGTGAGGATACTACAAAAGGAACGGAAGCCTGGGTGTTTTGCTGGGCCAGTTCCAAAATGCACCCTTTCAGGTTCAGTTTTTCCATCTGGTATTGCCCCATGCCGTATAGTTTTTCCCCTTCATATGCTTTAAAGCTGCAGGTTAGGCTGTAACTGCCGCCGCCGCAGGGACGAAACCGTCTTGGCCGAGGGCTGGGACCATCCTTTTCATCGATATCGCCGAATAGGACAGTGCCGTCCTGTTTATAGAATGTAATTTTTCCGTGATCTTTTCTCCAACCACTGGAAGCAGATACAATTTCAGCCGTAAGCTTGCCGTTTGTAATTTTTGCGAATCCTTCGCCGGTTTCGATAATACAAGCAGATGGATCTTGCGGGAGAAGGGCATAGTCTGTATCCAGAATTTCACCCATCATTACGCTTCTCACCCGTAATGCATTTTTTCCCCAGGTTTCTATTACTACGGTTTCACCGCTTGTTTTCCAAATTAGCCTATTTTTTTCTGCTGTTACCATATTGTTTCTCCTCCCAAAACAGTTTATTTTTTATCAATATAGGCCGGTTTCCCGATGGAAACCGGCCTATATGATTAAAATTGGAACCTTGGTAAAAATGAATTGCTGGAAATATTTAACCCTTTACTGCGCCGATCATAACGCCTTTCTCGAAATACTTCTGGATGAAAGGATATACACAGAGAACAGGCAAAGTAGAAACGATGATAACACCAAACTTAATCTGGTCAGCATACTGCTGTGCATAAGCGCCAGCACCGCCGCCGCCGCCGCCGGTGACACCGGTGGTTCCTGCCATGGCCTGGTTCAGCAAGAGAATGTTCCGCAGAACAATCTGCAGAGGCTGATAGGCATCCGTGTTGATATACAGCAGAGCGTTAAAGAAGTCATTCCAGTGGCCTACCAAATAGTAGAGCATAATTACTGCAATAACAGCCTTGGATAGGGGCAGCACAATGGTTCCGAAATACCGGAAGTGGGAACATCCGTCCAAAGTTGCTGCTTCATACAATTCATCAGGTATAGAAGTTTCAAAGAATGTACGGGTGATAATCAGATTGTATACGTTTAACGCGCCATAAATGATCATAACAAGGGGAGAATCCAAAAGCCCAACGTCTTTAATCAGCATATACGTGGGGATCATACCGCCGTTAAAATACATGGTGAAGACGAAAAGCTTCATAATGATCTTTCTGGCAGGAAATGTTCTTCTGGAGAGCACATAAGCTGCCGGAAGAGTTACAGCCAGGTTCAGAGCTGTACCGAAGAAAGAATAAAGGATAGTGTTTTTATATCCAACCCATATTTCGGATTTCTTGAAAATTTGCTCATATCCATACAGGCTGATGCCCTTGGGATACAAAATAACTTGACCTTGGTTTACCATCGTAGAATTACTAAAGGAAGCGATTATAATGAAATATACTGGATATAAAACAATGACAAATGCGAATATGCATATAAATGATACGACAATTTTAAAAAGAATGTCCGGCCCGTTATGGGTGCGAATTGTATTTTTTACAGTTGGATTTGCTGTTGCCATTTCACTTTCGCCCCCTTACATCAAGCTGATATTCGCGGCCCGCTTGGAAATCTGGTTGGCGAGCACGAGGAATACAAAGTTGACAACGGTATTGAATAGACCTACTGCAGAACCAAAACTGAACTGGCTGGATTTCAAACCTATATTATACACATAAGTTGAGATTACCTCAGAAACCCCCTGGTTCGTTGCTGTCTGCATAAGGAGAGTTTTTTCAAAGCCTACGCTCAAAATACCGCCCATATTCATGATAAGAAGAATGATAATAGTCGGCAGAATGGCAGGCAATTCTACATGCCAAACCTGCTGCCAACGGTTGGCGCCGTCCACTTTGGCTGCGTCATACAGCTGGCCATCCACAGCAGCCAGAGCGGCAATAAATATAATGCTGTTCCAACCGGCACTTTGCCAGATACCGGAAATAACATAGACGGGAACAAAAGATCCAGGATCACCAAGAAGATTGGCTTTTTCTCCAATAAGTCCAATTGCTTTCAGAGCGTTGCTCACAAGACCGGTGGTGGTGGAAAGCAGGATCTGGAGAATAGCAACAAGAACAACGGTTGAAATAAAATAGGGAAGATATACAGTTGTCTGAACAGTTCTCTTCCAACGCTGACTCTTAATGGAGTTAATGGCAATAGCCAAAATAATGGGAACCGGGAAACCACAAATCAAAGAGAAAAACGCAATGGTAAAGGTATTGCGGATGGTAGGCCAAAACAAGGGACTATCAAAATATTTCTGAAAGTATGTAAAGCCTGCCCAATCACCACCTGTAATGCCTTTGCTGAAATCATAATCTTTAAAGGCTAACTGCAGGCCATACATAGGTCCATAACAAAAAATAAGGATATATAAAGCCGCCGGCAGGATCATAATCCAAAGCTGCCAATCTCTGCGCAACACTTTGCCCAGGTTGAATTTTTTCTTAGGTGCTGCGACGGCTGCATTTGCTTGTTTCACGAGGATCCTCCTCTCTACATACTAATAAAAGGGGATGCTGGGAAGGGCATCCCCTTTTTATTAAAGTACCAAATTATTCCGCAGTCTTCAGATATTCATCATAAGCTTTCTGGCGGATTTCAAGGTTCTGGGTAAGGCCAGCGTCCATAACAGACTGAACATAAGCATCCCACTCGGCGTCTACATCTCTGGAGGCGTCGGTGATCCATGCGGACCAAGACTGATTAATCAGGTTGTTGATGTTAGCCTGGTTCATAGCCAGAGTGTTGGTATCGTCTTCGCTGTACTTCATGAACATCTGGGGATAAATATCATTGGTGTCCAGATCTTCAAAGAGTTCATCGTATACGGATTTTTCCTCGGTAACAGCCTGCATATCGGTGCCCACAGTCAGCTTCAGATCGTCGCGGATCCAGATAGGACCGTTGTCAGCGAAGGAGCTGGTCCACTTCCAGGTGCCGGGATCCATCTCGGTGTCAGCAGGAGGCAGAATGGTGTAAGAACCGTCGTCGCCGATTTCGATGCACTTATCAACATCGTTAGCGCCGCCGAAGAGAACTTCCAAGCTTACTTTCTCATCATAGAAGCCATCGATGAACCTCATAGCAGCTTCCTTGTTGGCGCATTTAGCACTCATGGAAACACGGTTGGAACCGTAGTTCAGAGTATAGAAATCATAGGAATAGCAAACTTTTTCGGTGTCTGCTGTTTCTTTCAGCTGAGGAACGGAAACATACTGATCAACCAGAACATTACCAAAACGGTCGCCTTTTTCCCAGCCCCAAGTAAAGCCAACCTTAGCGGTTTCGCCGTCGCCACGAGCAACAGACTGGAACTTGGAATAATCCTGCGTGAAAGCTTCTTCATTGATGAGGCCTTCTTCCCAGAGACGCTTTGCAAATTTTACAACTCTCTTGAAACGCTCGTCAACATAGTAGTTCTTTACCTGTCCGTCTTCAGCAAAGTAGCCGCCAGGGTTAGGACCAGTGATCTGCATACCGGTGCTGCCCAGGAGGTTCATAAGGCTGTAAGCACCGTCAAAGCCGCCGTTGAAGTCCATGGGGATTTCATCGTTAGGATCACCATTGCCGTTAGCGTCCTGCTCTTTGAAAGCTTTCAGAACAGCTTCCAGCTCGTCCCAAGTAGTGGGCATTTCCATATTAACAGCGTCCAACCACTGCTGGTTGATGTACATGGTACCATTGGTCTTCGGCCAAATGCTCTGGTATTTAGGAGTACCAAAGATCTTGCCTTCCATGGTGGTGCAGATTGCTTCCGCTTCAGGGAGTTCCTTGAACATTTCCTGGAGATTGGGAGCATACTGTTCAATCAGAGGTTTCAAGTCCTCGAACAGGCCGTTATACTGCACATAATCGGAATCGGCTGTTGCGGAGAACAGAAGATCCGGGATTTCGCCGCTGGCAAACAAAGCAGGTTTTTTCTGATCCCAGTCAGCAGAAATCTGCTGCCACTCGACCTCGACGTTGCACTTTTCTTCAAGGTCGGTGAGCCACTGCATGGTGTTGACGTCTTTTGTAAGGCTATGCTTACAAAAAATAGCCTTCAACTTTACTTTTTCTCCGCTGGTGGATTCTCCGCTGGTGGATTCTCCGCCGCCAGTCGAGTTGTTGCCACCGGCTGTGGAAGAGGTGCTTCCATCACCGTTGCACCCTATCATTGCTGTTGCCATCATGGCGCAAGACAGGAGTGCTGCAAAAATTTTCTTTGCTTTCATTTTCCATTTGCTCCTTTCAAATTGGGGTTCAATATTTCCAATAGCATTTGGGGTTGTTTATAAAATGCTATTAAAAATCTTTGGCTCAAAAACGGATTCTTCCAAAACACCAACAAACGTAATGGTAAGAACACTTAAATAACGCCTATACTATGTAAAGATAGATTGAATGCTTGTTTGCTTCTATTGAAATTTATTAATGATTAAGCACGCCAATCATACTAAATAACAACAGAGCAAAACGACTGCTGTAATTTGCGTTACATAAGTATACTCTTTGCACATTCTGCACATACTAACTTAGTAAGATCGGTGTAATTCACAGAACGCTCACACTTTATGGTGCGTTTTGATTATATAATTTGTGCACATTTCACACAATGGCGAGATTTTGAAAAAACCATCCGATATTTGAAAATAATTATGTTGATTTGAATAATGAAGAGGATATTCAAAAAAACGATGCAAAATAATAATGGTTTCCACCAAAAAAAGACTATCATATTGGAGCTTTATCCAAAAGAAAAGCTTCCTCTTCTTATGTTATACAATAAGAGGAAGCTTTTTATGAAATATCACAAATACAAATCAGCAAAAATATAGCTTACAAATCAAGAGTTTTCTTTCTCTTTTTCTTTTTGTTGAAACTGGCTACGGTATTGACTGGGAGTAATTCCACGCAGCCGTTTATATGTTTCTGTAAAGACGGGTGTGGTACTATACCCCAGCTTTTGAGCAATAGATTGAATTTTTTCTCCTGAAGCCAACATTTCCTCGGCTTTGGAGATACGCAATTCATCAATAAAGCGGGATAAGGTATTTCCTGTTAATTTTTTAAATTGATGGCTTAAATTTGAAGGCGAAGTTCCGAAAACCGCTGCCATATATTTTATGGAGAATTCAGGGCTTGCATAATGGTTTTCAATAAAATGCATGATAGAATGTAGATTTCTAGGCAATGTTTTTTTCACAGAAATGTTTTTCCCTTTTGCATCTACAAACTGAACCAACCATTCATCCAAGAGAAGAGAGCAGTTTTCCGCATTTTCTGGCAAAACAAGATCAAGTTTTTCAGTATCAGGATATAGAATAGAGTGGATCTTATTTAAAACAGACTGACGTGTTTGAATATTGTACGCATTCATGTCATTCTTGATCATACGGAAGGCAAATTCTACCTTATCAATATTGTCTGTTTCAGCAGCTTCTTGGATTAGCTGGATCTCTACAACAGGATATTGTGAACTTGGTTTAGGCATAGGATGTTCTTCATTAGGCCAACAAACGGATGTATATGCCTGCCGAATGTTTTGAACCCCTTCGATTACATCACTAACCCGTGCAAGATCTGGATTATTGCCAGAAAGTCCCATCAGGACGTTCTCAAACTCTTCTTTGGGCAAATCAGATGCCAGCAAAAAAAGATATTTATTTTCCATTACATATAAGGAATACACATCCAAATCTTTGAGTCTGTTTTCTTCATCAAAATTGAGTCGTTTAAAAAGCTCGTAGTTTTTTTCGCAATCCTCCATAAGGATACAGGCGAAATATTTCCGATCCACACGAATATCTTCATGCAAACATTGCTCATATAAAGCTTTTCCAGGTTCTACCTGGTTATCCAGTATATAAAAGAGATATTTTTCCCTTCTGAGTTCCTGCACGGATTCCTCAAAGAAATGTTTGGAATAAGATAGATCGTCCAGAACATAATTTATATATTTGAATTCGTCTATGGGATGTTCTCCGTCAGAGCGGGGAGGAAGCCTCTTTAATATATTCTCCATTGGCTCATAGCTTTTTCTGGAAATATAGAGCATAAGCATTAATCCCACGGCCATGACGATAAAAGTAACTGCCGCTTCCAAAAAGATAGTGGGCAGTAAGTTTTGCATCAGAAAACCTCGGCTTATGCTCCAACTAAGTTCTATACCTTCATTACTAAAAGTTAGAACATCTGAAGAATAAAATGCTTCCGGCACATCCTTTCCTTCATAAAGAGCTTTGCATATATCTTCATTCGAAGAATAAAAAGGGGTGCCATTATAAGAGAGTATACATGTAGTGTCCTCACTAGCATTGACAGTATTAAAAAGCATTTTATCTGAAATGATGAACAGCATATAGGAGAGGGGCGCCGAATCCGAACGGACTTCCAAAGGTACAGCGAAAAGAATTCCATCGTTGTTTTCATCGGCATTTAAGATTCGCATAGTACGAATATAATTGCCCGGTTCCTGTAATTTTTCTTCATCCCAAGGCTGCAATGCAAGGGAATTACTGGAATAATAAGCTAAATTTGAAACTGCAGTTCCAAAGTATTCTTCCGCGTCTTGCGCTCGATTCATTTGATAAACAATTCCGCTTTCGCAGTTGTAATAACTAACGCTGGAAAAAAAAGACATCCACATGGCGTCTTTCCTTAATTCCTGGATGATGGGATAATACGTAGCCACAAATTGCGTTTGGGATTCAACGGAAAAAGTCTTGTCCATCCGTTTAAGGCTTACAATTTTGGACATGGAATTCAGATGGGCGTTAAGAGTTTCCAAAGTTCTTTCTGATTCCATACGCAAATCATTTTCAGTGGTTCTCATGTTATTGTTATACAAAATAAGGAAATTGACAAACGACACGATTACCACAGGTATAAGCACAAGCAAAGATAAAAAAAGATTGCTTTTATATCGGGTGGTGTGACAGTATGTAGTCCGATTTTCCTTATGCAAATGCGTTCACTCCTTTTACCACTTATCTATTTCATGCATGGTTCATATCATAAAAATAATGAATGAAAGTGTATACTTTTTCGTTCCTTGCAATGATTATCCCAAAGTGTCTCATTTTGCCAAAAAATGAGACACTTTTTATTTTGGCCTAAAAGCTTTTTTAAAAATGAAAAAGTATTATTTTTTATTTAATACTGCTTGATATACGAGTATAGTTACGTTCAAAGTATACCACAAATTTTTATAAGTTTTAATACAAATAACAAATTTTTAAAAAATTTTTGCAATTTGCAAAAATAAACTGGATTTTAGCCCACATAGGTTGGTTGAAGGTAGTTTCTATATAATATACATTCTAAAAAAATATGGAATGTTTAATATACGGTTAAAATACAGATAAGAGAAGCATAGAATACTGTGAGGTGATGATATCGATGGGTGAAAAAGAAAAATATCCGTTTCAAAATACGCCTCTTCCGTATGCGTATGATGCGTTGGAGCCTTATATAGACGAAAAAACCATGCGTGTGCATCACGATCTATATCTGCAGGCGTATACGGACCGGCTTAACGATGTTCTGAAAAACTGCAAACCATTGCAGAATATGGATCTGGAACAATTAATTTTTGCTGCAAATAGACTTCCCAAAGCTGTTGGAATCCCCATATTGCGCAACGCAGGAGGAATTTTTAACCATCGATTCTATTTTTTGGGTATGTGTCCTTCTCCCCAGGAAGAACCATCCGGGGATCTAAAAAAAGCCATCTGCAAGCGTTTTGGAAGTTATGGAGAATTTCAGAAGGTCTTTCGCGCCGCTGCAATTGCTGTTTATGGTTCGGGATATGTGTGGCTTGGATGCGGCCCGAATCGTTCTTTAGAGATTTTTACAACGGCTAATCAGCAGACGCCTTTCCTGCAGCATTTCTGCCCGATCCTGAATGTGGATATGTGGGAACATGCGTATTTTTTAAAACACATACAAATGCGGGGAGAATATGTAGATGACTGGTTTCATGTAGTGGATTGGGAGGAGGCTGAAAGCAGATATCTTTGCATACAAAAAGGAGGTTTATACAGATAGACGCAGCGGAGTGTTTTTAAAATCTACATATTTAAAATCCAGAGAGGTTTGGATTTTTCGTCTGCACTTTTTGCTTACGCTGCAATATATGCAGATTTTCATTCTTGATTATTTTCTACTTAAAAATATAGTCCCCCTATATAGGCTTCGGTTCCTATACAGGGGGACAAATTATTCTTTGTTCTTTTTTACGAGGGTTATTCACTGGTTAGAAAAATGTAAGGTTATTTGAAAACGTTTGAACACCCTGGGTCCATTTATTATTTCTTGCTTTCTTCTCGCATACGGGCACGCATGGGGTGCTCTTCACCGGTGGCTTTTTCGTAGTCTTCCATGACTTTTTCCATGGCATGCTTTCTTGCCTGTTCCATGAAAGAATCGCTCAGATAGGTTTCCACGGCTTTGT
>CALWJA010000007.1 GCA_944380875.1 uncultured Clostridia bacterium
ACATCGAAAAAGCGCTGGGGAAAACGGCAAGCAAAATCCGTTAGTCCGGTTCCTTCTGCCATCGCAGCAGTGATAGCGCAAAGCCGGGAATCTTTCTCAGCAAAATCACATAAACATCTACCGAACACAGAGGAATACGTATCGTCCTGAGCGGAGGATATGCCCTCCTTAACATCAAATTTGGAAACACCATGGTATTTCCCCGGGTTTCGTTCGGCAAAGGTATATCCTTTTCCCTTTTTTGTAATGACATGAAGTAAAACAGGGCGTTGAGCCGTTTTAGCGCTTTCCAAGGCCTCCATAAGCCCTTTTATGTCATGGCCGTCTAGGGGGCCGTAGTAGGCAAAGCCAAAATCTTCGAACAGTGTGCTGGTGTAAATCATACGTTTTATAGAGCTTTTTGCATGAGAAATACCTTTTCGAAGAGGGCGCCCTACCAAAGGAATATGATCCACAGCTGTTTCCATATGATTTTTCAGACGTAAATATCCAGGTCTTGTGCGAATATGGGTGAGATATTTAGCAATAGAACCCACATTTCTGGATATGGACATCGTATTGTCATTCAGAACTACGATAAAATTTCCTTTAAACCGCCCGGCATTGTTTAATCCTTCGTAGGCAAGCCCACCTGTAAGAGCCCCGTCCCCAATAACTGCAATGGTATGCCCTTTTTCTCCTTTGATCTGCTTTGCCTGGGCAATTCCCAGGGCGGCTGAAATGGAGGTGCTGGCGTGCCCCGCTCCAAAAGCATCGAAGGAGCTCTCTTTTATAGACGGATATCCAGACAAACCGCCTTTTTTTCGGATAGTGCCAATACGATCCCTGCGGCCGGTGAGAATTTTATGGGTATAGGATTGATGCCCAACGTCCCAGACGATTTTATCTTCTGGATGAGGAAAAACCCGGTGAAGCGCCAGTGTCAATTCTACAACACCAAGATTGGATGCCAAGTGCCCCCCGTTTTCGGAAACGGTTTTTGTGATCGTTTCCCGAATTTCACCACAAAGCTGTTTCAATTCTACAATGGAAAGCTTTTGCAGATCCCCGGGAGCCTGCATTCTATTCAGTATATTCATGTATAAAAGACCTCGATCGCCGTATTTGATTAGGCCTCCAAACCGTTTTGCAATTTAGCTGCCGTAACCGTATTGCGCAGAAGCATAGCAATAGTCATAGGTCCCACACCGCCAGGCACAGGAGTAATGCAGGAAGCAATTTTTTCTACTTCTGCAAAATCCACATCGCCGCAAAGCTTCCCGTTTTCGTCTCGGTTAATTCCTACATCGATGACAGCAGCGCCTGGTTTTACCATATCGGCCGTTACAAAATGGCGGCGGCCTACTGCGGCTATCAAGATATCCGCATTCCGGCATATCTCTTTCAGATTATGCGTTTTGCTGTGGCAGATCGTAACAGTTCCATTCTGATGCAGGAGAAGCATGGCCATGGGTTTTCCTACAATATTGCTGCGGCCGATTACAACACAATTTTTTCCGCTGATTTCTACACCGGCACTCTTTAGAAGTTCAATTACACCGGCGGGTGTGCAGGGAAGAAAATGGAAGTTTCCGATCATTATGCGGCCTACATTAGAAGGATGAAAAGCATCCACATCTTTTTCAGGTGCGATTGCCTCTACTACGGCTGTTTCGTCCAACCCCTTCGGCAGCGGAGACTGGACAAGGATACCGTTAATGTCTTTTTTGTGGTTCAACTTATCTACCAATTCCATCAGTTCAGCCTGAGAAGTAGTAGCCGGAAGGGCATATTCTTCAGAATAGATCCCTGCCTGAGCACATGCCTTTTTCTTATTATTTACATATGTTCTGGAAGCCGGATCATCTCCCACTATAACAACAGCAAGACCAGGAGTAACGCCATTTTTTTTCAGTGCTTCCACATCTTCCCGCACGGATTCCCTCACATTTGCGGCAACGCCTTTCCCGTCGATAATCTGTGCCATACTAAAAATCTCCTATCTATAAAATTCTGTATACAACTCTGTCTTGGCAAAAAACCAGTATTATTTCTCAGTAGTTACAGCATCGGAATTCTTTTCATCTGTAAGATTCTCTTCTTCAGAAGCAGATTGAACGGATTCTTCTTCTGCATCTTTGTTTTCTGTTTTATCTTCGGTTTCTTTTTCTTCTGTTTCTTCCGCGTCGTCTTCCTTATCTTCCGCCAAAGCGTCGGTTTCGGTCAAATTAAGTTCGGATGGATCGATATCGCCGAAAATCGTGCTTACACCGTCATCTTCTACAGGAGTCTCGTCAATAATAGAGTTTAACACCATGATTCTCCGAGAACCGCAGCCTGTCAGGGAAGTTTTCTTCGAAAAGACAATAAGCAGAATCAAGCTGATAAGAACAGTAGCCGCTGCAACTACCTGGGAAACACGAAGCCCAAAGAAAGGAGTTAAGAGGCTGTCCTGCCGGAGCCCTTCAATGAAGAAACGACCTACACCATACCATAAGACGTAGAGCAGAAAAGTCTGCCCGTCATATTTTCTGTATTTTCTGGTAAAGATATGCAGAAGCAGGAAACCAAGCAGGCACCAGATAGACTCATATAGGAAGCAGGGATGCACAGGACTGTTAGGCACTACCACCTCTGTAGCAGAGCTCTGCATACCCCAAGGTAAAGTGGTTGCGCCGCCAAAGGCTTCCTGGTTTACAAAGTTCCCCCAGCGCCCAATACCCTGGCCGATCAAAAAGCCCAGGGAAGCCAGATCCAAAATGGGAGGAATACGTAAATGGCAGATTTTAGCCGTGATTGCACCGCCTAAAAGGCCTCCGATAATCCCGCCGTAGATTCCCAAACCGCCTTTTCTGAGATCAAATATAGCCATAGGATTCTCAATGTAATCGCTGCCGGGATAAAAGATTACATAGTAAAGCCTTGCACCAACTACACCGCAAATCATTCCTACGATCACGCAGTTAATCAATTTGTCTTCATTAATACGCATTTTTTTGCAGCTTGCCATGGCATACAGGAAAGCCAAAAGAAAACCTGCTGCAATCAATATGCCGTACCAGCGGATTTCCAGGTTTCCAATGGTAAACGCAACAGGATTAATCTGAAACTCCCAGCCTAATTTTGGAAATTGAACAGTATACATATGAATCACCCATTCTCTTCTCCGCACATATTTTTTGCTCCATTTTTCATTCCGGTGCGGTCGGAACAACAGAGACTAATCTTCAGGGAGAATAACCGACAAAACACTGTTTGCAGGGCTTATACTAGAAAGTTCTGCAAAAACAGATGCAGGTTCTATATTTATGAGAGCTTCCAGATAGGAAAAAAGCTCTCTTCCCGAAAAGTACATAGAGGCCAGTGAATTGGCAATAGAATCTGTACTGTTCAGAGCGGAAACATTTCTGCCATAAACAGACTTTTTAGCTCTCAGGAAATCTATTTCCGAAATTCCTCTTTTTCTGAGACTTTCGGCTTCTTTTAAGATTTCCTGTGCGACAGCATCCGGATTCCTCGATTCACCTGAGAAAAATACAGCATCATAGCCGGGGCCTTCAAAATATTCCGTATCAAAGGACGTTTCATTAATCAGTTCCGCATCAAGCAGGCGCCGAAAAAGTGGAGAAGAATCAGCCGCCATAATCTCTAAAAGAATTTCTGTAGCTGCAATTTTTTCCACAGAGGCAGGCTTTTCCCCCGGCGTCCGTTTAAAACCAAACTGGAATAACGGAATAGCTACAGGAAGTTTTTGTTCAACACGGTGTGAAAGAACGGTTTCCGGTTCATTCTCAAATATACGGCGCACATGTTTTTCCTGTCTGTTCTTCAAAAGCCTATCACATAGGCCAATAACCGTATCAACATCGATCTTTCCTGCAATAGCCAGAACCATAGAAGACGGTGTATAGAAGGTATTATAGCAGAGATACAAATCTTCCGGTGTTATTTCAGCTATACTTTCGAGAGTACCGGCAATATCGTTTCTAACAGGATGGGTATGGTACATGTTCCGAAGAAGATTAAACATAACCTTCCATTGAGGATCATCTTCATACATCTGTATTTCCTGCCCGATAATTCCCTGCTCTTTTGCCACGTTTTCTTTTGTAAAAAACGGATCCTGCACAAAGGAAAGGAGAATTTCCAGAGATTCATAAAGATTTTCGGAACTGGATACAATGTAACAGGTGGAATCAAAAGAGGTATACGCGTTGGCAGAAGCACCCGTTTTCGAAAATTTGAGAAAAGCATCTCCTTCTTCGCTTTCGAAAAGCTTGTGTTCCAAATAGTGTGCAATACCGTCAGGAACACGGCGAACTCCTTCTTCCCCTTCTATTTGGAAAGCCGTATTTATGGAACCAAAATTAGCGGCAAAGGAAGCGAAAGCCGAGTGGTTTTCTTCCTTGGGATAGACAAACACCGTCAGCCCCGACGCATGCTGAATCTTATAATAGGAATCTCCGATACGATCACTATGAATCGTTTGAACCGTTGTTTTTGGAGAAGTCATGCTGTCTCACCTCCTCCATTTCCCACAAGGGCGAAAACCGTATCCAGTGTAACACTGGAAGCGGCCTCTATGATTTCCTCTTCCGTAACTTTTTCTACATCTTCTAAAGCCTCTTCCGGAGTAAGATAAGAGCCTTGAAGACTTTGGGAAAAATACCATCCCTCCAAAGCGCTGAGAGAGTCGGAAAGAGAAGTATAGCTGTTTCGCATACTTTTCTTTACAGAAAGAATTTCCTCTTCCGTAAATTCTCCTTCCTTCATTTTTGAAAGCTGCATCTGCACTTCTTCCTCCACACGGAGAATATTCCGGCTTTCAACTCCGCTTTGTACATATAAGATGCCTTTAGCACCGCTGAATCCTGCGCTGCAATAATAGCAGAGGCTTAACTTTTCGCGAACATTCATAAACAGTTTGGAAGTAGGCGTTCCTCCAAACATGCCGATCATAACTTTTGCGGCTGCCATTCGGGGATCCCGGGGCGTTATACCGGTCTGAAATCCCATAACCAGTTTCGATTGTGCCACATCTGCATTTTCCGATTCGTGACGAACCACCCGCTCCTTTTTTAGCGGCAAACTTTCGTATGAAAAAACATCTTTTCTTTCGATGCTGGAAAAAGCTTCCTCAAACAATTTCTCCACTGCCGAAGTATCACAGTCGCCCAAAGCTAGAATCTCCACTTGGGAATTTGTGAGTAGGCGCTTCCATGCCAGAAGCAGTTCTTCTGATGTGAGAGCTTCAATCCCCTCTTTTGTCCCATAGGGATTTATTCCCCAATCTTCTCCGTCTGCCAGAAGCGCTTCACAGCGCCTTCTGGCATAAAGCCGTTTATCGTTCATATCGGAATCGATCAATTCGCAAATTTGTCGTTTTTCCTGCCGGATATCTTCTTCCTTAAACGAACCGTTTTCAAAAGCAGGATGGAACAGTAGCCCTTTCAAAAGGCCGGCCAATTCCAAGGCCATGTTTTCTCCCATAAACGCATAGCGGCTGGATAATCCCGTGATAGAGTAGGAGAGCAGCTGCGCGTCCCCTATTTTACCAGCATCCGTATTGAGCCCGGCTCCATACAGGTCGTCCAGCTTTTGGCTAAGCTGGGTAAAATCCGGGTAGTCTCCCCCTGCTCTTCCCATCAGGAAGGGAAGCATTGCATTTGCGCATACTGTGTCCTTACGCAGAGGCAGCAAAAAATGGATGGAAATCCGCATGGTTTTAAATTTCGCATCCTGTATCCCTAAAAAATGCACACCTTTCCCAATAGAACGGCGCATACCGTGCATCATTCGCTTCATCTCCGATATACATTGTATTTCTATTTCCCGAAGTCACTTTGGATGGAATCTACCTATCAAAATTGTCTTCCGGAGTATATTTTTAAAATGTATCCATCCTGCTATGCCCACAGCAAGGGATAAAGATTTTGTCTGTATTGTGTCAAAAGGCTTGTAAATGAAAGCACCTATACCAAAGCGAAAGTTTCATCCAAAACGATAAAACTGTTTGATACACATTATATCACAACTCTATCGCCAAGAAAAGAAAATTTATTCTGAATTTCTGTATGTTCATACAATCAGGTTTTTCTCTGAACTTGCAGGTGAAATCTGTCAATGTTATACTAATGATACAAGGCTCTTTTTCATACAAGATAATTGCAGTGAAAACGTAAATCCAACTTGTAAACATTTGAAAGCAAGGAGGGAATTCAATATGGAAGATAGAAATCTGTCTGGGAATCCCTATGGAAAACCCTTTGAATTTGAAGGTTCCAGAGAGCACGGTATCTTGATGATACACGGTTTTACAGCCACGCCTGGCACTTTGTATCCTATGGGGGAAGCGCTGCATAAAAGAACTGGTATGTTTATCAGAGGGATTCTACTCCCGGGCCACGGAACAACGGCAGAGGATATGGCGGAAACACGGTGGTACGATTGGCTTCGTGCAGCTGAAAAAGCCTTTGACGAAATGCAGAAAATCTGCAAAACCGTCAGTGTGGTAGGGCTTTCCATGGGAGGAACCCTTACCTTGCTTCTGGCAGAACGGAAACCGCTGCGCTCAGCAATGGCAATAGCGCCTGCCCTTTCTGTTTACAACAGGAAGAGCCGTTTGGCAGGGCTCTTTTGGCCTTTTGTTCGGTTTACCAAAGAGGAAGAGTATATCCCTATGAAGGACTTTTTAAACGAATACAATATTTCCTATCGAAAAACGCCTGTTCGCTGTGCTGCGGATCTGAACCGCCTTATGCGTATGGCCTATACGGATTTACAGAAAATCCACTGCCCACTTTTTGTCGTAAAAGCCGGAAAGGATGAAACTGTGCGCCCTGAAAAAATGGATACTATTTCTTCCAGAAGCAGCGGGCCGGTTACGATGCTTACTTTGCCTGAAAGCCCCCATGTGTGCACCTTGGGGCCTGAAAGGGAGCTATTATTTCAGAAGGCTGCAGAATTCTTCCAGACGGTTCCAGAGGGCCCCTCGCTATGATAAATATTACTATACCGGAATATGTGAAGAAAGCTCTTCTGATACTGCAAAAAAACGGGTATGAGGCCTATCCCGTGGGTGGATGTGTCCGCGATTCACTAATGGGGAAAGCTCCCTATGACTGGGATATTACAACGTCCGCTTTACCGGATGAGATGAAAAAAGTATTTTGTGATTGCCGTGTTATAGAGACCGGTATTCAGCATGGAACATTGACCGTGTTTTCTCAAGAAGGAAGCCCTTCTTTGGAAATCACCACCTTTCGAACAGACGGCGACTATGAGGATCACAGGCATCCACAGCATGTTTTGTTTACCAACAGTCTCCATGAAGATTTATCCCGCCGGGATTTTACCATTAACGCCATGGCTTTAGGAAAAGATATTGTGGATCCTTTCGGCGGCTTTAAAGATCTTGCGGAAAAGGTGATCCGTTGTGTGGGAGAACCGGAAAAGCGTTTTGAAGAAGACGCTCTGCGTATACTGCGGGCTTTGCGGTTTGCTTCTGTATTGGGATTTTCTATTGAAGCGGAAACTGCAAAAGCGATGGAAAAGAAAAAACAACTTTTATTGCACATTGCTCCGGAAAGAATATATTCTGAATGGAAGAAAATGCTTTGCGGGCAAGCAGCGGTTCAGGTTCTCAGACGGTATATTTCCGTAATCGGTCAATTTCTTCCGGAATTATTGCCTATGTGCGGGTTTCTTCAATATAATCCCCACCATTGCTATGATGTATGGGAGCATTCCCTGCATGCTGTGGAAAATACGCCTCCCTGCTTTACATTTCGCATGGCCGCGCTCTTCCATGATGTAGGCAAACCGGATACTTTTTTCCGTGATGCAGATGGTATTGGTCATTTTTATGGACATGCCCGGAAAAGTGCCGAAAAAGTAACCCATATTCTCGATCGGCTTCGCGCAGATAATGCAGCGAAGGAAAAAATTGAATTTTTAGTTGCTAACCATGGGCTTTCTCTTCCTCCTGAAGAAATACTTTTAAAAAAACGCCTTAGAAAATTCGGAGAAGAAGCTGTTCACGATCTTTTTATCATCCAGCGTGCCGACGCTTCTGCCCTGGCAAATCCCGAAGAAAAATACAGAGAATTGGATTGTGCAGAACAGATTTTTAACAAAATACTGCAGGAAAAGCAATGCTTTTCTTTAAAGGATCTTATGGTAACGGGAGAGGATCTGAAAGCTTATATGTCTCCCGGCCCGGAAATGGGAAAATTGCTCTCTTTTCTTTTAGAAAAGGTAATGGAAGGCACATGCGCCAATGAAAAAAGCAGCTTACTTTCTGCGGCCCAGAAATGGCTGCAGGAAAGGGGCCGAAAAATAGATTAAAAATGAGCCTAACCGCAGATATTGCGTTAGGCTCATTTTTTAGATTAGATTAGCTTACCCGTTCCAGGTCTTTTTTCAGCCGCTGGATAATTCTTTTTTCCAACCGGGATATGTATGACTGGGATATACCTAAAGAATCGGCCACCTCTTTTTGCGTATGTTCTTTTCCATTTCCCAGACCAAAACGAAGCTCCATAATCTGTTTTTCTCTTGGGGCTAATCGAGAAACTGCTTTTAAGAGGACT
This sequence comes from uncultured Clostridia bacterium, assembly GCA_944380875.1. Classification (GTDB taxonomy): domain Bacteria; phylum Bacillota; class Clostridia; order Oscillospirales; family Acutalibacteraceae; genus UMGS1264. Next base: position 8,571 of record CALWJA010000007.1, read on the forward strand.
GTTTTTTCCGCTTCCTGCTCAAGATTGCGGTCTACAGAATCCTGGTCGCTTCGCAGTATATCGGAAAGGAGTAATTCGTTTCCGTCCCAATCTACATTTAGAGGGTCGTCAATGGAGATTTCGTTTCGAAGCTGTGAATTTTTTCGCAAAAACATTAATATTTCATTTTCAATGCAGCGTGAAGCATATGTGGCAAGCTTGATATTTTTTTCCGGGCGAAAAGTATTGACAGCTTTAATCAGGCCGATGGTTCCTATAGAAATCAGATCTTCCATCCCCGTATTGCTGGACTCAAATTTTTTTGCGATATACACTACCAGCCGCAAATTATGGGTTATCAGAGGTTCTCTTGCTTCTTCCTTTCCCGAAAGAATTTGCTGCATAATATCCGTTTCTTCATCGGGAGTAAGAGGCGGAGGCAGCGTTTCCGGCCCGTTTATGTAATGTACTTCCAGCAAAATATGCAGCCGCATCCACATAGCTGATAATATTCCGCTTAATAAATCCCCCACCATTTTTCCCATTTTCATCTGCAAATCCTTCCTTTCTGCCGTTTGGCCGATTTAAATTGAATATTATAGAATCAGATCCGGGTTTATAAGAGCCGAAAATGTTCCTGCAGAGAGAGGTGTTTCGCTTATCGCAATATATACATTTTTACATTCTGTCTTTTTTTCTGCCAGCTGAACGATCACTTTATCCGGGCGGAAAGCTTTCAGAAGCCCTTGCGTATGTACAGCGCGGAACGGTATGAAACGGAATGGCTCTTCTTCCGGAATACTCGGAAGCTTTTCTTTTTCCATCACAATCACGGGATATCCTGAAAAAGGTTCTTCCAAACGGTTTCCGGTATCCACACAGGCAAGACAGGAAATTTCGTTCCCTTTATAATAAACTGTAATTTTACACTCCGTTTGTGGTATTTTACCTTTTCCTGTAATTCTCTGCAGCAGACGTATTACAAGATAAGAAAGAACAGTAAGGCACAAAAACAGAACGGGTGATATAGAAAAATACACCACTGAATTTCGAATGGTTAGGCTTGCAGGAGAAATACAATACCATATGGCCAGCATGAATCCGGCAAAAGCAAAATTCATAAGATAAAAGACGGCAACCGCTTTAAAAAATGGGATCCACCCCCGGAACGGAAAAGCAATCCGAATGAGTACGCCTGCAATCAGCAATTTAAAAATAAGGGATAGAATATCGGGAAGTTCCGGAAGCAGAATAGTTAAGGAATACAGGGCGCCTATAAGTGCGGCTAAAAAAAATCTTCTTCTTTTCCCTTCCCAGGATAAAAATTTAGAAACCGCCAAGAGAAGAAAATAGTTGATAAAAAGATTCAATCCAAGAAGCACATCCACATATATCGTTCGCATTGCTTTCCCTCCCCTTGCGGATATGTTTCATTATAGGCCTGTTCCTCTGCTGTTTCTGTCAAAAAAAGGATGGTCGGGGAGAATCCCCCTGGCCATCCTTTTTCGTTTATTTTAAAATATCCGGTGTAACCGTTTACTGTGGTTTCGCATTTTCATATTTTTGCTTCGCTTGCTGGATTTTTTGCTGTTCAGCCTGCTGCACCGGATACCATCCGCGTTTGCTCATTTCATTGAACACATCCGCCTGGATTTGATGTTCTTCTGTTAAAATATCCACAAGGCTGTCACGGATAGAAGGCGTTGCGCATTCATTTGCGCACGTATTGTAGGTGCCTGTCATATTCTTTTGCGAGGTAAGCACATCATCCAGAATATCCCGTTCCTGCATAGGAGCCTCTGCCATGCTGTTCACCATCCTTTAATTCAAAAAAGTCATCAGTTTTTCATAGTGTGTTTGATGCTTGGAGGCGATCGCTTCACACTTTTGTTTCAGTTCCTGATCGCTGCACATCTGGGCATACGCTTTGTATTTTGTTACAAGCAATTTTTCTCCACTTAAGAGATCTTCCAGAGCAGTTAATTCTTTTTCTGTAATTGCCATATAAATTGTCACCTCTTTTATTTGAAATATCCTTAGTATTTTCTTTCTGTCTGTCCCTTATACAATCTTAATGTAAGGCTGTCTATGTAGCCTGACGGGAAGGAGCGTCTCCTCCCAAACCAAAGCTAATAGAGAGAGCTTCATCCACTTTATTCATACTTCCGTTATCAAGTCGCCCCATCCGTTCTTTCAGACGGTGTTTATCAATGGTGCGAACCTGTTCTAGCAAAACAATCGAATCCCGGGAAAGTCCAGTCGTAGCGGAATCCAGCAAAATATGCGTAGGGAGATTTGCCTTGGATTTCTGGCTGGTAATGGCTGCCGCAATAACTGTAGGGCTAAATCGATTCCCCACATCATTCTGGACAATCAATACAGGGCGGATTCCTCCTTGCTCCGAACCTACTACCGGGCTTAAATCAGCATAATATATATCGCCTCTTCGGATATTCACTTTTTTCACACTCCGCAATCATATAATTTTTCATCCGGATCTGTTTCTATTTTTGGCAGGGAGTGGAGACTTTATACAGATCCTAATTTCATAATATTAAGATTTGCTTTTTTTGACAGCAATCGCTATTTCAGATTATAGAAAAAGCAGGCCTTTCCCAGAATAGAAAAGGCCTGCTTACATTTTATATGTACTTTACGTTTCAAGGTCCTCGAAAACAGCGTGAAATCCTGCGCCATCACAACGTATTTCCAAAATTTTTCCGGTTGTGCTGTCCGCTTTTACTATAAACTCGCCCCAGCTGCAGGAACCCTTTAAAGTCTCACCATCCAATGGTTCCAATTGGCTTTCATAAAGTAAGGAAACCAGATTTTTAAGCTGCAGAGCATAGGCGGTATCCGGCAGAGTGCAGGATCCTCTTTCGGATTCCAGGCCGGCGCAGGTTTCATAAAACTGGCCGCCCGTCCAGTAGTAGGAAATATTTTCTCCTTCACATGAAAAGCCGTTGCCGGCCGTATGGGTCACCACGGCTTCCCACACACCGGAAGAGGAAGTAATTTTTGCCTTGCATTGAAATGCAGCCGAAATTTGTTCCTGGCTGATATAAGAAGGCTTAGCGCTGCATCCGGTTAAAATGCAAAAACATAAAAGAAGAGAGGGTACACCCCATTTTCGCATATGTTCCCTCCTTTATTCAAAAATACTGCCTACGAAATTTCCGCCGCCAAAAAGGCTTCTGGGAGCCGCTCTATGAGATCGCTGGGCAGCATAGCCATTTGGGACATTCCCTTCACGCATAGATCTCCGGCATAGCCATGCAGATAAACAGCTGCAGCTGCAGCGTCCGTCGGTGCATATCCCTGTGCCGCCAAGGAAGCAATCATCCCTGCCAGCACATCTCCGGAACCGCCTTTCGCCATACCGGGATTTCCCGTTGTATTCAGAAATGTTGTTCCGTCTTTTGCAGCAATTATCGTCCCGCAACCTTTCAATACAACCGTTACCCCGTGGGAAACTGCAAATTCCTGAGCCGTATGAATGCGGTCAGCTTGAATTTCCGGTATGCTTTTTTGTGTCAGTCTAGCCATTTCACCGGGGTGCGGTGTAAGGACAACAGAAGCTTTCGTTTCCTGTAATACATGTATATTGCGGCAAAGCAGATTTATGCCATCAGCATCCAATATGATGGGGGCTGTAGCTTCTGAAAAACACAGCTTTAAAAGCTCTTCTGCAAAAGGAGAAGTCCCTAATCCGCATCCAAGCAAGATTGCAGAAGCCTGGGATATGGTTTTCCGCAATTTTTCCGTATCTGTATCTTCTAAAACTGTATTCTCTTTTAAAGGCAAGTATACCGCCTCCGGAGCAGACACCGCCGCTATGGGATAGATGGATTCCGGCAAAGCGGCATAAACAAGCCCTGCACCACACCGAAGGGCAGAACGAATACTTAAAACGGCGGCGCCAGCCATACCATAGCTTCCGCATATGCATAGAAGCCGACCGTAATCTCCTTTGTTGCTGTCTGGTTTCCGGGGATGAAAAAGGCCTTTTACATACTCTGTATTGGGAACATACAAACAGTTTTTCTGAGATTCTATGATTTCGGAAGAGATGCCAATGGGAGAAACCGTTATATTTCCGCAATATTCCTTGGATGAAGGCAGCAAATGCGCCGGTTTCATAGTAGAAAATGTAACTGTATGCTGAGCATGGATGCATGTCCCTAATACAGCGCCGGTATCGCACTGCACACCGCTTGGGATATCTATAGCGATAACAGGGGCATATGCCTTTTGAACATGCGCAAAAAGAGAATCCAAAGATTCTGCTATCCTACCATGAAACCCAATCCCGTATACAGCGTCTATGATAAGATCCGCAGAATACAGGAGCGCCGAGACTGTGGATTCTTCCCTTTCATAGTGAACGATACGAAGAAAGGTGTCGGATAGTTTTTCATACATTTTAGCTGCAATTTCCGTTTTCGGAGGCCCTTCTACAAGGACTACAGCAACACGTGCCTCTTGCTGAGCCAACCGGCGGGCTATTACAAAGCCGTCTCCCCCATTGTTTCCTTTGCCGCAGAGGATGACAACTTTCGTTCCTTTGATAGAGTATTTTTTCATAAGGAAGCGAACGGCAGCAGCTCCGGCGTTTTCCATCAATTCCAGATAGGAGATTCCGGAAGAAACCGCCTTTTCCTCCAATTCCCTAGATTGAGCGGCGCTCAATACCTTCATAAAGTAACCTCCTCTTTCTCCCCTATTACGATTACAGTGGCCAATTCCTTTGTATGGGTTACGCTGACGGAAAATCGCAACCCTTTTTCCAGAGCCATTTTCAAAGCATTTCCCGATAACTGCAAATACGGCGCACCCAATTCGTTCCGAAGCAACTCTACTTCGCAGAGACGGAAGCCCCGGATCCCTGTCCCCATAGCTTTAGAAAAAGCCTCTTTTGCACAAAAGCAAGCCGCCGCGCTTTCAGCAGAAAATCCGCGCATTGCAAGAAGAGAGTTTTCGGCTTCCCCGAAAACTCTCTGGCAAAAGCGCGGATTTTTCATAGCTTTCTCTATTCGGTTGATTTCCACAGAATCGATTCCAACAAAAAGCATAACAGCCTGCCTTACATATCGCTTTTAATTTTCTGGTTCGGTCTTCCGAACACTTCAAAAGCCAATTGGCGGGGAAGGAAAGGACGCATAGCTTCCAACACACGATCATTGGGATCAAAAACAAGAAGCACATGCCCAAATCTCTTTGTTCTGGCGGATACATACCAGCCTTCCGCACCATCTGCACGAATCCCCACAAAAAGTTTTTTGTCATAGGATTTGGCCGCATGATCCTGCGCTTTGTATTTTCCCATTGTTTCTACATCCTTACAATCCAAGGATACAACACGCTTGCGGCTGCGGCGGTTTATAATTTTATCCACCGTCAGATCCCCGTTTGTGACGCTGTATTCGAATTCCAGGTTCCGGGAACTTACAACCCAATAAATTCCAAAGCATACACCGGCAAAAACAAAGAAAAGGAAACTGGGAATAAACAGAAAGCATGCGATCATCAGAATTAATCCTACAAGAGTCACTCCTATTGTGATCAGGAAATCAATAGGAGACATCTTTCTATGAATGATCTGTTCAACAAAAATATCCATTTTATGCAATTCCTCCGATGGTTTGATATTGAATTATTGTAGCATAATACTATGAGAAAAACAATTCTGAAACTGTAAAATTTTAGTTACAGTAGGAAAAGAGAAATATATTACCAAACGAAAATATGTTTATTCATATGGGCAGACTGTCTTATCCCTGCGATGCGTTTCAGCAAAAGATTTTCAACCCGGATCTCTACCATAAACGGAAACCAAATCACGTAAAGCTCCCGCCAAAGAATCATCCAGCTGGCCCGGCAATAAGCGCCAACACCAATTTCCTCCCATTGTGGAGGGATGATTCATTCTGGCTTCTCTAGGAAGCCCCAAAATATCCTGTGCCTGAAAAATCACCGTATTTGCGGGAGAAGCGTATAAAAGACGGATAGACGCTACACCGATTTCTTCTGCGTCCACAATATTTAAAAATTCAGAAGGAAGCTTCTTTTCCGCCTCAGAAAGCCCTTCGTACCATCCAACAAGGGTATCGTTGTCGTGGGTGCCGGCGTATGCCACAAGATTACGCCCAAACATATATGGAAGGTGGTCATTATCCTTTCTGCCATCAAATGCGAACTGCAAGACCTTCATCCCCGGATACCCCGATTTCTTCAGAAGTTCCTCCACTTCCGGCACAATCACGCCCAGATCTTCTGCGATAACTTCTGCATTTCCGGTTGATTCCTGTATTGCGTGAATCAGCTTCATTCCAGGCCCTTGATAATATGTTCCGTTTTTGGCGGTAGTATCTTCTGCTGGTACGGAAAAATACCGGCAAATACCTATAAAGTGATCGATGCGAACACAATCAAAAAGCATGGAAGCGGCTTTCATCCGTTCTCTCCACCAGGAAAAATCCTCCTTTTCCAGTTGCTCCCAATCGTAAAGAGGGTTTCCCCACAGCTGGCCATCCGCGGAAAAAGCATCCGGGGGAACTCCTGCTACCTTTTTCGGTCTATGTTCTTTATCCAGCTGAAAATAAGAGCTGTGTGCCCAGACATCGGCACTGTCCATGGCTACGTAAATGGGCATGTCTCCGATGATACGGATTCCTTTGTCGTTTACATATTTCTTTAATTTTTTCCACTGTGAGAAAAATGCAAACTGACAGAATTTCCAAAAGTCCACATCCTCTTGCAGCAGGGTTTTATATTCCAGGACTGCCTCCTTTTTATAAAGCCGCAGTGCTTCCGGCCATTCCTGCCAGGAAACACCTTTAAAATACGATTTACAAGCCATGAATAGAGCGTATTCATCCAGCCAGAAACTATTTTCCCGGCAAAAATCCAGATACGCAGTGGTTCCCATATGATGGCTTTGAGAAAAGGCCTGTCTTAAATACCGGAAGCGATTTTCATATAGTGCAGAGTATTCGATATGATCGGCTGTATTTTGCCAATCCACCTCACACAAAGTATTCTTTTCTAAAAGGCCCTCTTCCGAAAGCATATCCAAATCTATAAAATATGGATTTCCGGCAAAGGCAGAAAAACTCTGGTATGGGCTATCTCCGTAGCTTGTAGGCCCTACCGGAAGAACCTGCCAATATTTTTGCCCTGCCTTTTGAAGAAAATCTGCGAAGCGATAGGCTTCTTTTCCCAAACTTCCGATTCCATATGGTGAAGGCAGCGCACTAATGGGGAGCAAAATTCCTGCCCCCCGTTTAGAAAGAAAACTTGGTTTATCTTGTTTTGTGAAAGCCGAAGAACAGGATACCGCCTGTTTTGCGGTGTTAGCGTTGGACAAAATGAATCACCTTTTTCTCCTGAGTTCCTTTTTAGGACAGACAAATCATAGCACTTTTGCTCATATTGTGTCAAATAAACCTGGAATATAAAATTAAATTTTGTAAAATATTTATAAATATATATAGTAAATTCTATGCGAGTGCTAAAACAGAATTGACTTACAGGAAAAATTTGTTACAATGCAGGTAAGAGCCATATAGAAATGGGGAAGGAAAAATGAAACAGATACAAGATATGATAAAAAGAGAGGAATATCCGATCCGGGTTTTACAGTTTGGAGAAGGAAATTTCCTTCGTGCTTTTGTAGACCAAATGGTGGATGAAGCAAACGGAAAGAATATTTTCAAGGGCAATATTATAGCGGTAAAACCTAGAAGAGGCGGTAATCTTACACCTTTTGAGGAGCAGGATTCTTTTTTTACGGTATATCGAAGAGGCAAAGAAAAAGGAAATCTCATTTCCAAACCGCAGATCGTATCCTGCGTTAAAAAGGTGCTGCACTGTTATGAAAATTATGAAGAATTTATGAGCCTTGCAGATCTTCCATCCTTGGAATTTATCATATCCAATACAACGGAAGCAGGAATTGTATTCCAGCCCGAAGACCAAATGGAGATGACGCCTCCGGAATCCTTCCCCGGGAAAGTTACCCAGTGGCTATATAGACGGTTCCTGCATTTTTCCGGAAGCAATAACAAAGGCATTACATTCCTGCCCACAGAATTGATCGAAAATAACGGAGCAGAACTGAAAAACTGCATTTTGCATTATGTAAAGCTATGGAACCTTACAGGCGAATTTGCCCATTGGATTGAAACTGCATGTACGTTCTGTTCTACTTTGGTAGACCGAATTGTTACCGGTTCGCCGGACGATGCCTCTGCCCTTTTTGCAGAGCTGGGATATGAGGATAAACTTCTGGATATAGCCGAGCCGTTTGGCTTTTGGGCCATCGAAAACAAAGGAAATATAGCGGAACGTTTTCCTTTGGATCAGGCGGGTCTGCCGGTTCTTTTTACGGAAAATATCGCGCCGTATCGGGAAAGAAAAGTGCGTATCTTAAACGGTGCGCATACGGGAACCGCTTTAGCCGCCTATCTTGCTGGAGCGGAAACGGTTGGCCAATGCATGAAAGATAGTCTCATCCGCCGGTATATGGAGCAATTGGTAAAAAAAGAATTGGCACAAACGGTTCCACTCCCCGAAAAAGAGGTTGCCGATTTTGTGGAGGATACATTTGAGCGGTTTGAAAATCCATATCTCCACCACTCTCTTCTTTCTATTGCGTTGAACTCTGTATCCAAATGGAAAGCCAGGCTGCTCCCTTCGCTGAAAGATTATGTGAAAGAAAACAAAAAGCTTCCTTCCTGTATTCTTTTTTCCTTTGCGGCTCTCCTGGCTTTTTATTCCGGAAAGCCGGTTGATGGAAACCGACAAATCCAGATTCGGGATGATAAGGCGGTTTTGGATTTCTTCGAGATGCACAGACAGGATCCACCCAGAGAGCTTGTTCTTTCCGCGGCCTCCCAGGTGTCTTTCTGGGGAGAAGATCTCTCCGCTATTCCCTCCTTCACCGAAAGGGCGGGAGACTATTTTGATATAATTTGTAAAGAAGGAATGCGAAAAGCTATGGAAAAGCTTTTGAATTCTGTCCAAAAGGAGGAAACGGTATGATTTCCGTTTTACAGATCCACCCAAAAGACAATGTGGCGGTAGCTCTCCGGCCTTTATCCAAGGGAGAACTTCCCAGCCCTCTGCAGTTTCCTCTTCTGGATGACATTCCTGCCGGCCATAAAATTGCGCTGCAAGACATTCCTGCGGGAGACAAAATTATAAAATATGGAAATCCTATCGGACATGCCCGAAAAAACATCCGGCAAGGGATGCATGTACATACACAGAATGTTGCCTCTGATTTGGAAGGGCTTTTGGAATATACATATACGCCTTCTTTTGAGGATATAAAACCGGCAGAAGAGGAAGCTTTCTTCTGGGGTTATCCCCGACCGGACGGAAAAACTGGTATTCGAAACGAAATTTGGATCATTCCCACTGTAGGCTGTGTAAATGCTATTGCGAAAGAAATTGAAAAAAAAGCAAAACTTCTTTGCCCCGATGCCCCCGATGGAATTTATGCCTACTCCCACCCCTATGGTTGTTCCCAATTAGGTGGGGATCTTCTCCACACACAAAAAGCCCTTTGTGGGCTGATCCGGCATCCAAATGCCGGAGGTGTATTGGTTTTAGGCCTTGGCTGTGAAAACAATACTCTTGAAAGCTTGAAAGAGGTTTTGGGAGAGTATGACCCCAGACGGGTAAAATTCCTTTTATGCCAGGAATGCGATGACGAAGTCTCTGAAGGAGCAGCCCTTGTGCAGGAACTCTGCGAGTATACTAAAACCTTCCGGCGGGAAAAACGCCCTGCCTCCGAGCTGGTGGTAGGATTAAAATGCGGCGGATCAGATGGCTTTTCCGGCATCACGGCCAACCCGGTTGTAGGTGGATTATCCGATTTTCTCGCGTCCTATGGAGGAACCTCCATTTTGACGGAAGTGCCGGAAATGTTTGGAGCGGAACAGCTTCTGATGAATCGTTGCCGTAATAGGCAGATTTTTGAAAAACTCTGTGGATTAATCAATGGGTTCAAATCGTATTTTTTGCGCTATGGAGAAAAAGTCGACGAAAACCCCTCCCCTGGCAACAAAGCCGGGGGAATTACGACACTGGAAGATAAGTCCCTTGGCTGTGTGCAGAAATCTGGAAGCAGCCCTGTTGAGGATATACTGCTGTATGGAGATCCCGTTCAGCAAAAAGGGCTCAATCTGCTGGAAGCTCCGGGAAACGATCTTGTTGCGTCCTGCGCTTTGGCGGCTTCGGGCGCCCATATGGTCTTATTTACTACCGGGCGCGGAACTCCCTTTGCATGCCCTGTCCCCACTTTAAAAATTTCCAGCAATACAGAATTAGCTAGAAAGAAAAAACAGTGGATTGATTTTGATGCAGGAAGACTGCTTTCCGAAAATTTAAACATGGCTGATTTGAGTCGGGAGCTTTTTGAACTGGTGCTTTCTGTAGCCTCCGGAGAAAAAAAGGCCAAGAGTGAAGAACTGGACAAAAGCGGAATTGCCATTTTTAAAGACGGAATTACCCTTTAGAGATTCTTCAGCAACGGATAAACAGATAAAACCTGTTGATTTTTCAGGAAAATCATGCTATTATTATAAATACTTGAAATACAGATAGAAAGAACGCGTGGAAAAAGGAAGTACCCTTATTTCATTGCCGGGCAGAGAATGTATGTCATAGGCTGTAAGCATACTGCGGCGCGATAAGGCGAAGTTCCCTTTGGAGCGGTACGGCTGAAGAATTCCAGTAGGCTGTAACGGGCAGCTTCCGTTAAAAAGCTTCCGAGTTGTTCTTCAGCGGGATATTGTATCTTGCTGAACGACATAAATGAGGGTGGTACCACGAAATCAGGCTTTCGTCCCTTTGGGATGAAAGCCTTTTCTTTTTGTATTTTATAAAATTGGTTTTATGCTGCGGGGGTTCCCCGGAGCCTAGTAAGGAAAGGATGGATTCCATGAAACAGGAGCTTGAGGCAATCCGCCTGAAAGCGGAACAGGACCTGAATGCCGCGGAAAGCCAGCAGGCGCTGGAAGCTCTGCGCGTACAGTACTTGGGTAAAAAAGGGGAAGTTACGGCGATTTTGAAAAAAATGGGTGGACTTTCTCCCGAAGAAAGACCTGTCATTGGTCAGCTGGCCAATGAGGTCCGCGCTTTTATTGAGGGGGAACTGGTAAAAAGAGCCTCTGAACTGAAGCAGGCTGAATTGGAAAAACGGCTGCAGGCGGAAAAAATTGATGTAACGATGCCCGGCAAACGGCATGAGTTGGGCACACAGCACCCTCTATCGGCCGTTTTGGAAGAGATAAAAGAAATTTTTATCGGGATGGGCTTTGATATTGTAGAAGGCCCCGAAGTGGAATATGATTACTATAATTTTGAAGCTTTAAACATTCCTAAAGATCATCCTGCCCGGGATACCCAGGATACATTTTATATCAATGATAATATCGTGCTGCGGACGCAAACATCCCCCGTACAGGTACGAGTGATGGAAAAGCAAAAGCCGCCTATCCGTGTTATTTCTCCCGGTCGTGTATACCGCTCTGATGCTCTTGACGCAACCCACTCTCCCCTTTTCCATCAGATCGAGGGGCTTGTGGTTGATAAAGGTATCTCGTTCGCAGATCTGAAAGGTACACTGGAAACATTTATTAAGAGACTTTACGGAGAAGACAGCGTTGTGCGCTTCCGTCCTCATCATTTCCCCTTCACAGAACCCAGCGCCGAGGTGGACGTACAATGCTTTAACTGCCATGGAGAAGGCTGTCGTCTGTGTAAGGGCGAAGGTTGGATCGAAATTTTAGGCTGCGGTATGGTGCATCCCAAGGTTCTTTCCAACTGTGGCATCGACCCTGAGGTATACAGCGGTTTTGCTCTGGGAATGGGCTTGGAACGTGTTGTAATGCGTCGTTATGCTATAGATGATATCCGCATGTTCTATGAAAACGACGTCCGTTTCCTGAAACAGTTCTAATATAGACTGCCTGATTTGAAAATAGAAAGCGTGGTATTGAAATATGAACTTATCCATGAAATGGCTGCAGGAATTCACAAAGATCCCTGCTATGCCTATGCGTGATTTTACGGAAGCTATAACCATGAGCGGTTCCAAGGTAGAAGGATGGGCACAGGAAGGCTCCGAAATCAATAATGTAGTGGTTGCACGTGTGGAAAAAATGGAGCGCCATCCTGATTCTGATCATCTTTGGATCTGCCAGGTTAATACAGGGAGCGATTCTCTTATACAGATTGTAACAGGAGCCCAGAATCTGAAAGAAGGCGACGTAGTACCTGCCGCCTTGCACAATTCCACTCTTCCTGGGGGTGTGAAGATTAAAAAGGGCAAACTCCGGGGAGTGGAAAGCAATGGTATGCTTTGCTCTTTGGGTGAATTGGGGCTTACTGCCCATGACTTTCCTTCTGCCATTGAAGATGGTATTTTCGTTTTAACGGAAGAAGACGGCTGTGATCTTACTCTTAGAAAGCCCATACAGGAAGCTATCGGTCTCAACGACACGGTTGTAGAGTTCGAAATCACTTCCAACCGGCCCGACTGTTTTTCTGTGATCGGCCTGGCGAGAGAAGCTTCTGCTACTTTTGATGTCCCCCTTACTTTGCACACGCCTTCTGTGAAAGGCGGTCATGGAGACTGCAGCAACCTTTTGGATGTAAAAATTGAAGCAGAGGATCTTTGCTCCGTATATTCTGCAAAGATCGTGAAAAATGTCCGGGTAAAGCCTTCTCCCCTATGGATGCGGGAACGTCTGCGTGCCATGGGTGTGCGCCCGATCAACAATATCGTGGATATTACTAACTATGTTATGCTGGAATACGGCCAGCCCATGCATGCTTTCGATCTGCGCTTCGTGGAGGAAAATAAGATCCGTGTACGCCGTGCTCAGGAGGGAGAGACCATCACCACGTTGGATGGTGTGGACCGCACTTTGACCGGCAAGCAGCTTGTGATTGCCGATGGAAAGAAACCTATTGCCATTGCAGGCGTTATGGGCGGCGAATACAGCGGTATTATGGACGACACCACAACTATTGTTTTTGAATCCGCCTGCTTTAACGCTGCTTCCGTTCGTACAACGGCAAGAGATCAGGGAATGCGCACAGACGCCTCTTCCCGCTATGAAAAAGGCCTGGATCCCAACAACTGTCTTCCCGCTTTGGAAAGAGCCTGCGAATTAGTAGAAATGCTGGATGCCGGCGATGTTATGGACGGCAAAATTATGGATACACATTTTGATGCCGAGCGCCGCCGTATCCATCTGGATACAGATTGGATCAACCGTTTCCTGGATCTGCAGCTCTCTAAGGAAGAAATGCAAAGCATTCTTTGTAAGCTTGGATGTGCATTTGACGGCGATGAAATCCTTGTACCTACGTATCGCCCGGATCTGGAGCACAAAGCCGACATTGCAGAAGAAATAGCCCGTTTTTATGGGTATAATAAAATTCCGGGCACTTCTCTTTCCGGCGGCGCCCAGGGAAAATATACGGAAAAACAGAAATTTGAACGTACCATCCATACGGTTATGCGGGCGTTAGGCGCCAGCGAGATTATGACGTATTCTTTCATCAGCCCCAAATATTACGATAAGATTGGGATGCCTGCTGATGCACCGGAACGCAATTCTGTAAAGATTTCCAATCCTCTGGGAGAAGACACCAGCGTTATGCGTACTACAGCTCTTCCCTCCATGCTGGAAACCCTAGCAAGAAACTATAATAACCGCAATGAGAAGGCATGGCTCTATGAACTGGCTGTTGAGTATATTCCCACAACCCCCGAAACACTGCCCATTGAGAAAAACACTTTGATTGCAGGTCTCTATGGAGAGGATGCCGATTTCTTCACAGCAAAAGGAATGGTGGAACAACTTTTCGAGCGGCTTGGCGTTATCAATTGGGATATAGAAGCTTCCTCCACAGAATATGGATATCATCCGGGTCGTTGTGCTGTTTTCACTATCGAGGGTGAAAAACTGGGTGTTTTGGGAGAGATCCATCCTACCGTTTGTGAAAATTATGGTATCAGTGGCCGCGTGATCTGTTTCTCCCTTGATATTGAGAAGATGTTTGCTCATGCTATTCAGGAAAAGGTATATACTCCCCTTCCGAAATTCCCTGCAGTTACCAGGGACTTGGCTCTTATTTGCTCCGAGGATATTCCTGTTCTTACTCTTGAAAAGGCTATAAAGGCCGGCGGCGGAGCTCTGTTAGAAAAAATTTCGCTCTTTGATGTATATAAAGGTGCTCAAATCGAAAAGGATAAAAAGAGTGTTGCCTTTAATATCGTTCTGCGTTCTAAAGAAGGGACTCTGACAGATGAACAAATTAGCGGAACCATGAAAAAAATCATAAAGGAATTGGAAAAAGCAGGCGCCTATTTGCGTTCCTGATTCTTGTTCACAATTTAGTCCTTGCTTTTACTATCATTTTGATGTATCATGTATGTATTATTTCATATTTGAAAGAATGATTTCCGAAATCTGATCAAAGCAGCATAGGAGGTGTTTTTGTGTTAGATAAAACGATGACGTTTTCCCTGGGAAGGGATAGAAAACAGGATATTAAAAAAATCCTGACTATTGTTTACGACGCCCTGAAGGAAAAAGGATATAAACCTATTAATCAAATGGTTGGATATATTCTGTCTGAAGATCCTACGTATATCACAACACATAACGGTGCTCGAAGCCTGATTTGCAAAATAGATCGGGATGAATTGCTGCAGATCCTTTTAGAGTCTTATCTGGAAGAGTAACTGCTTCTTCTATCTTCCCTATGGATTTCGGAAAACAAGCGAATATGTATGTATGATGCGCGAATGACTATAGGAGGCTGGTTGCATGAATGAGAAAACGAAATTTCCTATGTATAAAGGGAAACCGCTAGTTCGTTGCGGAGATACAATTTATTACGGCAGCATGAAGGATAAATATGTGGTAAAGCTGGAGATTAAAAGCAAGAAAAAAGTGCAGGATCTGGATGTAGCGGATAAAGTTACCATACAATTGATGTATACCGACCCTAGCATCGGTTCCAGAAAGCAGATTGTAAAATCCAGTGAAAAGCCCGGTTTATACCTTGCTTTGGACATCGCCGATGTCTGGCTCAGCAGAGCCTTAGCGGAATAAAAAAAACTCCCGGAAAATCCGGGAGTTTTTTTCATACACGGATCGAATTCTTCATTACTATGGTTTATACATAACGGAAAGTAGAGTATATATAAGAAAACAGCACCTATCTACTGGATAGGTGCTGTTTTTATAAAAGCAACTTTTATCTTCTGCCAATATCTTTGCGGAAATGGACATCCTTCCAGGAAATCGTATCCACAGCTTGATATGCTTTTTGAAGGGCTGTTTCCAAATTGCTCCCCAATGCAGTCACGCCTAAAACACGTCCACCGTTTGTTACAAAATGACCGTTTTCAAAAAGGGTTCCTGCATGGTAAACAGTAGCTCCTTCTACCTGCCCATCTTCGTTAAGCCCATAAATCGGGATTCCTTTTTCGTATTTTCCCGGATATCCGCCCGAAGCCATTACAACGCATGCACAAGCATCATCCGACCATTCCACAGGCTGTTCTTCTAACCTTTCTTCAATAACAGCCATGAGAACATCTACAAAATCCGTTTTCAGCCTGGGCAAAACCACTTGGGTCTCCGGATCGCCAAAGCGGGAGTTGTATTCGATGACTTTCGGTCCATCCTTTGTAAGCATCAAGCCAAAATAGAGACATCCTTTAAAAGGTCTTCCCTCTTTGCGCATGGCTTCTATGGTGGGAAGGAAAATCGTGTTCATGCATTCTTCTGCAATAGCTTCCGTATAGTAAGGATTGGGGCTAATTGTTCCCATTCCGCCGGTGTTCAGCCCTTTATCTCCATCCAGGGCTCTTTTGTGATCCATACTGGAAACCATGGGTTTAACACAATGTCCGTCTGTAAAAGCCAGAACAGAAACTTCCGGTCCGGTTATAAAATCCTCTACAACCACCTGGTTGCCGGAAGCGCCAAACACTTTATCTTCCATAATTTCATGGAGAGCATCTTTAGCCTCCTGGAAATTTTGACAGATTAAAACACCTTTTCCCAGCGCCAATCCATCTGCCTTTACAACAACAGGATAGCTTCCTTTCTGCTCAATATAAGCGGCTGCTTCCTTCGGATCGGAAAAAACCTCATATCCTGCAGTAGGAATACCGTATTTTTTCATCAGATTTTTAGAAAAGACCTTACTTGCTTCAATGATAGCCGCATTGGCTCTGGGGCCAAAAGCGGGAATGCCCTCTGCTTCCATTGCATCTACCATACCGGCGGCCAGAGGATCATCAGGCGCAACAAACACCATTCCCACTTTCTTTTCCTTTGCAAGGGCAACCATTCCCGGGATGTCCATAACCGGAACCGAAACGCAAACAGCGTCTTTTGAAATTCCGCCGTTACCGGGAGCGCAATAAATCGTATCTGCTTTAGGGCTTTCTTTCAGTTTGCGAATAATAGCATGTTCGCGCCCGCCGCTTCCTACAACCAATATATCCATATCTGTGCCCCCTCTGCATCAATGGTGGAACAGTCTTTGCGCCGTAAACGCCATTACCATGTTATATTTATTGCAGGTATCAATCACATGGTCATCCCGAATAGAGCCGCCGGGTTCTGCAATATACTGGACGCCCGATTTCCGTGCACGCTCAATGTTATCCCCGAAGGGGAAGAAAGCATCGGATCCAACGGATACGCCGCTGAAGGTGGAAAGCCAAGCTTTTTTCTCTTCCGCCGTCAACACTTCGGGCTTTTCTGTAAAGAAGTTTTCCCAAATGCCATCTGCCAGCACATCCATATATTCATCGGAAATATATACATCGATGGTATTGTCCCGATCTGCACGGCGAATTTTCTCCTTAAAGGGGAGGGAAAGCACCTTCGGGTGCTGACGCAGATACCAGATATCCGCCTTATTGCCTGCAAGACGTGTGCAGTGAATGCGGCTCTGCTGGCCGGCTCCGATACCGATAGCCTGGCCGTCCTTTGCATAGCAAACGGAATTGGACTGGGTATATTTCAATGCGATCAGAGAGATCAAAAGATCCCGCTTGGCTTCATCGGGCAGTTCTTTGTTCTCAGTGACGATATTCTTGAGCATATCTTCCGTGATTTTAACCTCATTGCGTCCCTGCTCAAACGTAATGCCAAAAACATCTTTATGCTCAACAGGAGCAGGAATATAAGAAGGATCAATCTGTACTACATTATAAGTTCCTTTGCGCTTTGCCTTTAAAATAGCCAATGCTTCTTCCGTATATCCGGGAGCAATGATACCATCCGATACTTCTCTTGCCAGCAGGGTTGCCGTTTCTTTGTCGCAAGTATCGGAAAGTGCCACCCAGTCACCATAGGAAGACATTCTATCCGCACCTCTGGCCCGAGCATAAGCGGTTGCAATAGGAGAAAGCTCCAGATCATCTACAAAATAAATCTTTTTGAGAGTATCGCTCATAGGAACAGCTACAGCCGCTCCGGCAGGGCTCACATGCTTAAAGGATGCGGCTGCCGGAAGTCCGGTAGCTTCTTTCAGTTCTTTAACAAGCTGCCAGCTGTTAAAAGCATCCAAAAAATTAATATAACCCGGTTTGCCATTGAGCACCTGGATGGGCAAATCCGAACCATCCTGCATATAAATTCTTGACGGTTTTTGATTGGGATTACAGCCATACTTCAAAAGCAATTCATTGGCCATTTGAAAATTCCTCCTTACGCTTCGTGCTTATTGCAGATGCGGCTTTCTATCTCTCCTGTTTCCAGATCAATAAATCTTGTAAACAGAGAGACTTTGTTCTCTTCATTCAAGCTTTCCCAAACTGTCTTGGTAAACGTATCTATATCGTTGGGAATCGCTACCAACTGAGGCTCTCCCTCAAAGGAAGGAAGCGGGTTTCCGTCTCCCATATAGGTATGGATAAAGTGACCCTCTCCGGCTTTGGGCTGTTCATATTCATAAAAGAACCGCTGCACGGAAGCTTCGTCTCCGCAATCGCTTTTCAGAATAGAAAGCTTATATGCGCCGGATTTGGAATCTATAACACCGGAAATACGTGGAGTGAAATTAGGGGAATCCGGCTCAAAAGTACGTGTACGCAAGGCGTCTTCAAAGGTTTTTCCGTCTTTCAGAAAATCGAAAATCGTATCGGTTTGATCGCCGTTTGTAACAATTTGCGTATTTCCCAGCACTAAGACAGGATTATAGATGATTAAGGAGGGATCTACCATTTTACTTTCATCAAAAGCTTTGGTTTTCAATCCATCCCCATCTGCAACAAAAATACGGTTGCGGCTATTTACACTGCGACCCATAATAAAATATCCTATAACGGCTTTCTTTCCATCGGCGCTTCGACCTAAAAGAATACCGCGGCCAGGATATGCTGTTGAGCCAAGCTCTTCCTTGAGTGTTTTCAATTCCATTTTGCTTCCTCCTTCTTAATACTGTTTATCCCATATCTTCAATCTTTTATAGAAACAATATTATTTTCTATAGCAAGACGTCCTTCACAAAAAAGGGCAACAGCTTTGGGTAAAATCTCCCATTCTACCTGCTCCATGACTCTACGCTGCAACGTTTCCGGCGTATCCCCATTTTCTACGGAAACAGCTTTCTGCAAAACAATGGGACCTCCATCGCAGATTTCATTTACAAAATGCACAGTGGCGCCGGTAACTTTTACCCCTCTGCTCAAAGCAGCCTCGTGGACACGCAGCCCATAATAGCCTTCCCCGCAAAAAGAAGGGATCAAGGATGGGTGAATATTCAAGATCTTATTCTCAAATCTGCGAATTACCTTTTCTCCGATTATGGTTAAGAAACCGGCCAATACAACCAAATCGATTTCGGCCTCTTCCAGCGTTTGGATCAAAGCGTTATCATAGTCTTCCTGAGAAGCAAAATCCTTCTTGCGCAGCACTGTTGAAGGAATACCAGCTTTTTTCGCCCGTTCCAGTGCAAATATTCCGGGTTTTCCAGCCACTACCAAAGAAAGCTTTCCACCGGGAATCTCTCCTCTTTCCTGCGCATCAATCAGCGCCTGCAGGTTTGTGCCGCCTCCGGAAACAAGAACCGCGATTTTTAGCATAGAGTCACGCCCTTCTCCCCTTCAACGATTTCACCGATCACATATGCGGGCATACCCATAGCGGTAAGATCCTCCGCAATCTGATTGGCGTCTTCTTTTGCAACGGCCATGCACATACCGATACCCATATTGAAGGTGTTATACATTTCTCTCTGGGGAATTTTTCCTGTGCTCTGCAGCAAATTAAAAATAGGAAGCTTCGGGAAAGAATTCAGCTCAATTTTAGCGTTGCAGTTTTCCTGCAGCATACGCGGAATATTTTCAAAGAATCCGCCACCTGTGATATGGGAAATAGCCTTTACATTGTATTTGCGAATCATTTCCAAAACAGGCTTTACATAGATTTTGGTGGGAGTAAGAAGGGTTTCTCCGAGAGTTGCTCCCAGCTCATCAATATATGTATGGATATTATTTTCACTTATATTGAAAATTTTGCGTACCAGGCTGAAACCATTAGAATGGACGCCTGAAGATGCAAGCCCTATCAATGCGTCTCCCGGCTTCATGGAAGAACCATCCAAAACACGAGCTTTATCTACAATTCCTACACTGAAACCGGCAAGATCATACTCGTCCTTGGGATAAAAACCGGGCATCTCCGCTGTTTCACCGCCAATGAGAGCGCATCCGGACTGAACACAGCCTTCCGCTACACCGGAAACAATTTCCGCTACCCGCTCAGGCACATTTTTTCCCACTGCTACATAATCGAGGAAAAACAGAGGCTGAGCACCGCAGCAAACAACATCATTGACGCACATAGCTACACAGTCGATTCCCACTGTGTCATGTTTATTGAGCAGAAAAGCAATTTTCAGTTTTGTACCAACGCCATCTGTGCCACTGACAAGTACCGGTTCCTTCATACCGGCAAAATCCGGCTGAAAAAGCCCTCCAAACCCGCCAAGACCGGAAACTACACCAGCTGTATTTGTGCGGGCCACATGTTTTTTCATAAGATCCACTGCTTTATATCCGGCAGTGACATCCACACCGGCTGCCTTATAGCTTTCGCTGAAACTATTTTGATTCATGGATTTTGTCTCCTCCTACATTTATTCCAAAGCCGCAACTTTTTCCTGTAATGCTGCATCCTTTTTTGCAACACCATCGGCCATTTCCTTTTTCATGGCAACAAGGCGATCTGAAAGATCCGCATCCGAAAGAGCCAACATCTGTGCGGCTAAAATAGCCGCATTATCCGCTCCATCAATTGCTACAGTCGCCACAGGGATACCGGAAGGCATCTGCACTGTAGCCAAGAGAGCATCCAGGCCGTCTAACGTTGAGGATTTTACAGGAATACCAATCACCGGCAGAGTTGTATGAGCCGCTAACACTCCCGCCAAATGCGCTGCCTTTCCGGCTGCGGCTATGATTACACCAAATCCATCCGCAGCAGCATGGGAAGAAAAAGCAGCGGCAGCCTCGGGCGTCCTATGGGCCGACATCACATGAGCCTCTACGGGAATCCCAAAAGATTTCAACCGTTTAATTGCAGGTGTTACTGTTGGGAAATCACTGTCGCTCCCCATTATGACTGCTACTTTTTTCATAGTAAATCTCTCCTTTGGAAATAAAAAGAAGGCTGGCAAAAATGAATATGCTCAGCCTATCCTAATTTCACACCTTCAGATCTTCTCATAAAAGAATAAACAGGACATTTCTGAAATAGCATGGAAAAATACTTCCATTCTACAGAACCCTCCCATCTACTTTCTCTATACAAGAAAATCTTTTGTAATCATACATATTGTAGAATAATCCGAGAATAAATTCAAGGACTTTTCACAAAATCCTCTGTTTCTTATAAAAAAAAGGGAGAAAGCACCTGCTTTCTCCCTTTTTTGTTAAATAATCTTAAATTTTTTTATTTTTCTGCATCACTGATCATTTCTTTAACAGATGTTACAAGCCCGGCAATAGACTGCAAATTTGAGGGAATAATCAGCTTGGTAGAGCGGCCATCGGCAACCTTTTCCAAGGCTTCCAGACTTTTGATAGTCAAAACAGGCTGGCCAGGATTGGATTCGTTGAGCATGCGAATACCGTCAGCAGTAGCTTTCTGCACGGCCAAAATAGCTTGTGCTTCACCTTCAGCTCTGCGAATCTGTGCTTCCTTTTCTGCTTCAGCCGCTAAAATAGCGGATTCTTTTTTACCTTCTGCAATCAGAATAGCACTTCTCTTCTGCCCTTCCGCATCCAAAATAATAGCACGGCGTTCACGCTCAGCCTTCATTTGTTTTTCCATGGAATCCTGAATAGCCGGAGGAGGAAGAATATTCTTCAGTTCCACACGATTGACTTTTATTCCCCAGGCGTCTGTGGCTTCGTCCAGAATCGTACGGATCTTGGTATTAATCACATCTCTGGATGTGAGGGTATTATCCAATTCCAGTTCACCGATTATATTCCGGAGTGTTGTTGCGGAAAGATTCTCGATTGCTGAAATCGGACGTTCCACGCCATAGGCATAGAGCTTAGGATCCGTAATCTGAAAATATACCACTGTATCGATCTGCATGGTAACGTTATCTTTCGTAATAACAGGCTGAGGGGGAAAATCGATAACCTGTTCTTTCATAGAAACCTTTTTGGAAATTTTGTCGATAAAAGGAATCTTGAAATGCAGTCCGGTGCCCCATGTGCTGTTATATGCGCCCAAACGTTCCACTACGTATGCGTGTGCCTGCGGCACCACCTTAATATTACAAATCAGTACAATAATTATAACTACCAGAAGCGCCAAAAAAATATAGAGTGGTTCCATACATCATAAACTCCTTTCCAAATAGATGTTTTCAGGAAGAGGTCTTTGCATACTCCGCCCGTGTTACAATCAGTTTTACACCTTCAATAGACTGGATAGATACATCCGCACCCTTAGGGATGGGATTGTTATCCGCAGAACGAGCCGTCCATACACTACCCATTACTTTAACCTGTCCGGTGCCAGCCATATTATCAATAGGTGCTATTACAAGAGCCTTTTTACCAATATATCGGTCTGCATTGGTTTGAATAGTCTTTGTATGCAATTTTTTGCGGACAAAAGGCCTCGTAATCAGCAGGGTTATTCCTGAAACAGCTACAAATAAAACACTTTGCAGCCAAATAGGAGCCCCGCAAAAAGCAGCGATCAGCGCTGAGATACCGCCGGCAACAAACCAAATAGACACAAGCTGGGTAGTAATGGATTCTACCACTATTGCCAAAATGATCATGCCTAACCAAAAGTAGGGCATTCTGCACACCTTCCTTTCCAAATTTCCCAAAAGGGAAATGCTTTCTCTCCATCTTCACGTCCATATATATGTGTTTGGATGTTAATATAATCATACCATAGGTAAAAAAGGAATACAAATATCAAAAAAATGACAAAAAGCCCTGTTTTGCCCCCTTTTTCCGGTTTTTGATATTCTACTCTTTGCCACTCATCAGGGCTTACTGCTGCGCGGTAGTTCGCTTACTTTCATAAACATGGGTATTGTGTTTGCAAAATATGCTTTTAAAAATTTCTTCGTATAATCCGTATAATAAGAAAAGCCGGTATCCTTTTTAAGAATACCGGCCTTTAAATAGGTTTATTCATCCGAATTCAATTTGGTGCCGCACTTGCAGCAATAACTGGCCCCCTGCGGGTTTTCTTCCCCACACACTTTGCATACTGTCCTGTTGCGTATAGCTGAAATCTGCTCGTTTACAGCGTCAAGCTGCTCATACAGATCATCGATTGCAGTCACACATTCCGATATAAGTTCCTCCGCGCTGTTATCGGTCTTCTTAGCATCATACACGACGCGACCCAAAGACTCAAACCGTTTATTAATTTCATTATTCAGTTCAGCAGCGCTGATTCTTAATTTGGAAATATCTACAATCTGACCTGCCTTTTTCCCAACAACGGTAACCGCAGATTTCGCATTGATAACAACATCTTCAAGAAGTCCCATCGGTATCACGCTCCTTATTGATTAAATTATATCACCTAAGACCTGCAAAAACAAGAATGAAATGTAAACAATACCTGAATCATCCGATAAATTCCTTCAATATAGAATCTTCCGGGATCAAATTCCGGGAAAGCGGATGAACTTTTTCCAGAACTTCTTTTATGGACGATAACCAATCGTTTTCTTCCTGTTTTTCTCCCAGTTGATTCA
Source organism: uncultured Clostridia bacterium (assembly GCA_944380875.1). Classification (GTDB taxonomy): domain Bacteria; phylum Bacillota; class Clostridia; order Oscillospirales; family Acutalibacteraceae; genus UMGS1264. The sequence continues at coordinate 31,848 of CALWJA010000007.1, forward strand.
GAAGGGCCAAAGCCGGTTCTCGGAGAACTGAAATTTCATAACTGTGAAATGTATTGATATTAAGATCAGCAATAGGCCGGAAGGGCTTAATGTATTTGTACTCCCCTGCCATAACATCCGGCCAGAAATCCAACGTTTTTTGAGCTGGACAATCCCGGAACTGATAATCGCGGACAAGGCGCCGCAGGAAACGCATATCATTGGGAGAAAGCACTTCCCTTTCCCCATCCTGGATTCCTTGCTTGACACTCAAATACACCCGCAAAAGACTGTCTTCCGGCAAATCTCTGGTAATAATGGGATTTAGGGCATGAAGCCCTTCCACAATCACAACGGAATGCTCCGGAAGCTCTATATGTCTCCGTTTTACAGAAGGCATGTGAGTGGAAAAATCAAATATAGGAAGATCGCTCCTATGATACTGCATCAGATCCAGAAGGCATCGGTCTATCTGCGGGATATCCAAAGCTTCCGGAGATTCAAAATCAGGCCGCCCGTCGGGCAATACGGGAGAATTTTCCCGGGTTTTATAAAAATCATCCAGGGATACATCGATACTGTAAAGTCCCATCTGCCGCAATATTTCCATTAAGTTTCTGGCAGTGGTGGTTTTACCGCTGGAGGAAGGACCCGCCAGCATTACGATGCGAATATCCCCTGTCCTTCTTTCTAAAAAACAGGCTGCCTGTTCCAGGGATTCTCTGTATTCCTTTTCTACCTGCCGGATAAAACTTTCAGGTGAAACGGAAGCATTCCTGTTGATAGCAGAAAGATCATTTTCATATTCACGGTAATTATAATCTGAATTCTTCATAAATATCTTTCACCCGCTTTTTTCTAGCAAGGATTTCCGAAAAACGGCTGATATATTCATATGGAAATTTGAAGTTAAAAATGCGTTCCAACCGGTCGGAATTCGGATCCTTTATCTTTGTAGCAGCCCCTGCGCCGCAGGCCAGAATCGTATGGGTTTCATCCATAATATATACATTATAAGGGCTTTCAAATCCCGGTTTACACCAGCCTGTATTTTCCAGATTTCCTACCATCCTACTCTGCCGGTATAAATAATAGGGTATGTATCCTGCCCTCGTAAGAGAATTATCTGCATACTCCAACATAGCAGCGGCTATGGAGCCTTCATCTTCCGGCGTAGTGCCATCCTCATCCTGATAGATTTTAGCGGAACGCTTCAAAGAAAGAGTATGCACCGTAATACTCTCCGGATCGAGCCCCAGAACACCATCCAGTGTATAGCGGAACCCTTCTGTCGTATCCGTAGGAAGACCCGCTATCAAATCCATGTTAATGTTATCCATTCCGCATTCCCTTGCCAAACGAAACGCCTCTAATGTCTGCTTTGCAGAATGCTTCCTTCCGATCTCTTTCAAAACAGAATCATTCAAAGTCTGCGGATTAATGCTGATTCTCGTAACACCGTTGTTTTTGAGAGAGAGAAGTTTTTCGGCCGTTATGGTATCCGGCCTGCCAGCTTCCACAGTAAATTCCTTTGAATGGGAAAGATCAAACGAAGAACGTACAGTTTTCAGAAGCATATCCATCTGTTCTACTGAAAGAGTAGTGGGTGTTCCTCCTCCAAAATAAACGGATTCTAGCCGAAGCCCACAGGATGCAGCTACCTCTCCCGTATAACGAATTTCTTCGCAGAGTTTCTCCACGTATTCCGGCACAAGCTTCATACTTTTTTCTACAGAGGAAGACACAAACGAACAATACGAACAACGAGTGGGGCAAAAAGGAATAGATATATACAAGCTGAAAGAATTTTTGTGTGACCGATCCAAAATTCTTTGTTCGTTCCACATAGTGATCCGGCTTAATTCCGTCTTTTCTGGCGTTACCAGATAGTTTTCACGAAAGATGGATAAAGCTTTTTCTTCCCCATATTGCTCTTTTAAGGAACGCAATAGTTTCACAGGGCGGACACCTGTCAAAATCCCCCATCTGGGCCGTATCCCACAATACCAGGAAAGCAAGCGAAACACCAGTATACCCATCCTGCGTTCAATTTCCTGCTCTTTTGCAAAAAGCCCTTTTTCAAAAGTCTCTGTCCGAATCGTTAAGCCTTTTTCAGCATGAAGGGTTACCGTAATTTTCCCGCCGGAAAGAGTATGGCTAACCCCGGTAAAGAGAAGGATAGGGTCTTCCCCCACTTCCCCATTTTCTAAAACTCGAATAGGCTGATGGTGAAAAAACAGCCTGCACAGGTTTTCCATTTCGTAATGAAAGGAATGGCCTGAAATCAATACAATCATACGCGCCGCCTTTCATAGATACAGGAATGCGCCGATGAAAGCAGCGCTTAGTCCTTTAGATGTAACGATCATTCTGCAAGATAGGGATTGCAGGCCCTCTCATATTCCAGAGTTGTAGCGCCTTCGTGACCAGGATAAACGGTATAATCCCCAGGAAGCTGGGCCAGGCGCCGAAGAGATTTCATCAAATCCGCTCCGTTTCCGGTGGGAAAATCCGTTCTGCCGGCGCTGCAGAAAAACAGGGTATCTCCAGAAAATATGGCGTCTTCTGTCAAATAACAGCAGCTTCCGCAGGTATGCCCCGGTGTTTCCAAGACTTTAAAAGAGGTATTCCCCAATTGTATTTCGTCGCCTTCTTTAACATACACATCCGGCGTAAAAGTATCAAAGGTTCCGGTAGGCATCATATTCATCAGGTTCAGGGAAGAATCAAATACGAAATCTTTCTCTTTTTCCGGGAAATAAACAGGAGCTCCCGTCAATTCCTTGATCTTGGCCACTCCGGCAATATGATCGAAATGGCCGTGTGTGAGAAGAATCATCTTAATATTTTGAGGCCCTGCCCGGCGGATGGCTTCTTCCAATCGTTGGCTCCAAAAGCCCGGATCTATTACCGCTATCTGGCCGGTTGCACTGTCCATTGCAAAATAGCAATTTTCATAGAGTTCTCCTCCCGGTATTGTCATCACTTTCATCGAATATTTCTCCTTACTCTGTAAATCCTTGACTGTATCAATCCAATTGAGGCCCTCCGAAGTTTTATGTCCGTCGGATGGACAAAATCCCTCGTATTCCGGAGAGATGATCTATAATAGTTGTCAGATGATCTTTTCCATGAATCGTAATAGTAGCTGAAATAATTGCATTTCCATTTTTCGTTTGGCGGGAATTCAGAGAATGAATGGAAAGATGCATGTTAAAAAGATGCTGCGTAACATCCGCCAACAAACCAGGACGGTCCGAGGCCAAAATCTCCAATGTGGTTTGAAAATCTTCTTTGATGTTGCCGCTCCAATGCACAGTAATCCAACGTTCCGGTTCCTGCGCCTGCGCAATATCTTCCGGCACATTGGAACAGCTTCGTTTGTGAATAGAGACGCCGAATCCTCTGGTAATAAAGCCTATAATGTCATCGCCCGGCAGAGGATTGCAGCACCGGGAGAATTTAACCAGACAATTCTCCATGCCGTCTACGATCACACCATTGGAAGCACTTGTACTGGAGGTAGGCTTTGTGGGGAGAGGAGCCAAAGGTTCGGAAGCCAATTTTTTGGCTTTTTGATAATCTTCCCGAATCTTAGGCATGATTTTCCAAAGCTGTATGCCCCCGTATCCGATGGCCGCGTATACATCATCGGCGGACTGGCAATTTTGTTTCTTTCCGATGGATTCAAGAAAAGAAGCCAGCTCTTCTTCGGAAAACTCAATACCATTGCGTTTCAGTTCCTTATCCAGTTCTGCCTTTCCCTCTTGGATATTTTCATCCCGTTTTTCCCGTTTAAACCACTGTCGGATCTTATTTCGGGCTTCACTGGTCTTCACGATCTTAAGCCAGTCTCGATTCGGCCCCTTTGTTTCCTCTTTTGTGGTTATAATTTCAACGATTTCTCCTGTTTTAACTTTATAGTCAATAGGAACAATTCTCTTATCTACCCGCGCCCCTATCATCCGGTTTCCTACCGCGCTGTGAATAGCATATGCGAAATCAATAACTGTGGATCCGGCAGGCAAGCTGATAACAGCCCCTTTGGGGGTAAAAACAAAAACCTCTTCAGGCGCCAGATCCGATTTAATGTCCCGAATCAGTTCTGTAGCATCCTCGTTGTCCTTTTGGTTTTCCAGCATTTGCCGTATCCATACGAGGCGTTTTTCCAGAGAGTCCCCTTTGTTGGAAAGCCCTAGCTTATATTTCCAGTGGGCTGCGATTCCATATTCTGCTGTGTGATGCATTTCCCATGTCCGAATCTGAATTTCAAAAGGGATTCCCTCTTTACCAATTACTGTGGTATGAAGAGACTGATAACCATTGGGTTTTGGCGTGGAAATATAGTCCTTAAAACGGTTTGGAAGAGGCTGGTAGAGATCATGGACGATTCCCAAAACATTATAGCAATCGTTTACAGTGTCCACAATTACACGAACCGCATAAATATCATAAATTTCATCCATGTTTTTTCCCTGGATAAACATTTTACGATAAATGCCGTTTATGCTTTTTACACGGCCTTCCAAATACACATTTGGAATAAAAGATTTTATCCTTTCCCGTATCTGCTCTTTCGTTTTTTCAATAAAAGAACTGCGCTCGCTTTCCCGTAAATGGAGCCCTTCTTCTATTTCCTGATACGCGATTGGATCCAAATACCGAAGGGAAAGATCCTCCAGTTCTTCTTTCATAGCACGGATACCCAAACGATGGGCAATGGGCGCGTAAACCTCCATGTTCTCGAGAGCTTTATCCCGCTGTTTCTGGGGTTTCCAAAATGACCCCGTCCGCATATTGTGGAGTCTGTCTGCCAGTTTGATGATAATTACACGTACGTCATCCGCCATAGTAATTAGCATCTTGCGGATATTTTCCGCCTGCTGGCCCTCCCGGCTGGAATATGGAAGCCTCCTTAGCTTCGTCAATCCATCAATTAAATTGGCGATCTCGTGGCCAAACTGTTTTTGGATCTGTTCCAAATCCACATCTGTGTCTTCCACTACATCATGTAAAAGCCCGGCAGCTACAGATTCAGAATCCATTCCCAGCTCTACCAGAATACAGGCTACTGCCGCAGGGTGGGACATATACGGCGCGCCTGAAAGACGCTTTTGATCTCCATGAGAGGTTTCTGCAAAACGATATGCCTTTTCGATGAGAGCCATATCATAATCATGGCCGCTTTCTTCTATATTTTTTTTTAGATCATCATATGTTTTGATGACTTCCTCCAAAATCCCATCCCCCTTCATACGATTTTCTGCCTCTCCAAACTGCCGAGAAACGCAGAGTCAAACAGATTGCATTTCCCTTTTGCGGGAAGAAGCTGTATATGCAGTATATTTTCCCCGGATTTTTGTATGAGACCACATGCAGACAATACATCCAGACATACAAGAATTCTGGCAAGTGGAATTTCGGGTAGACAAGATGCCAGAAGTTCCAACGGTCCGTTATAGCCGCCCGTATTTCTGATAAATCTGTATATTTGTGCAAAATCTTCTCTCGAAGGAAACAGAATCTTAAACTGCTTTTCTGTAAGCTTTTCGCCCCTTTTAGCCTGCTCAAAAAGAGCCTTATGAGAGAGAAGATTTCCGGTATCCATGCCCGCAGGCCGGAGTTCTTTAACACAAACTGAAAGATATGTGCTCCCCTGATACTGCCTGTTTGACAGAGTAACAACCAAATCCAAAGAGTCCCCTGGCCGATACCCAAACTGCTCGGGCGATACACCGAAACGCATGCACTGTATTTTGGTTCCATTCTGGGAAACGGAAATACGAAGATGCTTTCCTCCGGCAACAGGAAAAACCTGTTCCAAAATGACCCCAAATAAGCCAAAAACAGGAGACGGATTTTGGGCGCCGAAAGGCTCCATATAAGAATATTCATCCAAAAGATCAGGAGACAATTCTTTTAGTTCCAACAGGCAATCTATTGTTATTTCCGGTTTAGGCACTTTCATGCGAGAAGCATATTGGTTGATGCAAACACGAAAAGTATCTATATTTTGAGAAGGAAGGGTCATGCCGGCAGCTACGGGATGTCCGCCGTATTTCGTCAGCAAGCTTTCACAGGAACATACGGCTTCAAACAGAGAAAAATTCCCCACGCTTCTTCCTGATCCTCGCGCTTCTTCTCCTGCTTTCGCAATCACAATGGCCGGTTTTCCAAACCGATCCGATAATTTTGCCGCCACTATCCCTATAACGCCCGGATGCCAATTTTCTCCGTCAACCACCAGAACTCGGTCCAGAAGGCGCTGGGGGCGTTCCTTCAGCTGGTTTATAGCCGCATCGAAAATTTCGCTTTCTATTTGTTTGCGCCTCTCGTTTTCTTCGCATATTTCTTCAGCCAACTCTTCTGCCTGCTGTTCATCTTCGGTAATCAGAAGATGAACAGCCCGAGAAGGATCTCCCATTCTCCCTGTGGCATTAATCCGGGGAATCAGAGTATAAGCCACCATTTCCGCGGAAAGCCTTTTATCCTCCAGCCCTGCCGTACGTATCAGAGCGCAAAGGCCAGGATGATCGGTTCTGTTCAGAAGTTCCAATCCGTATTTTACCAAATACCGATTTTCTCCTGTTAAGGGAACTACGTCTCCGATTGTGCCTAAGGCAACAAAATCTGCATAATTATCCAGAAGGGACTGTATATCACAATCAGAGCCTTCCAATGCCATAATCAATTTAAAAGCTACACCTACACCTGAAAACTGCTTATATACACTTTTGCAGTCCGCTCTGTGGGGATCCACTACCGCAACTGCAGCAGGAAGCATGTCCAACGGCTGATGATGGTCCGTGATAACTACATCGACACCAATAGATTTCGCATACTCCACTTCCTGTGAACAGGATATACCGTTATCCACTGTTATAACTAAAGAAACATCCTGTTCCCTCAAACTTTGCAGCGCTTTACAATTTAGTCCATATCCTTCATCTTCCCGATCGGGGATATAAAACATAACGTTAGCCCCACAGGATTCTAAATATTCATATAGAATAGCTGTAGCTGTCACTCCGTCTACATCATAATCTCCATACACTGCGATTTTTTCAAAAGATTCCACTGCTTTCCAAATCCGTTCTACCGCTCTCTGCATATCGGCCATCTGAAAGGGATCAGAAAGAATATCATTCTCTTTAAAAAAAGCATCCGTATCCTGGATTCCACGAGCTTCCAGCAACTTAGCCAGAATAAAAGGAATTCCTTCGCGTTTTGCTCTATCTGCCGCCTTATTCGTTTCAGTAAGCAACAGGTTCCATTTTTTCATATTATTAGCTCCCAATTCAATCTGGATGGGAAAGCAATCCGGCATTCCCTGTTTAACAGAAAATTATAATGTATTATTATAGCATTTGTTCTTTAGAAATTCAATTGCAGCTAATGCCCATATAGCCTCTTTCGCCATAAGCAGCAGATTTAAAACAGGAAAGCCACAGGCCTATGCTTAAACACCTATCCCTTTCCGGTCGTATTTCTCTTGCGTTATACACCCTCTAGATTAAAAGGAGGTATGTATTCTTTTTTGGCGGACTCTCTCTCCTGCACAAAACCATCCAGCCCCAATTCAAATAGACGCTGCTGCACCTTTTTATATTCCCTCGAGGTAATGCGGCGGTTAATTTCCGGATACTTCTCTGCTTTTCCGCAGGGGACATACTGTGCCATTAAACTTACCAATACCTTATCGGAAATCCCTGCTATTTCTTCTAATACACGAATGGAGTTTCTCGTATTAGAAGGGAGGATAAGATGGCGCACCAGGGTTCCTTTGAGCAAAATTCCTTCTTCGTTGAATACGGGCGCTCCTGTCTGCCGTACCATCTCAGAAACCGCCGTTTTAACCACTTGCGCATAATCTTCCGCCCCTGAATACAAAGCTCCAAGCTCTGGTACAGCGTATTTCCAATCCGGCAGATACACATCTATCAACCCATCCAGAGAACGCAGCGTTTCCACTCTATCATATCCTCCTGAATTATACACCACCGGTACGGATGGCTTATATAAAAGCAAGGCTTCCCGAATAGCAGCTGCAAAATGTGTGGGGTTCACCAGATTGATGGTTTGAGCGCCTTCCCTTTCCAACCTTTGAAAAATATCGGAAAGTTCTTTAACCGTGATACGTTTTCCCACAGACTTTTCCGTGCTGATCTGATAATTCTGGCAAAAAACACACTGGAGGGAACAACCTGTAAAAAAGATCGCGCCCGAGCCTTTTTTTCCGCTGATACAAGGCTCTTCCCAGTAATGGAGAGCGGCTCTGGCAACAACCGGATCCGCTCCCATACCGCAGAAACCTTCGCCTATATCCGCTTCCCGAAGCGCTCCGCATTCTCTTGGGCACAGGGAGCAGTTTTCAATTCTCACAGTTCTTCCTCCTTTATGCAAAGCATGGCAGCCATACCGCCGCGAACGCCTCCTGTAGCCCTGTGGGACCAAAGCAGCCCACTATTGCATTGGGGGCAAATTTCTGCAACCACAATAGATTCAGCAGGAATTCCTGCCGAAAGCAGGATCCGACGATTTACTTCCCACAAATTTACAATATACTTTTCTCCCGTTTTCTTTTGCAAAAAAGCATCCGGTTTTAAATCTTCCATTTTGGCAAATTCTCTGGCTACCGGCTCATCCACCTCATAACAACACGGACCAATGGCCGGCCCTACAGCAGCAAGAATATCCTGAGGATCCGTTCCGAATTCTTCTTTCATTCTTTCGACCATTACCGCTCCCATGCGTGCCGCCGTTCCGCGCCAGCCCGAATGCGCAAGCCCTATTGCCCGATTCTTCAAATCCACAAAGAAAAGAGGCGTGCAGTCTGCATAATATGTCACCAAAGTAACCCCGGCTTCGTTTGTAATAAGGCCGTCCACTCCCGATCTGTCTTTGGGTCTCCATATTCCGTTTCCTCTATCCGCCTTGGTTACCCTGCGGACTACAGTAGAATGAGTTTGAGCCGACGCAGTAAGGCTTTCCGGAGAAATAGAAGCGGCATCACAAAAAATGCGAAAATTCTGCCTAACGTTCTCATCGCTGTCCCCTCTTCCAAAATTTAGATTCATGGAAGAAAAAGGTTCCTGACTTACTCCTCCTTTTCTGGTTGAAAAAGCATGACGAATAAAAGGAACCGACGATAAAGCCGGAAAACGCAATATACCCACAGAATGTATTTCTTCGTATTCCATATTTCCCATTGGAGCAACCATATACAATCATCCTTTCCCGAAACTTACCTGAATCACCTGAACGGAAACAAAATATAGGTACATAGGTGTATGTTATTATACTGCAATGGAGCAGTTCTTATATACCCCTATCCTACAATCGCAAAACACACGGATAAATCCCTGTGTTATTTTAACACATTCGGATATTTTTCGATAGTCATACGCATAATCTTGTATCTCCATAGTATCTGCCTTATTCTTTATGTATAAACAGAAAAAGGCACCTGCCTTAAACAGGTGCCTCTGATTCATATTTATCAGCTTTATAGATGCAGCAATTCAGCTTTCTTCTTATCAAATTCTTCCTGCGACAAGATTCCCGAATCCAATAATTCCTTATACTGTTTTATTTTTTCTATAGCGTCCGACTCTTTTTTGACCTCCGCCACTTTCTTTTTTTCTTCTTCACGCTGCCTCTTGCGCGCTTCACTTTGCGCTCTTGTTAGGCCACATCCACATGTTCCGGTGTAACTGGGATTCATTTTTCCGCATTTATCACACTTCCAGCCATTGTCGCTGAGCATTGCCTGTTCGCGTTTTTCATTTGCCTTCCGCACGGCGTCTTCTTCCGAATTCTGAACCTGTGGTTTTGACAAAGCAACCAAAACTGCAATTAAAGAAAAGAAAAATCCCCACCAAAACCAGTTTTCGGAATACCCTTTATTTTGTATGATAGCATTAGTAGCCACACCCCATACAACACACCAGAAAATCGCAATAACCAAATAGATAATAGGTAACATTTAAACTCCCTCCTTTTTGCAGTATTAGTATATATTATTTTTCTGTATTGTAAATACTTTTTATACAATAAGTTAATTTCTTTCACTTTTATAATTTTATATTCGTCAAAACAAAACAAGAAAGGCCTGCACAAATACAGACCTTTCTTGTTTTTATCATACCGTATTATTGTTTTCCCCAAAGCCCCGGCCTTCACGCCCGTTTGATTCTTCCCTTTCAGGGGGTCTTATGGGCATAATGCATTTTTTGACCATCAAACCTTCGTATTTCAACTTAAACTGCACCCTGCCATAAAAACTTCTACGGCAGTTTTTACAGAGAAAAACAGCCCGATAGCTCTTGTTTTTTAATTGCCATTCGCTGATACGATGAGCCCTCCGGCCGCAAACATCGCAGTTAAATACCATATCACCCGGTTGGATCAGAGGATTATTCAAATCGCACAGGATGACTGTTTTAAACGTCATCCTATGATAAAACTCATCGTCCGCAGTCTGTATAAAGGCCCGCAGTTTTTCCGGATTATATAACCGCTGTAAACAGCGAAGAGATAACAGGCTATCTCCCAAGGCTCTGTGATGATCGAATCCATCCCCATCAATACCTAAAATCTCCGCCGCTGTAGTTAATCCCATCTGTTTTCCAGGATCATAGGAAAGCTCGCTCTGGCAATACGCCTGCAAATCTATATAGCGGCTCAAAAAAGGAATCCTCTGGCTGCCGCAGAAATAACGGCAGTTCTCAATAAGGGTCAGAATATCCGAAGTGCCCCAAGTCAACAAAACAGCGGAACCAACCCATTTGCGGAAACGGCTGGTTACCTGCATAAACTGCAGGCCTCCTTCCAATTCCTCATTTGTAATGCTTGTGAGCGTACGAATCTTGCCGCTGATTTTCTTTCCCACCTGAGGGCGCACAAGAGCCTCATACGTATCGATAATATTCAATTCTCCATCAACTTTTACAGCGCCGAATTCAATGATTTCGTTGATGAAACCCTTGATCCGGCGGCTATAAGTACCGTTCCATTCTAAATCCAATATGACGTATTCGGCTGAAGCCATGATATTCTATCTCCTATGGGGACGTTTTATTTCTTTTTGCTGGCCTGTTTCATACGCAGTTCTTTGGAAAGAATCATTTTGCGCATGCGGATACTCTTAGGTGTAACCTCTACCAGCTCATCGTTTTTAATAAACTCCAAAGACTGCTCCAGGCTGAGAATTGTGGGCGGTGTCAGTTTCAAAGCCTCATCGGAACCGGACGCACGGGTATTGGTAACGTGCTTTTTCTTGCAGACATTGACGGTTATATCTTCCGCTTTAGGGCTGACACCCACAATCATACCTTCGTATACTTCCACCCCAGGCCCAAGGAACAGACGGCCGCGATCCTGGGCATACCACAGGCCATAACCGGTAGTTTCACCGGTCTCATGGGCCACCAGGCTCCCCTGCGCACGCTCTTGGATATCGCCTTTATAGGGTTCATAGCAGTCGAAGACATTGTTCATAATGCCGTTTCCGTTTGTATCCGTGAGGAATTCCTGACGGTATCCCATAAGTCCTCTGGCTGGAATTTTAAATTCCAGGTGGGTAACGCCCGTATCCCGGGAACCCATATTTTGCAGCTCAGCCTTCCGGCTTCCCAATTTTTCCATAACGGCGCCCACATAGTTATCCGGAACTTCGATCATCAAAAGCTCAATAGGTTCATACTTTTTGCCGTCTATTTCCTTATAAATAACTTGGGGGCTGGAAACCTGGAATTCATAGTTTTGCCTGCGCATCTGTTCAATAAGAATGGAAAGATGCAGCTCACCGCGGCCGGAAACCTTAAATGTATCAGGAGAATCTGTTTCTTCTACCCGCATGGCCACGTTGGTTTCCACTTCTTTAAACAGACGATCCCGAAGATTCCGGCTGGTTACAAACTTGCCCTCACGGCCGGCAAAGGGGCTGTTATTTACCATAAACATCATCGAAACCGTAGGCTCATCAATTTTTACAAAAGGCAGAGGTTCTACGCAAGAAGGATCGCAGGCGGTTTCGCCGATATTCAAATCCGTAAAACCGGATACCGCAACAATATCGCCCAGTTTAGCATCCTCTACCTCACGGCGGCGAAGGCCTTCAAACTGGTATAACTTAGCGATCTTTACATTTTTAGTGGAACCATCTCTGCAGCAAAGAACCATATTCTGCCCGTCTTTTACATGCCCGCGCTCTACACGGCCGATGCCGATACGGCCCACATAATCATCATAATCAATGTTGGAAAACAGGATCTGAGCAGGCCCTTCCATATCTCCTTTCGGAGCGGGAACCTGACTGATGATCGCATCAAAAAGAGGCTTCATATCCTTACCGGGTACATTAGGATCAAGGCTTGCATATCCATCTCTGCCGGATGCGTATACAACAGGGAACTCCAGCTGGTCTTCGTCTGCGCCCAATTCGATAAACAGGTCGAGGACTTCATCCACTACTTCCAGCGGACGAGCGCCAGGCCTATCGATCTTATTCACAACTACAACAGGCCGTTTTCCCAACCCCAACGCTTTCTTTAATACAAAACGGGTCTGAGGCATGCAGCCTTCAAAAGCGTCTACCAGAAGAAGAACGCCGTCCACCATCATAAGGATCCGTTCCACCTCACCGCCGAAATCCGCATGGCCGGGAGTATCCACAATATTGATCTTCGTTCCGTTATACATAACAGCGGTATTCTTGGAAAGGATTGTGATTCCCCGTTCCCGTTCCAGGTCGTTGCTGTCCATTACCCGCTCTGCTACTGCTTCGTTAGCGCGGAAGATACCGCTTTGCCGCAAAAGCTGATCCACAAGGGTGGTTTTACCATGGTCAACGTGGGCAATAATGGCAATATTTCGTAAATCTTCTCTGATATCCATTCTAAAAACCTCTTTTTAACATCTAATTATGAAATACACAAAACATAATTATTATACCACAGCAGAAAAGAGAAAAAAACAGCCCCAGCAAGATTCAATTTAAAAATATAAGGCTTCTTCCTGCAAAAACTCTGTTCATCCTGTCGAAAAACAACCTGTCTTTTTATGCTTTTTTGCGATAGCGAAAAATTCACGGTGGTATTTGTACTTACTAAATGGGTTTTCATCCTTGTCATCCCTAAATTCTAATATATTTATTTTTCATGGCAGAACTTTATGTTTTTCTTGCCCTAGTATAATAAAGGACGTGTGTTTACATGTTTACCATTCATTAAGTTATAAGAGGTATAAGGAGATTCCAAAATGAATATTCGTCTGACCGACGGTAAAATCGCAAAACCACTCCTGCTTTTCAGTATGCCTATGATAGCAGGCAATCTTCTTCAACAATTATACAATGTGGCCGATACATTTATTGTAGGGCAGACAATTGGCGCCACTGCTCTTTCTGCGGTAGGCTCCTCCTATTCCTTGATGGTTTTGCTTACATCCATCATTCTTGGCCTCTGTATGGGCAGCGGTGTTGTTTTTTCCCAATTCTACGGGGCTGGCCGTCTGGAAGAATTGCGGACCAGTATCTTCAATGCTTTTTTCATGATTTTTCTTGTTTCTGCCGTAATCAATACAGCTGCTTTTCTTCTGCTGGAAAACTGCATCATCTGGCTGCAAATTCCAAAGGAAGCCGTAGCATTCACAAGGGAATATTTGCAAATTATTTTTATAGGGATAATGGCAACCTGCGTCTATAATTTTTTTGCGGCTATTCTGCGAAGCATCGGAAACACCACCATTCCCCTTCTTTTTCTGGCAGTATCCGCTATAACCAATATTATTCTGGATCTTGTCTTTATTGTCTGGTTTCATATGGGTGTATCGGGCGCCGCCTGGGCTACTGTCATAGCACAGTATCTTTCCTCTATATGTATCGTAGTGTATTTTTTTCAAAAGGCCTCTAATTTATGTCCTCAAAGAAAGCATATGCATTTCCAAAATGAGCTTATGCGCTTAGTACTCTCCAATTCCGCATTAACAGCCATCCAGCAATCCATTATGAATTTCGGTATCTTACTGGTACAAGGGCTCGTTAACAGTTTTGGTTTCATTGCCAGCGCGGCTTTCGCTGCGGTGGTTAAAATAGACGCCTTCGCATACATGCCGGCGCAAGATTTCGGAAACGCTTTTTCCACATTTATAGCGCAGAATTACGGCGCTCGAAAACCAAAGCGGATAGACAAGGGCATTAAAACCGCCATTCTCCTTTCTTCCCTTTTTTGTGTAGTCTCTTCCCTTTGCGTGTGCTTATTTGCAGAACCTCTTATGCTTCTGTTTGTAAAACCGGAAGAAACGCAGATCCTGCAAACCGGTATCCACTATTTATATATTGAAGGTTCCTGCTACATAGGCATCGGTATTCTTTTCCTGTTATACGGTATATACCGTGGCGTTGGAAAAGCGGGCATGTCAATTATTTTGACCATACTTTCTTTGGGAACCCGTGTTGCCTTAGCCTATGCCCTTTCTCCTTTTCCTTCTATTGGATTAACAGGTATATGGGTAGCTGTCCCAATCGGATGGTTTCTTGCGGATCTTACAGGCATTCTTCATTATTGCCTACGGGAACGCCGTCGCATTTTTTTGAATGCCGAGTCTTAAATTATTAAAAAGATATAATTTAAAATCATCTATATTTTTTCTGTTGAAAAAATGCGGAGGGCACCCCCTCCGCATTCTAAAGGTATTAATACGTTTGCTTGCTGTGCATTTCCCATTTTTACAGATATCTCTGCTCTATAACGTCCACAATTCCACGAGTTGTGATTCGCACTTGCGGAATAACAGGAAGAGCCATAAAAGATAGAGTCATAAAAGGATCAATCCCCTCTTTCACGCCCAATCTGTATGCCGCTTTTTTAGCATTTTCCAGCTTTTCATTGACCTCAAGTAAGGGGCGTCCACTCATCAGCCCCCCTATTTCCAGACTCAATTCTCCTTCTATTTTGCCGCCGCAAACTACAACTATTCCGCCTTTGTTTTCTGCCACCCTGTTTACTGCTAATGCCAGATCCTCATCGTTTTCTCCTACCGCTATAATGTTGTGGCTGTCATGGGATACTGAAGTTGCAACAGCACCTTTGCGCAGCCCATACCCCTGCAAATATCCCAAACCAATATGGCCGGTATTTTTATGCCGTTCTACTACGGCTATTTTTAGAATATCTGTATCCAAATCTACCTTTTGAGCAATTCCCTTGTATTCCGTGACAATTTCTCCCGGAAGCATGCCTATGACGCCGGCATCTCCCGTTATAAAATCCTCAGGACTGAGTTTGGGAAGATGGAATGTGTTCTCCGCCGCCGTCTTCAAGGCTTCATCCATGCAAGGCACGGTGATTTCCGTCTGTTTATTTTCTGCCCAAACCCGTACTCCGTTTTTGTATACCTCTAAAACATGAAAGGTTTGTAAGTCTTCTAGAACCGTAAGATCCGCCACATATCCCGGCGCAATAGCGCCCCGGTTATCCAGATGGAAATACTGGGCCGGATGAAGGGTAGCCGCCTGTATGGCGCGTATAGGATCGACGCCAAAGGATACCGCCTGCCGGCAAATATAATCCATGTGTCCTTTTTGAAGCAAATCATTTGGATGCTTATCATCTGTACAAAATATGCATCGGGTATAACAGGAATCCAGAAGAAGAGGATATAACGCTTCCAAATTTCGGGCCGCAGTTCCTTCCCGAATCATAATATATTGGCCCCGCCGGAGTTTTTCCTTAGCTTCCTCCAAATATGAGCACTCATGGTCAGAATGGATTCCTGCTTCTATATAGGCATTCAGATTCTTCCCTTGTAGGCCAGGAGCATGACCGTCTATTCTTTTTTTCAATGTCTTTGCGGACTCTAGTTTCAGCAAAACCTCCGGATCGCTGTTCAGCACACCCGGATAATTCATCATTTCAGCCAACCCCAAAACCCTTTGCTTTTGCATATATGTCTCCGTATCGTCGTGGTCAAGGGCGGCACCGGCTTCATCCAGCGAAGAAGCTGGAACACAGGAAGGCACCGTAAAAAATACATCCAAAGGCAACCCTTCCGTTGCCTGCAGCATATACTCAATTCCTTGTGTTCCCATAACATTTGCAATCTCATGGGGATCTGCAATCACCGCTGTGGTTCCGTGTGAAAGCACAATACGAGCAAATTCCGCAGGTGTTACCAGGCTGGATTCCAGATGGATATGGGCGTCCATAAAACCAGGACACACAAGCTTTCCATCCATTTCAATTTGCTGCTTTCCGGTGTACGTCCCAATTCCTACAATTTCGCCTTCGCTTATGGCAATATCTCCCTGAAGGATCTCATTAGAAAACACATTTACATAGTTGGCATTTTTTAAAACCAAGTCAGCAGGTATTTTTCCAGCCGCCGCATGAATTCGCTTAGTCTGTTTATTGAGAAATCCTTTCAAATTTTGCTCTTTTATTTTCCAATTCAACATTATGATTTCTCCTCCCCACATCGCCTTCTATATTTTTATCATAACATAGACTGCATTACATATTCAACTATAAAAGCTTTCCATTCTTGACATTTCTGTATAACCATTACTACGTGAAACGTTTTATCTTTCATGGCTTTCCCTATTGAAAAGTCAATACCCTTGTGCTATACTAGGTTTGGTGTCAAATGGATTGTTTTTGGTGATTTTGGCACTATATTATGAAATCAGGTTGCCTGGAAG
>CALWJA010000008.1 GCA_944380875.1 uncultured Clostridia bacterium
CATTATCCCGAAAATAGGGATCTTCCATCTTTCCTGCATCCAGCAAAAAGGAATATACGGAACCTGGAATAGTACCCTTGCAATGGATATTTTCACAAGAAAGTTCCCATATTCCATTCAGGTCAAAGCGTTTCATACAATCTCCTTTCCCTGCCTAAAAACCACCCGCAGGTTCAAGTTATACGGCAGGCGGGATCAAAATCCCGCACTCTGTGTATTTAGGCTTATTATAATCCCCGCATCTCAAAAGCACAAGAAAAAGGGCACGTTTCCCGGCAGGAATTTCCTTTTACTCTCCTGCTTTGCTCTTTCATGCCTTTACGGAAAAGGACCTGCGCCGGTATCGCACCGCGCAGGTCCTTTTCCTTCTGCCCCTATGTAAGGAATATTCTCGGATTATCCTTTATCAAAGCAGATCCAGTTTTGAAAAATCAATATTCCCCTTTTCATCCAGGAATTCTTCGTCCGCATGCACAGCCACTATTTTTCCCACAAACATTTCGTGGGAACCCGTCTGTATAGAATCCACTACTGTGCATTCTATATTTACAGGGCAATCCGCCAAAATCGGCGCATTGATCTTTTCCGCCTCTTCCATGCGAACATTTTTTGCTTTCAGCTTATCTTCATCTCTGCCGCTGTGGCTGCCTAAATAATAGTATGTATCCCCATAGGATTTGGGAACCAGATTTACCACAAAGCATCCGGATTCCTTCACCATTGCATAGGAATACCGGGAAGGCACAATTCCCACCATTACCATGGGAGGATCAAAACTGCAATTGCAGCAATACGCTACAGCCAGCGCATTATTCTTTCCATTCCCGTCCCGGCAGGAAACCAGCACATTAGGGGCCGGCTGCAGGCACGGAGAAATAGCAACATCTTTTTTCATACAAACTCCTTCTTTCCAAATATTGTAGGGATACCCCCTATGGTATCCTTATGACTCATTATAGATTAATTATTGACATAAGTCAATAATTAATTAAAATTTCCTTTCCCTACCTAAAAAACCCGGATTTCTCTAAAGAAACCCGGGTTTTCCATATCAAATTCTCTTATGCCGGCAGATATATGCCGGCAGATAACGCAGAAAGCGTATCCTAGCCGTTACATCATAGAACGATAGAGGGCTACAATATCTTCCTTGGTCGGATCCTTGGGATTGCCGGGGGTGCAGGCATCCGCCATAGCGGAATCAGCCAGGAAATCGATATCTTCTTCTTTTACGCCCACTTCGCTCACCTTCTGGGGAATGCCAACATCTATTCCCAGCTGGCGAACAGCGTCCACAGCCGCCTTCCTATATTCCTCCTGGGTCATTTTTTCTACGCCTTCTACTCCCATAGCAACGGCGATATCCTTATACCGTTCGCCGGTCACAGGAGCGTTGTATTCCAAGACATAGGGCAGGATAGTAGCGCAGGCTACTCCATGTGGTGTATCGTACATGGCGCTGAGGGGATGGGCCATACTGTGGACAATTCCCAGGCCTACATTGGAAAATCCCATGCCTGCGATATACTGGGCAATGGCCATCTGCTCTCTTGCCTTAGCATCGCCGGCTACGGAGTCCCGCAGATTCTTGGCGATCATAGCAATGGCCTTGATATGCAGCATATCCGTTAATTCCCAGGCACCCTTGGTAATATAGCCTTCAATAGCATGGGTCAATGCATCCATGCCGGTAGCGGCGCAAAGTCCCTTGGGCATGCTCATAACCATATCCGGATCGATGATCGCCACTACAGGAATATCATGAGGATCCACACACACAAATTTGCGGCGTTTCTCCACATCCGTAATTACATAGTTAATGGTAACCTCGGCGGCCGTTCCGGAAGTAGTGGAAACAGCCAGGATGGGCAGGCATTTATTCTTGGTGGGCGCTACTCCTTCCAGGCTGCGGACATCCGCAAACTCCGGATTCGTCATGATAACGGCGATAGCCTTGCTGGTATCAATGGCACTGCCGCCGCCCACCGCAACGATTACATCGGCTCCTTCTTTTTTGCAGAACGCAACGCCTTCCTGCACATTTTCAATAGTCGGGTTCGCCTTAATCCCGTCGTATACCGCATAGGGAATCCCGGCAGCATCCAGAACAGCCGTAACCTTTGTAGCAACCTTAAATTTCAGAAGATCCGGGTCTGTGCACAGCATGACCTTTTTGCAGCCGCGGCTTTTCACTTCATTAGCGATCTCCTGAATAGCGCCTTTCCCAAAATAAGAAGTTTCGTTGAGCATAATTCTGTTTGCCATATGCATGTACCTCCTTAAATATAAATATGGTTAAAAGATCTCTGTTTTCTCCCTATGGACAGCCTCATTATACCGCAACAATTTCTATTTGAAAATAAATAATATGAAATTGGTGAAAATTTTTATAAAAATTTCATAATTTATTGTTCTCATACTAGATGAGCGCTTATGTTTAAAAATTCTAAAACGGCGCGCGGTTTATATCCGCGCGCCGAAACAGGAAAATTTTGTTTTCTAAAATGTATTCTCTAATAAAGAATACAAAGGGAATTTATATCTCCACATCATCCAAAGCGATAAGCCCCATGCAGAAAATCTTCATGGCCTTAAACAGGCTTTCCAATCGGAGGCCTTCATCGGGCTCATGTCCCCCTCCGTGCCCCGGTAAGAACATGGGGTGCTCCAATCCTTCCCCGGGAATCCCCATTCCGAAAGCAAAGGCCCTGGGCAGTTTTCTGGCATATGTGCCACCTGCCATTACATACGGCTCGCTTTCCGCTCCGGCTATCTCGTTGAAAACATCGGTAAGAACATCTACGGCGGGATGATTCCTGTCGAAATAATTGGGTTTGCTGTCCCGAATCAGTTCCTGTGAAAATCCCCTTCGACGAGCTGATTTTTCAATAGCGCTGATAATGCTTTCCGAATCCGCCTCAATTGGATACCGAATATTAAAATGCATGAATAGGCGACCATCCTCCCTGCGCCCAAACATGCTCTGCACACAGCTCAGTTTTCCCGATACTTTGTCGCTGCACTGAATCTGCAGACCCCGTCCGTAAAAATCCTGCCCCGCCTCGCATAGATACATGTATTTTTCCGCGTCTTCATCGGATAAAATATCCGCATATAAAAGACCTTTTGCCAACCTTGCAATAGCGCTCACGCCTCCATCCGGGAAGGCCGTATGCCGGGAAATGCCCCTGGCCGTCAGCCGGTAGGAATCCTCCCGTTCTTCTATTTCTATTTCTTTTGGAAGGAGTTCCAGAGCTGCCTTTACCCTTTCGGTCTTTTTCAGCACGATCTCCGCAAAATCCGGCACCATATTGCTGGCCGTACCCCCGGAAAGGGAAAGGATATCCTCGCTCAAAGGTTCATCGGAAACCAGATTGGTTTCGATAATGCCTTTTTCTCCATAGCAGACGGGGAAGCCGCAATCCGCTATAATGGACATTTTAGGGCAGGGATAGTTTTCCACATAATATTCCATATCCTTCATGCCCCGTTCTTCATCGCAGCCGAAGAACATCCGAAGAGGGTGCTTCAGGTGAATCCCCAGTTCATCCAGGCATTGGATGCAATACATGGTGCCAATAGTGGGGCCCTTATTATCCTGGGAACCGCGGCCTACGATATAACCGTCTTTTTCAAAGGGCTCATAAGGGGAAAACTGCCAGTTATCCCCCAGGGGAACAACATCCAGGTGGCCCCAAAAACCGATGCTTTCCTCCACAGGTCCGCCGCTTTCCTTACGCCACATACTGCCGCAGTAATACTCGTAATTTTCCGTTTCAAAGCCGTGTTCCCGGCCAATTTGCATCATTTCCTCCAAGGCTTCCCGGCAGGGCTTTCCGAAAGGCTTCACCTGAGAAGTTGGATCGGAAACACTGATAATTTTCACCAGCCGCAAAATATCCGCTGTGATTTGCTCTTTGTGGCTGTCGTTCCACTATGAAATTTTTACCATTATCGCTCCGTTTACCGGCGTCTTCCTTGCACTCAATACTTATACTCCCTTCTTTGATTATTGATAATATAAAAAAAA
>CALWJA010000009.1 GCA_944380875.1 uncultured Clostridia bacterium
CGGGTAATTCTGGCCTGTCGGGTTATGGTCAACGAGCTTTTGGCGAAATTGTATGAGTATGACTATCACTGCGGGTACGACCTTTTTTTGAATAAAAGCGTCCTGATGAAATTGAAGGAAGAGGATGAGGATTGGTACTTAAATGGGTTCAATATTTGGGATACGGAATCCGATGCAGCAGAAGAAACGGAGGTGGAGCAAATGTGTGTACATGAGATTGCAGAGAAGCCCACGGTGGCCCAGAGTCTGTCGGCTGTTATTGGGGAAAAGGAGAGAAAGGATGGATACCTGGAGGGAAATGGTTTTAGAGTCAGCTGGTGTGTGGGCCATTTGGCCGGTCTTTCCGATGCGGTGGGTTATGACCCCAGGTATGAAAAATGGAACCGTGAGGACCTTCCGATTATTCCGGAACGTTGGAAAATGACGGTAGGAAAGGATAAGAAAAAGCAGTTTCAGGTACTGAAAGCGCTGATGAACGCGCCGGATGTGACGGAGGTTGTGAATGCCTGTGACGCGGGGCGGGAAGGAGAACTGATTTTCCGGAGCGTTTATGAGCTGGCAGGCTGTAAAAAGCCGATGAAACGGATCTGGATCAGCAGTATGGAGGATACGGCAATCCGCCAGGGGTTTGAAGAACTGCGGCCTGGAGCAGAATATGATGGATTGTATGAAGCGGCACTTTGCCGGGCCAGAGCAGACTGGCTTGTGGGAATCAATGCTACCAGATTCTTTTCTGTCCTCTATCATCACACTTTGAATATCGGACGGGTTATGTCTCCTACCCTGGCTCTTATTGTACAGAGGGAGGCAGAAATTGCCGCCTTTAAGCCGGAGCCATTTTACACGGCAGTCCTGGAGACCTCTGGAATTACGGCAAACAGTGAACGCCTGGGCGATTTGGAGGAGGCAAAGAAGATTCAGATGGACTGCAGGGGAAAAACCATAACCGTGGTAAAGGTAGAGCAGAAAAAGCGCTCGGAAAGGCCTCCTGCTCTGTATGATTTAACCTCTCTCCAAAGGAACGCCAACCGGCTCCTAGGACTTACGGCCCAACAGACTTCGGACTATCTTCAAACTCTTTATGAGAAAAAATCCTGTACCTATCCTCGGACAGACAGTCGGTATCTGACTTCCGATATGGCTGCTTCCCTCCCGGTTCTGGTCAATCTAACAGCTAGGGCTATGGACTTTGCAAAAGGGATTACTGTGGACTGCGATTCTGCTCGGGTTATCAATGACAAAAAGGTATCGGATCATCATGCGGTCATTCCCACCCAGAATTTGAGGACGATGGAGCTGGCAGGATTGCCGGTAGGAGAACGGGCGATTTTGGAACTGGTAGCCCTTCGGCTGCTGTGTGCCGTAGGAAGCGCCTATGAATATGCGGAGACAACCGTGGTATTGAAGTGTGCCGGTCATTCTTTTACGGCGAAAGGCCGTTCAGTAATCTGCCCTGGGTGGAAAGCATTTGAAAACAACTATCGGACCTCTTTAAAGAGTGCTCCGGAACCGGAGCCTTCCGGGGAGACAAAGGAGCTGCCCGACCTGGAGGAAGGACAGGAATTTTCCGAAGGGCTCATTCAGCTCAAGGAAGGAAAGACCAGCCCGCCAAAGCATTTCACAGAGGATACCCTTCTTTCTGCCATGGAGACAGCAGGAGCGAAGGAAACACCGGATACGGCAGAACGGAAAGGACTCGGAACTCCGGCCACCCGTGCCGGCATCCTGGAGAAGCTGGTATCCACCGGATTTGTGGAACGAAAAAAGAGCAAAAAGACGGTCCAGCTCCTTCCGACCAAAACAGCGGTATCTTTGATTACCGTGCTGCCAGAACAGCTTCAGTCTCCGCTCCTCACGGCAGAATGGGAATGTCGGCTGGGGGAGATTGAACGTGGGGAATATGAGGCGGAGCGCTTTATGAATGAGATTGCAGCTATGCTGCGGGAACTGATACAGACTTATGAAGTAGCAAAAGGAACAGAATTTTTGTTTGCGGCTCCCAAAGAGAGCGTTGGAATTTGTCCCAGGTGCGGAAATACCGTTGTGGAAGTGCAGAAAGGTTTTTTGTGCCAAAACCGGGACTGTGGATTTGCCATATGGAAGAACAATAAATGGTGGGTGTCGAAAAAGAAACAGCCGACTAAAGCCATTGTCTCGGCACTTCTTAAGGACGGGAGAGTGAAGCTCACAGGCTGTTATTCAGAAAAGACCGGGAAAACCTATGACGCGGTAGTGGTTTTGGAGGATACCGGCGGGAAATACGTGGACTTTAAACTGGAATTTGAGGGAGGGAAGGGATCATGACAGAGGGAAAGCAGATAACGCCTTTATCGAAATATGAGCAGGAAACAGTGATTCTCTATAATCAGGCGGAGCAGACGGCGGATGTCTATACCCATGATCCAAAACTCTTGGAAAAGCTAAAACGGCTGACAGAGAAATATCCGAAACAGGTACAGCAGAAAGAAGAACATTGTTTTGTTGTGCCGAAGCGCTGCGTTTCCATTCGAGAGCCGTACAGTGAAGAGCGCCGGCAGGCGGCCAGCCGGAGGGCGAAGGAGGCTGGATACACTCCGCCCAGACGGAATAAATTGAATTTGAAGTGATATTTAGATAAAAGGTAGGTAGAAAGCAGGAATAAGAGGTTCTTCATATTATGTGAGATCTTACATTATGCCATCTATTCATTTTATTATCACTATGGTATATTAAATACAGAAATTTGTTATCTGGGTGGGGAAGAACATGAAAGAAAATCATCAAAAAGTAGTTAATTCTATAAGTCCACTTCGTTTTTTTAAATGGAGGATACAGGGACTAATTATATTTTGTTCTACGATAGGTGCGATTATTGTACCTCAAGTTATTCATATAAATGAGAATCAAATTTTGTATTATATGTCATCTTTGGCACAGGTAACCGCTGCGCTATTAGGGCTTGTTTTGGCTGCATATACTATAGCAGATTCTCAACTTGAGAGATTAGATGATGAGACGGTGGCCGATTATGTGCCAGAAATGCAGGGAGAGTATTTTCTCTATATTACACAAATTTCAATTAATAGCGTTGTTACTATTTTTTTATGCTTTTTCATAATAAATTTTTATAAGGAACTTTCTCAAAAACTTTTTTCTGTATTTATTGTAGATACCAGTATAATGGGAATTATTGCTATTGTCTCAATAACACTTTTTATATGGACAGTATGTAATCCAAAAGCGTTTGAACAGAAGGGAACAGTTGAAAAGGGTGAAATAGATAAAGCTTATGCGGGTGAACAATCTTTGGACTCTTTCAGGTCATTTTTAGGGTATTATAATCGATTGGAGGCTTGCATCACAGAATACGCTTCTAATTTGCTTGGAAAGAATAATAATTACCGGTTTCAAAAAGCTCATTTGCCTATTTTTCAAGCATTAGACATTCTTTTGAGTAATGAAATAATAACTCGAAGTGTCTACTCTAAAATTGATGATTTTAGGCGGTATAGAAATGCTTTGGTACATAATGCAGAACCGGAATCCGTTAATAGAACAATTTATGAGGAGTTAAAGGAGGTATATAATTTAGTAAATAAAATTGTAACATCTAATGAAAAAGACAAGAAAACATATATTAATAAATTAGATCAATATTGCAGGGACACCATGTTTAATGAATTTGATAAGAAAGTTCTTGCCCATTTGTCATCAGTTGAAAGTGCAACATTTAGTGAGATTGTAAAAGAGACTAACTTATCAAAGACCACGATCTCCAATGTTATGAGAAAATTGATTCAAGCAGAAAGGGTTTGTCAAGAAAAAGATAAATATCGAATAATAAAGTAAATCTTTAAAGCAGTCATGTATCAAGCAGGGCTGCTTTTTATTTATTTCAAAATTCAAAGGGAGGCGACGTAGAATGTTAGATCAGAAGCCCACGAATCGTGAACGGCTGCGGGAAATTACAGAGGGGATTGAGAGTGGAATCAGGGACTTGTTTGAGAGTGATAAATACTGGCAATATCTTTCGGTTATGTCCCGTTTTCCGCGCTATTCGCTCAATAACACCATGCTGATTTATATGCAGAAGCCAGAGGCCACATTGGTAGCCGGATATGAGCGATGGAAAAAACAGTTCGAACGTCATGTGAAGCGTGGCGAGAGAGGCATTACGATTATCGCGCCGACATCATTTAAGAAAAAGATCCAGGAACAAAAATTGGACC
>CALWJA010000010.1 GCA_944380875.1 uncultured Clostridia bacterium
TTGTTCACCGCAGGCGGTGTGTTCTGTCACAAGCGAATCTTTTTGCAGTGAACCCCCTTTGCGCCAAGTGAACCCCCTAACGTCAAAAGGGGGTTCACTTGTATCACAATTAGGGTCATTTGCCAAATAAAGCAGCTACATTTTCGTGTAGCTGCTTTATTTTTTGCGATCAGCTTGAACCCGAGCGCCGGGAACAAAAAGACAGTTATGAAGCAATTTAAATTTTCGTATAAACAATATAAAAGAAATATATATATCCTATAATTTAAAAGAAAGACAATATATTGGGAAGTGATAAAATGAGGTTGCGTCATGTTAAATCCTAGTTGCTTATTTTAAATTTAGGAGGCCATTATGGAAATAAAAGAATATACTACTTTTAATCTTCCAGAAGTTTTAAATTTATATAAAAGCGTTGGCTGGATAGCATATACTGAAAAAGTAGATATGTTAAAGACCGCTTTTGAAAATTCTTTACTTGTATTAGGTTCTTTTGAAGATGATAAATTAATCGGAATCATTCGCGTTGTTGGAGATGGCGCATCTATTCTATATATTCAGGATATTTTAGTTCATCCTGCATATCAGCGAAGAGGGATCGGAAAAAGTTTGTTACTTGAAGTTCTCGGCCGCTATTCATCAGTTTACCAAACTGTATTGATAACCGACGACACTCCAAAGACAATTTCTTTCTATCAATCTTGCGGTTTCACGTTAGATACTAATATGGGATGCTGTGCCTTCATAAGAGCAAAATATTGACATTTAAATCTTAGCTTATTCAAATAAAGAAGCGCAAATCGCGTTCCGGACTCAGTTTTTTATTTTACCTCACTGCTCCCGTTGAAATGAGTATCTATTTTGAAACACGCAATACAGGCGAGAGCCTCGACACGCAATCAACGTGTGGGGGCTCTCTTCTTATCTAAGAAGACGATCGAAAATAAAGCCATATAATTATTATAAAAATTTCCAAATTATAAATAATTTTATTGCTTTATTCCGATAAATCATATATACTATTTTTAATGCTTTTATAAATATTAGTAAAGCAATAAAAAAATTCATCCTATGGTTCATGTAGATATGGGGATGCTGGATATTTCAGGACTCGAAACAGTTTCCAAAGATCTAAACAATCGGATGGATAGTATTAGGTCCATCTAAGAATTTAAAACTTTGGTCTTTTTCCTTTTTCTATGAGCAGCGCTGAATACCGCCTGCAGAAAATATATTGTTGCGAAAGGTTTAAAGATGAAAAAGTATATCGCGCATAGCCAAACACTGGCTAACGGAGAAATACAAGAGCAAACTGTGGCGGAACATTGCCGCAACACGGCAAAATTTGCCGAAAAATGCCTGGAATCAGCTAATCTTTCACAGGCGGGCTATCTGGCCGGGCTGCTGCATGATGCCGGAAAATGTAAAGAGGAATTTCAAGTATATATCAAGGATGGCGGGAAACGCGGAAGTGTGAATCATACTTTCGCCGGATGCCGCATGATTCTCGAGCACTTCCACGGAGAAACTTCGGAACGATTGGAAGATGTAACAGCGGAACTTCTGGCATATGCAGCTGCTGCCCACCATGGGCTTTTTGACTGCGTGGATCTTGAAGGAAATTCCGGATTCCTGCACCGTATGCAAAAAGAAAAAATACAGTATCAGGAAAGCTGCCGGAATTTCCTCACTTGCTGCGCCGATTGGGAAGAAATCGAGGAACGATTTAAACAGGCGAACGGAGAGCTTTCTGCTCTGTTTGAAAAGGTAATGGCAATTTCCTTGAAAAATAAGGATGAAACCGGGAAGGAGTTTTCCTTTTATATTGGTTTGCTTGCTAGGCTTTTATCTTCCGCTGTGATAGAAGGGGATCGTCGGGATACCGCCGCTTTTATGAATCGGATCGTTAAGCCCTTAGAACCCCATGATTGGAAGATGTTTTGGGAAAAATATCTCCGTCGCGTGGAGGACAAACTGGCTGCCTTCCCCCAAAACACCCCGCTGCAACTGGCAAGGACGGAAATCTCCCATCGGTGCCGCTGTTTTGCGGAAAAACCGGGCGGCGTTTATCGCCTGCATGTTCCCACCGGCGGTGGAAAAACCTTGAGTTCTTTGCGGTATGCCTTGGCCCATGCCGCAAAATGGGGAAAAAAGCGGATTCTCTTTGTTACGCCTCTGCTGGCGATTTTAGAGCAGAATGCCAAGGTGATTCGGGAATATATGGACGACGACAGCATTGTGTTGGAACATCATTCCAATGTGATTCAAACAGCGGAAACTGGAGAATCTCTGGATATGCGGGAACTGGCTGTGGATAGCTGGCACGTTCCTGTTATCCTCACCACCATGGTACAACTGCTGAACACCCTATTTTCAGGAAAAACCACCTCTGTCCGTCGATTTCAGGCTCTCTGCGATGCAGTGGTCGTTATCGACGAAGTGCAGACCATCCCAAACCATATGCTCACTCTGTTTAATCTTGCGGTGAATTTTTTATCGGAGGTCTGTCATACCACCTTTTTATTATGTTCTGCCACCCAGCCCTGTTTGGAACAGGCAAATCATCCGCTGGTGAAGTCTCCCGTGGATGTAGTGCCCTTTGACGCAAAGCTATGGGAACCTTTTGAGCGTACTTTCATCAAAGATGCCGGCAGAATGCGGTTAGAAGAAATTCCGGAGCTGGTCCTTAAAGTCCTTTCTGGGTCTGCCAATATACTGGTGATTTGCAACAAAAAGAACGAGGCCGAATTTTTATATCAAGCCCTTTCCGAAACAATAGCAAAGTGTTTTCATCTCTCGGCTTCCATGTGTATGGCTCATCGCAAGAAGACGTTGGAAGAGATCTATCAGGCTTTACGGAATCCAGAAGAAAAAGTAGTTTGTGTCGCCACGCAGGTCATCGAAGCCGGAGTGGACATTTCTTTCCAGCGTGTGATCCGTTTTTCCGCTGGGATGGACAGCATCGTGCAGGCGGCCGGACGGTGCAACCGCAACGGAGAAGAGAAAACGCCAGCTCCGGTATATATTGTGCAGTGCCTGGATGAAAACTTAGGAAAATTACAGGAGATCCAGCGGGCTAAAACCGTTACTACCGCGCTGTTGGAAGAGTTTCAAAAAAAGCCTGAACGCTTTCATAACGATCTATCGTCTGATGCATCCATCCTGTGGTATTACCGAAAGCTCTACTCCAATATGGAAGAGAGATTGCAGGATTATATGGTATGCAAAGGGAGGAACACGCTGTTTTCTCTGTTGAGCGGCAACACACGACACTATACAGCCGAATGCGATTTTTACGGAAAATATGCCCTTGCCCAATCCTTCCAAACGGCCGGCAGCCTTTTTCATGTATTCGATGAAGATACAATAGATGTGGTGGCTCCCTATGGAGAAGGGGAAGCGTTCATTTCGGAACTGGCGGCCCAATCCAGCATTTCTATTCCTTGGCTGAAAGACTGGAGCCAGCGGGCGCGGCCCTATACCATCCCGCTATATGCATATCAGAAGCAGCTTTTCAGCCATGCGCTGCGTAATATTAACGGCGTCTGGGTCCTGCTCCCTGAAGCCTATGACCCGCAGATTGGACTTTCTTTAAAAGGAAAACCGGAATTTTTGGAGGTGTGAAATGAAAAATACCAAGTATCCCAATATTGTGGAGTTTCAAGTAACCGGCAATTATGGATTGTTTTCCGACCCCGTTATGCGCATAGGCGGAGAAAAATGCTCCTATCAGGTTCCCACCTATGAAGCGCTCAAGGGAATATTGATGTCTGTATACTGGAAACCCACGCTGATTTGGTATATTGACAAGGTGCGCATTATGAATCCCATCCAAATGGAGGTCAAAGGAATCCGCCCCATCAAATACCATGGCGGAAACGACCTTGCCTACTACACGTATCTCAAGGATTGCCGGTATCAGGTGCAGGCTCACTTTGAGTGGAACGAGAACCGGCCGGAACTGGCAAAGGACCGCAATGAGAACAAGCATCATGAAATCGCAAAAAAGATGATCCGGAAAGGCGGGCGGCGGGATATTTTCCTCGGCGCCCGGGAATGTCAGGGATATGTGGAACCCTGTGTGTTTGGAGAAGGGGCCGGCGCTTATGACAGCACCCCCAGTCTGGCGTTGGGCCTTATGTATCACGGTCTTACCTATGCGGACGAAGCCTATTCCAAAGAAACCGCCCATTCCATGACAGCCAACTTCTGGTACCCCGTGATGGAAAAGGGCATCATCACCTTTCCACGGCCGGAAGAATGCCCTCTGCATAAGTTTCTGCGCCCTATGGAAATGAAATCTTTTGGAGAAACGTTGGAGAATTTCAGCGGCCTGTCGGAGTTTGAGGAGGTATCAACATGGGACTGATGCAAAGAGCTGTGGAGACCTACGACTGCCTCCAAAATCAGACGAAAGATCATCCTCTGGCCCCTATTTCCCATATGATTACCCGAGCGGATCTGGAAATCGTCATCAATGAGAAAGGGGAATTTCGCAATGCCAGCGCTGTGGAAAAAGACGCAGCAAAGATCATCATCCCGGTAACGGAAAGTTCTTCTGGGCGCACCAGCGGGATCTGTGCCCATCCCCTATGCGACCAGCTTTGTTATTTGGCAGAGTATAATGAGGAGAAGCATACCGATTATGTGACCCAATTGGAAAAATGGGCCCATTCAAAAGAGAGCCACCCAAAGCTTCTCCCTATTCTGGCCTATGTGCAGGGCGGCACCATTCTATCCGATTTGGAGCGCTGCGGATTGATAAAACTAAACTCCCAGGGCGGGCTGGAAGATGAAAAAAAGGATGGGAAACGGCTGGTTCGGTGGCGTGTGATAGGGTTGGAGGATGGAGCCCCTGACGCCTGCTGGGAGGATCCTTCCCTGTTTGATTCCTTTATCCGCTTTTACCGAAACGAGCATAGCGCGGACCCAACATGTATTTGCATGATAAGCGGAGAAGAATCCAGAAGAGCGCAGCAGCATCCTAAAGGAATTATTCCGATCAGCGGCAATGCCAAGCTGATCTCTTCCAATGATACCAGCGGTTTTACGTATCGGGGCCGCTTTACCAGTGAAGAACAGGCGCTGGGAATCAGTTATGAAGCTTCCCAAAAGGCCCATAACGCCCTGCGGTGGCTGGCGGCAGAGCAGGGCGTTATCTTTGGCGGGCGCACTTTTTTGTGCTGGAATCCCCAAGGCAGGAAGGTCGTTCATGTAACCGGGCCTTTTGCTAGGTTTGCAAAACCTGTATGGGAGCCCACAGATTATCGGGATCAACTGAAAAAAATACTGGATGGCTATCAATATCAAATGCCTAAAAACGAAAGCGTAATTATTGCGGTATTCGACGCGGCCACCAGCGGGCGGCTATCCCTCACGTATTATAATGAACTGCAAGGCTTAGAATTTTTCCAGCGGCTTTATGACTGGGAAAACACCTGCTGCTGTCGAACCTCTTTTTACGGGATCCAGTCCCCTCCCCTGTGGCAGATCGTAAACTGTGCGTTTGGAACCCAGCGGGAAGAAAAAGGTAAAATGAGCATGAAAACAGATGACCGTGTCATGCGCCAGCAGATGCAACGGCTCATTGCCTGCCGTGTTGATGGAGGAAGATTTCCCGCAGATATCATGCAGGCTCTCTTTCATCGGGCCTCTTCCCCTCTCGGCTACGATAAAAATGTAAGAGAAACCATATTGAGCACAGCCTGCACTGTGATTCGAAAATATCATTTAGATAGAGAAAAGGAGGAATGGAAAATGACTCTGGAACCCGAAAAAAAAGACCGCAGCTATCAGTTTGGCAGGCTGCTGGCTGTATTGGAAAAAATAGAGCGGGATACATACGGAAGCGATGAAAACCGGGAACCCAATGCCATCCGGCTGCAGTCTGTTTTCTGCCAGCGTCCCCTTTATGCCGCCAACACCATTGAAAGCCAGCTGGAACGGGCCTATTTTCCCCGCTTAAAGCCTGGAAGCCGCATGTTCTACAAAAAACTGCTGGGAGAAATTATGGAAAATATCGGCCTGTTTCCGGAAGAACAGTGGAATCAGCCTCTGCGGGAAACCTATCTGATGGGTTACTATTTGCAGCGAAACGCTTTATATACCGCTAAAAATCACGACGATATGGAGGAGAAGGAAAATGACAGCTCTGAAGAATAAAATCGACTTTGCAGCCCTCATCTGTGTGAATCGGGCCAACGCCAACGGCGATCCCCTCAACGGTAACCGCCCCCGGACGGATTATAACGGATTTGGGGAAATGTCCGATGTGTGCATCAAACGAAAGATCCGCAACCGGATGCAGGACTTGGGGCAGCCCGTATTTGTGCAGTCTGAGGACCGCTGCGACGACGGCTTCGGCAGCTTGAGCGAACGCGCTTCTTCTGTGCTAAAGGGAGAAAAAAACCGGGATATCTATGCCCAGACCGCCTGCAAGACCTGGCTGGATGTCAGAACTTTTGGGCAGGTATTTGCGTTTAAAGATGCCGGAGGTGTATCGGTAGGAGTAAGAGGACCGGTATCCATTCATCAGGCCGTGAGTATTTCTCCGGTAGAAATCGAATCGTTGCAGATCACCAAAAGTGTCAACGGGGAAAAGAGCGAAAAAGGCGGAAAGCGCACTTCGGACACCATGGGAATGAAGCATTTTGTCCGCTTTGGCGTGTATCTGGTCAAAGGCTCCATCAATGTGCAATTAGCGGAAAAAACGGGCTTCCGTTATGAAGACGCCCAGATCGTCAAGGAATGTTTACGAACTCTGTTTGTCAACGACGCTTCCTCTGCCCGGCCGGATGGTTCCATGGAAGTAGCACGCCTATATTGGTGGGAACACAACTGCAAAGACGGCCAATATTCTTCGGCAAAAGTGCACCGCTCCCTTACCGTAACTCTAAAAGACCCCAGCCAGCTTCCCGAAAGCTTTTCTGACTATGTGGTCACGCTGGAACCGCTGGAGGGATTGGAGCCGGAGATCCTCAATGGCGTATAAAGAAGAAGATTTCCTCCAAATTTCCGGATTACAGCATTTTCAATTTTGCCGCCGCCAGTGGGCTTTGATTCATCTGGAACAGCAATGGGCGGAAAATCTTCGAACGGTGGAAGGGGAACTTCTCCATCAACGAGCCCACGATGCTTCCCAGCGGGAACGCCGGGGAGAATTGCTGATGACTCGAGACATGCGTGTGTTTTCTGCAACACTTGGTCTTTCCGGTTCCTGCGATGTGGTGGAATTTAAAAGATGCGAAAATGGGGTCCCTCTTTCCGGGATGGAAGGAAAATACCAGCCTTATCCCGTCGAATATAAGCGGGGTTCCCCTCGAACGGACCATGCAAACCATTTACAGCTTTGCGCCCAAGCCATGTGTTTGGAAGAGATGCTCTGCTGTGACATCCCGGAAGGGGCACTTTATTACGGAGAAATACGCCGCCGGGAGAAAGTGCTTTTTAGCGAAGAGCTTCGCCAGGAAGTCAAAAACGCAGCAGAAGAGATGCGCCAGCTATATCAGCGCGGCTATACGCCAAAGGTGCGGCCCAACAAATCCTGCAATGCCTGTTCGCTGAAAGAGCTGTGTCTGCCAAAGCTGATGAAAAAGAAATCGGTTGGAAAATATTTGCGGGAACATTTGGAGGAACAGCCATGAGGCATTTACTCAACACCCTGTTTGTTACCACCGAAAACGCCTATCTTACCCTGGACGGGGAAAATGTGGTGGTGAATCGGGAAAAAGAAGAAATCGGGCGGTTTCCGCTGCACAATCTTTCCGGGATCGTGTCTTTCTCCTATGCAGGAGCCTCCCCGGCACTGATGGGCGCTTGCGCACAGAGAGAAGTAGGCCTCAGTTTTTGCACGCCCCGCGGGCGATTTCTGGCCAGAACCTCCGGTGTTTCCAATGGAAATGTGCTGCTTCGCCGTGCCCAATACCGGGCGGCAGACGATAGGAAAGTGAGCTGCCGGATCTCCAGAAATATGATTTTCGGAAAGCTGTATAATGCCCGATGGAGTATTGAACGGACTCGCCGGGATCACAAACTCCGTATTGACGAAGAAAGCTTTCAATCCGCATCTGAAACGATACAAAAGCTTTTGCCAAACGTATTGCAGGAAACCGATCTGGAAGCACTGCGGGGGCTGGAAGGCGCCGGTGCGACTGCCTATTTCAGTGTGTTCGACGACATGATCCTGCGGGAAAAGGAATATTTCTATTTTCATGGCCGCAACCGCCGGCCGCCGCTGGATGCTATCAATGCGATGCTCTCTTTTGCCTATAATCTTCTAAGCAATGAATGCGCCTCGGCATTGGAAAGTGTGGGATTAGACGCTTATGTGGGATTTTTACACCGTGACCGGCCCGGAAGGAGTTCGCTGGCACTGGATTTGATGGAAGAATTACGTCCCTGTTTCGCTGACCGGTTTGTTTTGACTCTGGTAAACAATCGGATTGTAACCAAGGGTGATTTTTCCCAATCAGAAAGCGGAGCTGTACAATTTTCGGAGCAAGGCCGCAGAAAATTTTTAAAAAGCTGGCAGGAGCGAAAACAGGAAACCATTTCCCACCCATTTTTGGAAGAAAAGATTCCCTGGGGTTTAGTGCCCTATATACAGGCGCTGCTGCTTGCGCGCTATTTGCGGGAAGATCTGGACGAGTACCCTTCTTTTCTGTGGAAATGAGGTGAATCCATGCTGGTTTTGATTACCTATGATGTGAATACAGAGGATGCCGCCGGGAGAAAGCGACTGCGTAAAATAGCGAAACAGTGTGTAAACTACGGGCAACGTGTCCAAAATTCCGTTTTTGAGTGTGTATTGGATGCGGCGCAGTGCAGACAGTTACAGCATACGCTGTTGTCCATTATGGATGCAGAAAAGGATAGTTTGCGCTTTTACTATCTGGGAACCCATTATCAGACGAAGGTGGAACATTTTGGTGCGAAACCCTCTTATGAACCAGAAGGGGTATTGCTGATTTGAAAGTGCGAAGAGGAAGTGCTCATAAAAAAGCCAAAAGGTTCGCACCAGAAAATTAGCAAAATCTGTTCTGTTTCATACAATCCGCGCTTTCTGGTGCATGGATTCTTGATTCGCTTTATAGAAAAATATACATTTTGCATAAGTGCGCAAGACGTTTTTATGCACTTGTGCTGTCCCACCCCACACGGGGTGGGTGGATTGAAATGCCCACTTGATGGCCGCGCCGTTGCTGTAGGTGGTCCCACCCCACACGGGGTGGGTGGATTGAAATGATGACCCGGATAATCCTCCGGCAATGCGCTTTTGTCCCACCCCTCTCGGGGTGGGTGGATTGAAAGATTAAATGCGTCTTGCAAAGATGTGGATATAGGGCGTCCCACCCCACACGGGGTGGGTGGATTGAAAT
>CALWJA010000011.1 GCA_944380875.1 uncultured Clostridia bacterium
CCTTTATGAACCCGGGACGGAAGGCGGTATACCCAAACATATCCCAGAAACATACCTACACACATAACCGCCAGAATCAGCACTTTTGAACGTTCTCCTTCCATGCAGGAAAATAAACCGGCCCCGGCCTCCGCTTTTTCAGCGGAACTCTTCCGGGTGGTTCCGGCTGTAATGAAAAATATACTGCTGCGCTATTCCCCCATAGGGGCCGAAAAAACCCGGTGTTTTCCCGGGAAACAGCGTCTCCATGGCCCGTTTCATCCAAACGTCCATAGGGAAGGCCTCCAGCCGGTGGAGACCATAAAGGAGGGTGCAGTCCGCCACCTTGCAGCCCACACCCACAATTTTCATAAGCGCTTCCCGGGCTTCCTCCAAAGGTATTGCCCGCAGCTCCTCCAGAACAAGCCCCTCTTCTTTCCGGGCTACCCGCCGGGCCGCATCAATGAGGTACCGGGCCCGGAATCCGCAGCGCAGGGGGGAAAGATCCTGGGGAGAGAGAGAAGCCAGTTTTTCCGGCTCCGGAAAGCCGAACCCTTCCTCCGAAGGTTCTCCGAACCCTTCGCAGAGTCTTTCCACAATTCCCTTAATCCGGGGAATATTGTTGTTTTGAGAAAGAATAAAACAGCACAGCGCCTCCCAGGGATCCTGATTCAGGATACGGATTCCTGGCGCAAAAGCAGCCGCCTTTGCCAGAGTAGGATCCAAAGCGGAAAGTTCCCGCCGGATGGCGTCGTAGTCCCTTTCCAGATCAAAATACGCCCGCCAGCCCGCATCCTGCCACAAACTGGAAAGAGAGGAAGGCCCCGCATTTCCATACCGGTTCCCGGCGGCAAAACGGTAATCCCCTCCGGGTAGCGCTTCCCAACGGAAACACTGGCCGCATTCCAATGTTGCGGAAAGATCAAAGGAGGAAAGAAACGACGCAGAGGGTAAAGATTCCGGAGACTGCCGGAGACTCTGCCCCATCACCGGCCTGCTCCGCCCATGGGGGGCTTTTCGTCCGGAGGCGTCATACGACCGGTTAACCAGGCAATGGACCGCTCGATGGCGTCTTTGGAATTTCCCCAATCCGCATTTTTGTTCCGGTAATCAAACATCCTGCAGAAGTGGGTAATATCCTTTCCCACCTGCTTCAGATATTCCATGGAAAGGGATTTCGTATCCGCAATAAATTCCTCCATGTCCTTTCGGTTCATGGCGGAGGCAGCCTTTAAAAGCAGGCGGCTGTGGGGAAGGCATAAACATTCCTGTTCCTTATACAGCGCGCGGAACTCCGGTTCTTTCAGCCACAGGTGCAGAAGGCTTTCCACCAGATGGTTCCGGTTTTTCTCCATATTTTCGCAGATAAAGCAGGTTTCTCCCGGCCCTGCTTCTTTGGAAGGACTGGAAAACAGCTTCTTTTTCGTTTCCGTCCCCTCAAAAGCCCGGTCTTCCAGCTCCTTTAAGTGGCTTTCCAAAATCAGAGCTACGGAAAGACGGCTGCCCACGGCGGTTATTTTATCAAAATGGCGGGAACAGAACCCCAGCCGGTTTGTTTCTATGCGCACATCCGGCTCCATCATGGCCGCCCCGGTAATATATTCCGCAAGCCTGTCCTCCAGCATTTTATCCATACGGCACAGAGGGCAGCCGGTTTTGGGCTCAAAAAGTTCATTAATCGGGATACTGCAGATATCTTCCTTCAATGGAAACGCCTCCTTTATTTCCTTGCATTTTTCTATAGGTTCCTTCTATCTAAAATGTACACATACGGATCGGCTCCATGGGAACTGCCTTCTCCAGATGTGAGAGCCGCTTTTGCGCCTACATTCTTCTTTTCTTCTGCTATTTTTCTAAAATTGCAATAAAATTCTTCCTTTTGTGCCTTGCCGGTTGGTTTCCCTGCACTTTTTCACAGTTTCAACAGGTGGATTGTGGAAAACTTCCCAAACCCGCATGGGGCGCGGATTTTTCGGGTAAAATATGGATTTCCTAAAAACAAAAAAACTCTTTTTTCTTTCCAAATCGTCTCAATTTGATTCTAAAACAGATTAAATCACTATATACGGGGTTTCTGCAAATTCTATCCCCTTTGTATGGGGGTTCCATCCGGCTAATATCCATGGTGGAAAACTTCAGGGGAGGGAATATTATTTCTTTTATGCAAAATATGTATAGAGTTTCGGAAGGCCACACCCAGGCAGTATTGTATCATATTCCGGGGCAAATTGCCATTCCTCTTTCCCAAAGAGGTCTATTGCCTTTCTTTTTCCACCGGCATGTGCAAAACTTTTCCGGATTTTCCTCAAAACTTTCTGTAAATTTCTTTCTTTTAGATCTGCTTCCCGTTTTATGGGGAATTTCCAAACATCCATTCGTGTTCTTTGTCTTTTTCCCATGGGATTTTTTACGAAGAGTTTTGAACTTTTTTTTACCTGCCGTTTACATAACGAAAGTTTTAACAAGCCATTCCACATGGCATTTTTAGAGGACAACCAGGCCTAAAGGGAGTTTTTCACACTTTCCACCGAGTTTTCCACATACGGTTCAAACTTATCCACACAGATTATGTTAACGCTCCCATTACAAACCGTATAATGGGCCTGTAATCCCTTTTATATCTATTTCCAATTACGCATTATACAAAGAGGAATGGATTTCTTTTGGAAAATGGTTCTGTATTTTTTGTTTTCACTCGATTGTTGCCGGTTTTCGTGTCCTTATTTTTCTTTTTATGCTATTTATTTCTTTCAGAAACCCCTCCTTTCCAGCAAAAAATATGGAAAATTCTGTTAATGGCAATTTTTTTCTTTTCCTTCGTCATTTTCCCCTTTTTTTTGATAAAAATATGGTATACTGTTATATCAGCGTTCGGTATAATCGTAGAGTTTTCCACTGTTGCTGTCGAAACCGTTGAAAAAATTGCACCTTTTGAAAAACCCATGCCGCTGGGAAAAATTTCTCTTCAAAATAGAAATTTCAACCGACTGCTGCAAAATAGTTGAAAAAAATGTGGAAAAAAAGAAACGCTCTACAGCAGCAATACCGAAAAGCCCAGCCGCCTTCCAAAGGAGGCATAAACACATAAACAGGGCTTTTAAACCAATATGGAGGATATTACCATGGACGGACAAAAGAAACGGCCTTTTAATACGGGATACAAAGCACATACTAAAACAGAAGCCGGCCCGGCTGCGCATACAGAAAGCCGGGAACGGAATAGAACTTCGGAAAACCGCCGGGAACCCCACAACGATGTGCTCATCGGCCGCAACGCTGTAGGAGAGGCTCTTCGCAGCGGCAGGCCTATCGACACCCTGTATGTGGGGAAAGGATCTCTTAAGGGTTCCCTGGCGTCTTTGGCTAAAAAAGCCAAGGAGGCGGGGGCTGTAGTAAAGGAAACCGATTTAAGAAAACTGGATTCCTTAAGCGCGGGAGCCGCCCATCAGGGAGTGGTGGCGCTGGCTGCCGTGAAAGAATACGCATCCCTGGAAGATCTTTTCCGCCTGGCGGAAGAAAGAGGAGAGCCGCCCTTTTTCCTCATTGCGGACGGCCTGGAGGATCCTCATAATCTGGGCGCCATTCTGCGGACAGCAGAATGCGCCGGCGCCCACGGGGTCATTCTTCCCAGCCGCCGTTCGGTGGGGCTGAGCTGGGCTGTAGGGAAAACTTCCGCAGGGGCTGTGGAATATGTGCCTGTCTGCCGGGTCTCCAACCTTCCCTCCACCATGGAGGAACTGAAAAAACGGGGCGTGTGGATTTACGCCGCGGATATGGACGGAGAAAACTGGTGCTCGGTGGATCTTAGCGGCCCTATTGCCCTTGTAATCGGATCGGAAGGGTTCGGTGTAAGCCGTCTTGTAAAGGAAAAATGTGATTTTGTCCTCTCCCTGCCCATGAAGGGAAAAATCAATTCCCTCAACGCATCCGTAGCCTGCGGCGTGCTTTGCTACGAAGCCGCCCGCCAGAGAGCAGGGATCCCCGCTATCGGGAAAAAGTGCTGATACGATGCCCGGCAGGAAATCGACCGCCTGCCGCCGGGATTTGCTATCCATACAGCCCCGAATTTGGTTTTGCCGGATGTATGGCATATTTCAGTTTTCAAGTTACGATCTGTTTTGAGCGCCGTTAAAAATGTGTACGGTAAGGAGGATGCCTTATGGAGATAGAGAAGCAATCCAGGAAAGAAACTTCCGGGGAGGAAAACGACCTGGAACTGAGCATAGACGAGATCCTGGCGGACGTGCAGGCCCGGAGAGAATTCCTCAATCCGGAAAACCGGTTTATTCCCCCTGCCGTTTTTGAAGATGCTCTGAACCGGCCCTCTCCCGCTCCCAAATCAGGGGAGGAAGTCCAGCAGGGCGCTGGCAAGGATACGGATACCCATGGGGAACAAAATGTGGGGGAAGATAAGCTGGAGGAAAAGGGGAAAGAGAAACCCTCCCATGGAAAAACCTCCGCCATTATCCGGGAGCCCTCCCCCCGCCAGCCTGTTGTGCCCCCCGCCATGAAAGTGGAAACGGGGGCAGGCAAAGCCTCCCGTTCCTCTCATCCTCTGCCTGAGGAAAACCGTGATCTGGAGCAGGCAGGCAAAAAAGAGAAAAAGAAAGAAAAACGCGGCTGGTTTGGCCGCCGGAAAAAAGAAAAAGAAGAAAGCATCCAGACCAGCGATCCCTATTACGGGCTGAAACTCAAATCCATCGAGGAATACCGCCAGCAGTATCAGGAGACCATGGCTTTCCCCAAAATACAATCCACTACTAACTCCCCTTTTTCCTATTTATATACGGAAGGGGAGGGAGAGAACCCTTCCGTCCTTTCTGCTCCGGAGAACGGCGGCAAAAAGCAGGAAAGGGAAAAAACGGCGCTGCCTCCCTTGGACGGAGAGGTCTCCCATGCTGCTCAGGTGAACCATATGGGCCATGGCCATACGAGCCATACAGAGCATGCAGAGCACACCGGTCGCCGCCATGGGCATGGAATCCATCCAAAGGAAAAGCAGAAACGGGCTCCGGAGGAAATTTTCTCATTTTCATCTAAGTCCCTGCGGGAACAGGCTGCCGAAGAAAACCGGCTGCCTACTCCGGAAGAATTCCCTCCTGAGCTTGTAAAGGAAGTTTCAGGGGAATTGGCCGGCCCCGCCGTCTCCTCTGCCCATGATATCCTGACTGAAAATACGGATCTGCCGGTAAAAGCACCCGCAGAAACACCGGCAGAGATCCATGTTCCTTCCCAGGATAAAATTCCGGAAAGCGGGGAAATTTCCCTGTTGGAAACCGTATCGGAATCCACGGAGGCTGCGAAAACTGCGGAGACTGCGGAAACTGCACCCAAAACTTTTGGGGAAAATCTGCCTGAAACCCCGGAAACCGTTCCCGCAATAACGGCGGAAAACAATTTGGAAACGGCAGAGGAACAGAATACATTCCAAACCGTCTACGAAGTTTCCCCCGAGATGGAAGAAATGCCTTCGGAAACAGCCAAGGTCACGGAAGGGAACATGCCCTCCACACAGGAAGAGCAGGAAGAATCCCCGATAGCCGGGGAAACGGAGAAAAAAGAAGAGGCCCCGGCGCCTATAGCGCCCGAAACGCCCGCGGCTCCGAATCCGCCTTCTCCCGAAGAACCGCAAATTACTCCCGCGCCTTCCGGGCCCGAGATCCAGCCCAGGCCTTCCGAACCTTCCGTGCCTTCTGCACCCTCGCCGGCAGGCAGCCCGGCGTCTATACCGGAAATGCCCGCTATGCCTCAGCCGGGAGCCGGTTCGGTGATCCTGGGGGAAGAGAAGGAAGCCCTTCCGGAAAACACTCCTGTGAAAGAACCTTCTCCCGCCCAGCCCCTTCCCACACCGGAAGAAGTATCCCAGCCCATAGAAGAACCACGGCTGCCGGAAGCTCCCCTGCTTCCCAGAATCCTCCGGCTGGAAACCAGGAAGCCCGAGGAAGCTTTCCAAAAGGAGGAAAACTCTTCCTATTCTGAACAGGACACAAGTTCTTCCCAGGGCGCTTCTTTCTTACATGCGGTGGATCTGAATTCGGAGGAGCTTGCTGCCATTTTCCAGAAAGAAATGGAAGAGTATCTCCATCCGGAACCGAAAAAAAGTAAGGAAAAAAATTCCCTCCCTTCAAAGGAAGGGGAAACAATAGAAAATACTATACAGCCGCCGACGGAAGCAACAGGGGAAAACCCTTTGCCCTCCGGAGGCAATACCGGAGCAGAGAGAAGAAAAGAGGAGGAACCCCCTCCCGCTTCTGATCCCGCCCCGGAGAATACATATACGGAAACTAAAACCGAAACCCCTTTGGGGGAAAATACTTCCTCCTCTGCGAAAATTGAATTTTCCACCGATGCCTCCGAAAATGTGGAAAAGAAAGAGGAGGTTTCGGAAGCAGGAGAGACAGAAGACAAAATTTCCCCTGAACCGGCGGAGTCTTCCCAAGCAAACCGGGAAATCCCTGAAAATTCCAAAAAAGGAAAAGAGGAAGCAGGGGGCGACTCCAAGGGAGTTCCTCCCGATGCACTTTTCCCCTTTATTCAGCCCATTGATCCACGCACCCGAGAGGATATGCCCACTTCTCCCCAAATGCGAATGCACGGTTCCAAGACCCCCGGAGCCGGAAAAAGAACGGGGAACGCTGGGCAGGAAGAAGATAAAGCCTCCCGGGCTGGTAAAAAAGAAGCCAAAAAGAAAGCAAAAGCAGCAAAAAAGGAATCTTTCCGCATGACCGGAGTGGACGAGCCTGAAAACCGCCCGGAGGAAGATTTTGAAAAAGTTTCCAGGGAACAGAAAAGTATCCCCGTTCTGGAGGACTACACCTCTCCTGAAGACGGCCCGGCCATTCGCAGCTATTTGAATAAAACCCATCACACAGTTGTGATCCGTCTTTTGGCTACAGGGCTCATGGCCCTGGTGGTTATATTCCTGGAATGCATATCCGGATCCCTTTTTGGAAACGGGATGCCCTCCCTGCTGCGGGTAGCTCTCTGCGTCTTTTTCCTTCTCATATCCTGTCTTTTCTGCGGAAAAGCCATGAAAAATGGTCTCAAAGGCCTTTTTACCCTGAAAGCAAACGGAGACAGCGGCGTTGCCCTGGGCACGGCTGCGGCCCTTCTGCAGGGGATCCTGCTCCTCTTTTTCCCGGACAGGCTGGAGCTTTCCGCATCGGACAGCCTGGGTACCTTCTGTTCTCTGGCGGCGCTGGGCCTGTTTCTCAACTCCGCAGGCAAACTTTTGCTTCTCCGGCGCATGCGCCACAATTTTGCGTTTTTGACGGATGACTCCCCGAAATACGGGGTGAAATGCGTAGAGGATGTAAATACGGCCATGCAGATGGCACAAAACTGTGTGCCGGGAGTTCCAACCGCCGTTTATCAGAGAAAAGTCCTTTTTCTGCATCATTTCCTGCGTCATTCGGAGGATATGGATCCGGCGGATACCACCGCCCAGACCCTTTCCCCGGTAGGCTTCCTTTCCTCCCTGATCTTAGGAGGAGCAGCCTTTTATCTCACCCATGATTTCGCCGGTTCCATAACGGCCTTTGCGGCGGGCTGCTGCGTTTGGATTCCCGTTATGAACCTGCTGGCGGTGCAGCTTCCTCTGAGCCGGGTAACCAAGCTGGGAAAACGCTGCGGCTCTATTCTCACAGGCTACACCGCTCTGGATACTTTCAGCGACACCAACGCCGTAGTGGTGGACAGCGGCGATATTTTCCCGCCCTCCACGGTGGTTCTCAACGGAATCCGCACTTTCGGCGATCAGCGCATTGACGGCGCCATTCTGGATGCCACCGCCCTGACCAAAGCTGTGGGAGGATCTCTCAGCGAGCTTTTCGGCCAGGTGATTCGCAGCCAGGCTAAAATTCTTCCCAAAGCGGAAAACATTTTCTATGAGGACGGTTTGGGCATTCTGGGCTGGGTAAACGGCCGCCGGACCTTGGTAGGAAACCGGGAAATGCTGGAAAAACACGGCATAGAGCCCCCTTCCAGGGATTATGAGAAAAAATATCTTACCGGGGACAGAAACCTTATTTATCTGGCTTCCGGCGGGGAATTGGTAGCCATGTTCCTCATTACGTATACAACCTCCGGCCGGGTTATGGAAGAGCTGCAGCGGCTGGAAGACCACGGGGTATGCATTCTTGTGCGCACCTGCGACCCCAATATGACGCCCGCTCTTCTTGCGGAGCGCTTTGGGCTGGACGAAGAATCCATCCGGATCCTGCCCAACAGTTTGGGAGAACCCTACTACAATATGCTGCAGGAACCGGATCCTCAGGGAGAAGCCACAATGGCCACAAAGGGAAAATTCACCTCCATGGCCAGAATGGTGGTAGCCTGCATCCGCCAGAGAGGCAATATTTCCATGGGTACAGCGCTGCAGGCGGTAGCGGTTGTTCTGGGCTTTGTGCTCACAGCCTTCCTTGTATGCTGCTCCGCCGTGAGCCAGCTTACTCCCGGCGCCTTGCTGCTCTATGAGCTTTTCTGGACTATTGCTATCTATATCGTGCCGTCTCTCCGGCAGATTTAGCCTTTTCCATTCAACCATGGGGCGCGGATGCCCCATACCCCCATGCCAGACAAATACAATACAAAAACGACCACCCACTTCGTTTTCAGGGAGATGATTTTATGAAGACTCTGCATTGGTATACGTTTATCCTTTTGGCTCTCTGCATTTGGTTTCAGGGGCTCCGTGTGGATTTTCAAAACCGCCGGATGGAAAAACTCTACATACGCGGCATACCTTTTACCGACATACGGATGCGGCGCAGAAATGAAGCCCTTATCCGCAGCAGAAAAACCTATATGGAGCTGGAAAACACGTATCTCAGGCTGCGCATAAGTGCTATACAAGTTCTCAACGGCTGA
>CALWJA010000012.1 GCA_944380875.1 uncultured Clostridia bacterium
TTTGCGAGCCTCTTCCGTTTTGCGAGCCTCTTCCATCTTATAATCCGCTACTGCTGCAGCGGCCTGATTCCGAAGCTGGACAGCATCGGAAATCAAAACCGTTCCGCCTTTCACGGCCCCCTGGGGAGAAGCAGACGCCTGCGGCTCATAATATCCGTTGCTGCTCTTTTTTGTATTTTTTAAAGTCTGCAATAGGCCCATACATTCCTGCAGGGAAAACACAGTATGATTCTGCACATACTGCCGCAGGGGCTGTAGATACGCCTCATTTTCCCCATCCCGGAAAGTAATGCGGGTAAGCATCTGCCGGAAAAGATTGCCAAACCCGCCTCCCTTATATCCTTCGATAGGAATATAGCAAAAAAGCGCACCTTTTGGGGAGAGGAAAACCGTTGCAGGTTCTGTGGAAATAAATCGGGAAACTCCCGCAGATTCCAGGGTCATCCCGGCTGTAACCAGCATTTCCGCCAGATTCAAAAATTGGTTTTTCTCCATAGGTGTTTTCAGGACGTCATGGAGGGAACGGCAGCCCGCTACATAATAATCCATACAGCGGAGCTCCTCCCGAATCTCTACCCGGCATGGAGCCAGCC
The DNA here is from genome assembly GCA_944380875.1 of uncultured Clostridia bacterium. GTDB lineage: Bacteria > Bacillota > Clostridia > Oscillospirales > Acutalibacteraceae > UMGS1264. The sequence continues at coordinate 594 of CALWJA010000012.1, forward strand.
CAGGAGTATTCTCCGTTATAGGAAGTTTCTGAAAATCCAGCATTACTCCCGGTTTTAATAGGATGGAAAAAATTCCCCTCTCCATATTCATCCTGCATTGCAGTTCCATACCCGGTCACTCCTCTTCTTTTTCTTCAGATCTATTGCTGTTTTTGCTGTTTTCTTCAAATAAGCTCCGCAGATGGGATGTAGAATCCGTAACCTCCGGAAGGAAAACACCGGATCCAAGTTTGCGGGCTTCTTCTGTCAATTCTCTCTCCAGGCTTTCATATGTCCGCAGACCGGATTCCAAAAAGGCGCTGATTCGATCCACCCGGTTTTCTGTCTCCTCCAGGCTTTTCATAAGCTTTAGGAGAGAAGACTGTATATTTCGATCTGCCTCCAAAGCGGGATCCAGATTAAGCGACCGCAGCACGGAAGCGGCCTCCCGAATCAGCTGAAGGCAATCCTGGGCGTCTGCCGAAAGCTCGGCTCCCCATCCCGTCTGAATTTTTAGTTCCGCCACAAACGATCATCCTCCTTCCCGCCAAGTGATTTTCTCAAAATAGAGCCTAAAACAATCCATCCCCGCTTTCCAAAAAGGAGGATTCTCCCAAGATTTCCGCCTGAACACGAAGGCGGGCCCCTTTATCGGAAACTTCTTCTGCCAGGGACTCCGCCAACCGCTTTTCCTTAGATAACTCGGAAAGGGCCTTATCCACAGCCTGCAGAAGATAGGAAGTTTCCGCGCAGTACCATGCCTGCCGGATTCCATCCCCTAAAGCCTCTGCTTTGGCAGCGGCCGCCTGCAGGTTCTCCATACAGGCCAGGAGCATCTGTTCCTGCCTTCTCAGCTCTGCTGCATCCAGACTCATCTGTATTCCCCTCCTTTTTTCCATATGTATGTATAATCCTGCAGCCCTTCTACTCAAAAACTACTTAAAAAAGCAGAAGCTGCTTCCCATTTTCCCAGCCAATTTCCCTGGGGGTTACGGCGCCGCTGTAGATGCTTCCGCTCTGCCTGTCGCAAAGCACGGCGGTTCCGTCCGATATATAGCTTCCGGGCTCCAGCTCTTCCAGCATTTTGGAGAGAAGGAGCGAAAGCTCGTGCACCCGCAGATCCAGGGGGATCCGCACTTCGTATTTCTTTTCCACAGCGGGAACAAAAAGTTCCGCAAGAATTTTTTCCCGGACTCCCTCACGCATCCTGCAGGCCTCCTTCCTCAACCGTCAAAAGCTTCATAAGGGAAGCTTTCCCGTCTTCTACCAAATATCCGAAACCTTCTCCTGCGGTTTCATACAGACGGCGATCCGGCCTTACCTTCAGCTGGAATTGATCCGCGATTCCCTCGCCTATCCAGACGGCTGTATTAAATACCGCCTGCTTTTTAAACCAAGGCCGGAAAGAAAACGCCGAAATGCCCGAAACCGCCTCAGAAAGGATGAAAAATACCCCCAACGGAACTTCGCATTTTTCCATCAACACATGGAGTTTATCTTTGGAATCCTCCGTAAGCTGCTCAAATACGGTGTTGACACCGTTTACAATATACAGTCTGGGCGTATAAACTGGGGGTGTGCCTCCCGATTCCCGTATCTCTTTAGCGGTATTATGCCGATATACAAGTTCCCCAAACAGCTCCACTACAGCCTGGTTCAGAGCCTCTGCGCCGCTGCAATACTTAACGGAACCGGAAACCCCGGCAGAGGAATCGCCGTCCAGAACCGTGATCTCCACACCTTCGCCCAAAGAAGCCACCTGAGCCAGCGCCCGCATGAAGTCCGGGCATCCAGACTGGGAAAGCACATAATGAATAGGCCTGCTCTTCAGGGACAAATAGGCCATTGCAAGGGAATCTTTTACCACGCCCACAGGATACCGGAGGTTTTCGCTGTCTATGGCATCCTGCACAAAGGCCGGCGTGACCCGTTCCGGAAGAATGGGAACACGGGGAGCCCTGGGCCCCTTATCCTGCTCAGCGAGAGACGCGCAGAAAGAACGAATGGCAGGAACGGGATCCTCCGCTACCGATGCGGTCTGGAATTCATATACCCGATCCAGCTTCACAAGTCCCCTGCCCTTGCCGTGAGCGGGAATAACGCCTTCTGTGGAACCCAGAACGCCGCTGTATTCGGAATCGTCGTTCATCTGCAGCATAAAGATCTGGCTGAAATTCTGCAGGGTTCTATAACGAACAGCGTTGGTATTCAGCGCTGTAATCACAAAGAGAATCCCATATTTGGAGCCTTCCCGGAATAAGAGAGCCGCTCTGGATTCCAATTCCTCATAGGATTCACAGAAACCTGCGTAATTCTGGATCACTGTAAGCACATAGGGAAGTGTTTTCCCGGAAGAACGGTTATAGGATTCCAGATCGCCGCCGAATTCGGCGCAAAGCCGTTTTCTGCGTTCCAGTTCCTCACCCAGCATTTTGAAAAGGTTCTGCAGCTTCTCCCCGTCGTAAGAGAAAAGCACATCACCAACCTGGGGCGCCTTTGCAAAGGCGCGAAGGGTTTCCGAACCGAAATCCAGAAGGTATATATGCAGGCTGCGGGCATCGTGGGCCTGCAAAAGCCCATAGAGCATGGTGGTAATAAAGGTGCTTTTTCCACCTCTTGCAGCTCCGTAGATCACAGCATTGCCTTCCGCGGAAATAGGAATCGTCAGCGGGAACTGGCGCTGGTTGGCAGGATCATCCGCTTCGCCTATTACCGGTTCCAGGCCCCGCATAGCCGAAGGTGCATACCGGCTGCCGTATCTGCGCAGGAGGTCCTCCAGAAGGATAACTTTTCCAAGAGGCGGCATCCACATGGGCCGCACCTTCACGCCCTCTTCCTTAGCCATCTGAGCAAGATACTGCACAATGGTATCCAACTGCTTGGCGCTTCCCCGCTTCTTTTTCAGCGCCACCTGCCGGATCACGTTTCCAACGCCGTCCAGCACGGACACGGACTGATCTTTTTCTTCTTCCGGGCGCTCTCCCGGGGTATAGGGGGCTCCCGCCCATGCGGACTGGCCCAGCTCAAAAATTTCGTTATATCCTACCTGCAGGTAAAAGCGCCCTGTCTGGGTAAGCTCCGCCGCATCCGGCCGTTTGAGCATATCCATACTGTCGCTCTTTTCCTGCACCTTCAGGCAAACGCGGAAACGGCTGTTGCTCCAGATCTGATCATCCACAACTCCGCTGGGCTTCTGGGTAGCCAAAATCAGATGCACGCCCAGGCTTCGGCCGATTCGGGCCGCGCTGACCAGCTCCCGCATAAAATCGGGCTGCTGGGTTTTCAGCTCTGCAAATTCATCGGATATAATGAAAAGGTGCTGCAAAGGCTCCGTTACCGTGCCTTCCCGATACAGCTGCTGGTATTTATAAATATCAATATTGCTTACATGTATTTTCCGGCTTACATCCTGGAAAATCGCCTGCCTGCGCTTTAGTTCGCTTTGAATGGAAATCAAAGAACGGTTCACAGCGGCTCCATCCAGGTTGGTTATGATTCCCACCGTATGAGGCAGCTTCTCAAATGCCTTGGCCATGCCGCCGCCCTTATAGTCGATCAGGATAAAGGCCACTTCATTGGGATGGTAATTCACCGCCAAAGAAAGAATATAGGTAATGATAAACTCGCTCTTTCCGGAACCTGTCATGCCCGCCACCAAGCCGTGGGGGCCATGAATTTTCTCATGCAGATCCAAGGTGAAAAGATTCCCGTCCTCCCCGGCGCCTACTTCCGTAGCCAGAGACCGGGTTGGGTCGTGTTCCTTCCAACGGGTCAGCACATTGAGATGCTCCACCTTTCCCACGCCAAACATATTGAGGAACGTGAGCATAGTGGGCAGTTCCCTTTTGGAGGAGGCCGTCTGCAGGAAAGTATTGCTCAGCTTTACGGCCAGATCCCGGCAGGAATTTCTCATATATATATCGGGAGAAAAGGGCAGGCTGCGCCCGTAAATATCTTCCTGGTCATAGAGAAGAGCGTCCGACCCATGCACCTCCACAACCTTGGCGCATTCCTTTGGAAGGAACCGCAGCTCATCATAGAGGGCTATAAGAGAAAATCCTCTGCATTCCTTTTCCGAGAGGATCTGGCGAACAATTTCCGTCTGCCCTCCCAGAGTTCTGTCCGCAACAAAGACCACATACCAGGGAAGAGGATCCTGGCTGTTTTCTGGATTGGAGCGGGCAGCAAAGCGGCGCTCCAGGGAAGCCGAAATTTCCCGGGCTTCCGCTGGGGAGGATACCATATAATGCATGCTATCCGCCTCATCCCAGGTATGGGGAAGCCATCTGGCGAAATCCCATTCTTCCCGCTCTTTTTCTCCATATATAAACACCATTTTCACTTCATCGTAGCTATGCAGGGCGGCGATTTCCAACGCCAGCCCCCTGGCATAGGCAACGGTATCGGAACGCTGGCCCGTTACGCCCACGATGGGAGTATCCCGCAGGGAAAGGGAAATGGGAACGGAGGCAACCTCATGCTGCCCCAGGCAAAGGTCATACATTTCCTTCTGGAGAGGGTCTTCCTCCAAGGTGAATTTTTCTTCCTGGAATCGGAATTCGGCGTCAATAGGAAGGGAACCGATTCCCAGGCGAAGCATAAGGAAATCGTTGTGGCGGTATGTCCTCTCCCACAAATTCCGGCGGGAATTGCGGATGCGGTCGATACAATCTTCCAGAGTAACAATATTTTCTTCCAGGATTCTTCTCTGCCGGAACCCTTCCTCTTCTATTTTCTTCCGGGTTTCCGCCAGATACTGCCGGTATCTGCCGCGCCGCTGCTCTTCTTTTTTGCGGCGGTTCTTTTTTTCAAAGGATTTCGTGAGGATCGGCCACATCACCGTGCCCAAAAGCATGCCTATGGACATTACCAAAGAGGGCATGGCGCTGATGAAGCTTCCTCCAGAACCCAAAACATTGTATAAAGTAAAAAAGCCTGTGGATAGGGACACCATGCCCATGGTCATGGAAGGGCCCAGAACCAGCATCATGGGGGTCGTATCTCCCGAAGGCGGGGCCGGCGGGGCGTCTATGGTGAACCTTGCAGTTTCCACATCCCTCTTAAAGCGGGGAGAGCGATAGAATACGCCGGAAGGCTCCAAAGCCTCCTCTTCCTGTTCCTGAGGAAGGGGCGGAACCGGTTCAGGCACAAAAGGATACAACTTTTTGCTGCATGTAACCAAACCGTCCGGATTGTTGATGGAGAGGAATCCTTTTCCCGGCAGAATTTTCAGGCCGTTGATATGGATGGTGTCCCCCGGACGCACCTCACAGCTGCGGATACGGTTTCCGTTCACAAAGGTTCCGTTGGCGCTTCCCAGATCCGTCAGGAAGATTTTCCCATCCTTTCCCTCCAGCCTGGCATGGCTGCCCGAAACATACGGAAGGCGGTAGCAAATATCGTTTCCTCCATCCCGCCCTATAGAAATAGAAAAGGGGGAAGAAAGAAGGAATTTGGTAAACGTTCTTCTGTCATCCGTTTCCGGTTCTGCAAAAAGCAGGAGCTTTTTTCCCGTCTCTTTCTCTATGAGGGGATACACCCCGCCGTTTTCCAGAACCACTGTTTCCGGGAATCCTTCCGCTGCATCCAAAGAGATACGGCGGTTAGAACGCAAAATCCACTTGCCGTCTATTCCTTCCACCGGGACTTCTCCCAAAAAATAGCGGCCACTTACCTTTTCCGGAAGGGCCAGATCGTTGATTCGGGATTCCTGTATCAATGTAAGCAGCATACCGCATTCTCCCCATTTCAAAACTCTACAGATATTCTTCTGCAGTTTTAGTATACGGGGTTCTCCGGAAAATTGCAAACTGTGACAAAGTCTGTGACAGCTTTTTTCCTTCCTCCGCATGCAGCTGTTTTTCCCCGCTTGAGAGATCCTTTTTTCTGCTTATTTTCTGCGTGTATAAAGTTCTGAAAAACCTGTTCCATTCCTCCTTTAAAAATGCTATACTTTGGTATATGCTGGTTCAAAATACTTTTTAGAAATAAAAAAGTTCAGAGGGGGTGCGGCTGTTCATGTCCGTTTTTTCGGAAAAACTGCAGGAATGTATTACAAGATCTAATATAAAAATTGCATCCCTGTCTAAAATCAGCGGTGTAGAAAGAAGCTATATCCAAAAGATGCTTACCGGCGAACGGATTCCGGGGGATCCGGAGGTTCTCCGGCAGCTTGCGGACGCCCTGATGCTTACCCCTTCGGAACGCCGGATTCTCACAGAAGCATATGCTATTTCCAAGATGGGCGAAGTCATATACTACAGGCGTTTACTTGTCAAACGGCTAATCGAAGGAGCAGGCAGCAGCCTGATCCCTTCCCCTGTTCTCCGGGAAACCTTCCCGGATCCTTGTTTTTCCAGGCCGCCCGTCCTCACAGTATCGGGGAAATCCTCCATTTCCGACACTCTCCGTCTTTTGATGGAAGAAGAGCTCAGCAAAGAAGATCCCCAAATACAGGCCGTGCTCCAGCCTGAATGCGATGCGGCGCAAGTGCTTCTTCAGTATGCGCGTATCTGCCCCCGCCTGCAAATGGAGCAGATCATCTGTCTGGACAGCGAACTGCAATACCAAAGGGAGAACAAATATAATCTGGGATGCCTGCAGAAAATATTCGGATTCCTGTTCGGCGCCTGCCGGTATTCCCCTTACTTTTATTATGAATCCATTTCTTCCAAAACAGCAATCTCCGCCCTGTTTCCCTGGATGATTATAAGCCGCGGCTGGGTTTTCCTCCTATCCGGAGACGGGGAACACGCTGTCACTGTCAGCGACCCGGATACAGTTTCTCATTGCGGGGACATATTTTCCCGCATGCGCGAGGAATGCATGCCTGTTATAGAGTGCAGCGGAAATTATTGGGATCCGGATAATTGGGAAACCACCGGAAGCAGCACCTCCTATTCTCTCCAATTTGAACCCTGCATGGGGCTGTTCTTCACCATGGACATGGCCCGCAAACAAATTCCAAAGGAAATTCCCCAGCGGGAGAACCTTCTGAAGTTCCTGGAAGAGCGGCAGAAAAAGATCACCCTTTTGGAAGGGGGAAGGAAGAATGTATCCTTCTTTACGTTGGAAGGGCTCGATCGTTTTTTGGAAACGGGGCGTCTTTCCGAACTGCCCGAACACTGCTATGAACCTCTTCCCCGAGCCTTCCGGGCGGAACTCCTCCGCCGGATGCTTGCCTGCATGAAAGCGGGTTCCTATACCCCTTACTGCATTCAAACCGCCAAATTCCGCGTTTCTGAAAATCTTTCCTTTTTTGCCAGCGGTGTGCAGGAAGTGTTTTGTACATACCGTCACCCTCTTTACGGGCTGAAAAGCTTTCAGCTCCATGAAAAAAGTATAGCGTATTCCTTTACGGATTTCTTTGAATATCTGAAGGAAACCGGTTTGATTCTGCCTTTAGAGGAAACACAATCCCTGCTGCAGAACCGATTTCAGAAACTTTTTAAAGGATGAATGGATCTGCTTGCAGGCCGTATAGCCGTATATGATAAACAGCGCGCCCAGTCAAAGTAATTTTTGGCTGGGCGCGCTGTTATCTACTTTTCTGTTTTTAAAACTGTGCTGCCATTCCTCTCAGGGAACGTTCCGTATTATCCAGCATGTTTGCCAGATTCTGCAGATACACCCTACAGCGGTTCAAATCGTAGTCGTAGCCTACATAGAGGAAATCAATTGCTCCGATACGGATTTTATCGATAATTTCATACCACTCCTGATTTTTCCGAAGGGTATTGAGCCGATCGTCCAGACGGACGATAATATTCTGAATACTGGAAAGCTGATCGGCGATTGTGCGGATCTGGCCCGCGTTGGCGGAAATCAAATCTCCCGGCGTATAGGAGGCCGCCGGATTGCTGATCTTGCGCCCAATCAGCCAGCTCTCATACAGAACTTTTGCCTCGCTGCAGATTGTCTTCACATATTCTTTCAGGTTCTCTGCCAATTCCTTGATTGAATCCACAAAACTGATGATGGTATCCAAAAATACAGAGACCACATACACGCCGCCCGCCAAAAGCAGCGCCAGCGGAGCCAGCTGCACCACAACGGACACTACACCGATAAACTTCAGGGGGCCCAGCTCATCATAGGCTTTTTTCAAAAACAGCCCGCCATACTGCACCAGAAATTCCCGGCCTTCCGGGGTAGTCATCAGCGTTAGGAGCACGGTTGGAACGCCCTCCTTAATAAACCCGATAATATTTTCAGCCGTCCATGTTTCGCCGTTGAGCCCGGTCTTTCCTCCATCCGAATTTTCCATCAGCTGCATAATGACCATTGCCGCATCGTTCCGCTCATCCGGAGGCAGTTTCATCAAAGCCTCCGAAAGCTCTTCCGCTGTGAGGGAAAGGAGCCCCCGGTCTGTTTCTGGGTTCATCTCCCCTCCGAATTGCTGCTTGCCATCGGTAAAAACAGGATCTCCGTTTTCATCATACAGGGCGAAAAAATATTTCAAGTCATGCCCTGCGGGAAAATTATCCTGTTCTGACGGGGTCTTAATATAATACGTATGGTCATCCAAAATAACCTTAACACCCAGGGGATTTACATAGTCGTTCTCCCCATTGATGGAATACATTTTCTCCAGATATTCCCTAAAGGCTTCTTCCCCGTATTTTTCCTTAAATGCAGCAATAGCTTCCGGAGAAAAACCCTGACCATCCAGGGAAATGCACTGGTCTATATAATCCTTATAAGTAGAATTGATGGTCACATACTGGGATTTATTTCCGCCTTTGGAATGGCCGGTTACCGTTATATTATCGGAGCCGTTCCATCCGTTATGCTCAATTACATAATCAAAATATCGGGCGGCCTCTTCCTGCTGCTGGGTGGATACCTGGGTCATGCCCTGGCCGTTATCCAGCCACTCGCCGTCTCCCGTGCCACGATATGTTACATAAATTTTTCCCGTATCAGGGTCTTTAAACGTGCAGGCATAGGTTCCGCTGTTAAAATCCTCCAGATTCCAGCTCTGGTTGCCTATGGTATAATCCCCGATTCGATCCAAGTTGGCTTTTAATATAGTAAATTCATCTTTGCTCCGAAAATTCTTATATGCATCATTTGTTTCAATGGTTTGGATAATATCGCGGATCGTATCGTCTTCCCCCGCGTCCTTGAATCCTAGATACATATATTCATTGAGAAGCGCGCAAATTTCCGATTTTTCCCGAAGGGCGCTGTCCATTGCAACTTACCTCCATTTGGAAACCGCAAAGTTTCCCTCTTCATCCATTACAAATCTGCCGGAGCCGCTCCCATACACATGCTCCGTATAGTTTTCACCGGTAAGCCCGGCGATTTTTTCTTCCGGCAGCGTGTATACGGTGATATTGGCATTGATTGTTTTCTGCCACAAGGCCTTGCGGAAACTCTCTATCCGCTCATCCCGGTTTTGTGCCCATTCTTCTTCCGGAACAAAAAGAGTCACAAGGCATGCGCCTTCCTGCAGATATTCCAGTGCGGAAGCGTCCTTTCCCAGAGAAAGGCCTATTTCTTCCGGTTTACAAAAGGCTTTCCACCGCTCGTCTACGGAGGAAGCAATTGTTTGCAGTTCACCGCAGGCTTCTTCATTGCGCAGATATGCCACATAATTATCCGTAAATGTTTCCTTTTCTCCCTTTTCACCTTCCACCAGGATCTTTTTCCCGGGGAACCGATCTGAGGAAACATATCCACTTTTATGAGAATTTCCGATCTGGCCGCCTACCGGCTCAATCCACGAAAAATTCTCATCATATTTCTCCTTCATATAGGAAACGGCTTCCTCCTGAAACGAAGACCGATTTATCATGCAACCTGTCACTCCCATCACACATACCAGCAAAACCGGCAGTATAAAACCTTTTTTCATGGGTCTTCCCCCGCTTTATAATTTGGATAGCTCCGACCGGGCTTTATCGTATTTATCCGCCAACACCTGAAGACGCTGGGCACACAATTCCGTTCCTACTCCCCGCATCTGGTTCAGCTGCCAGGCAGCCTGATCCAACCGGGAAGACACGGTGCGCAGATCATGCAGGATATCCCACAAAATGGCTCTTGCATTGCTGTCCATCTTCTTTTCCTCCTATCTCCAAAGGTCTTTGGCCTGCTGCACAGCCGCTTCCTGCAAGCTGCGATAGGCTTTGGCGGCCTGATCCAGGAACGCCGCATAGCTTTCCATAAGCTCCGCCATGTCCTCCACGTTGTCCTCAAAGCCTTCCATCTGGCTCCGGAACACCTGGGCATCCTGCCCCTCCCAACCTGTGGAAGAAGCTACGGTATTAAAAAGCGATTTGCCTCTCCGCCTGTATTCTCCCGCATCCACCCGGATCGACCGGGCCATGGACTGCAGGCGGACAATTTGCACCCTGATGGGATTGGACTGATACGATGCCACCGGGTCTCCCTCCTCTTTCTCCTGCTGTTGTCTGCCTCTTTGAAAAACGGTCCGGCATCTGTATTCCCAAACCGTTTTTCAAAGAGGCAGAAGGGCATACGCCCTCCGCCTCTCCTCTAAGCCGTATACTAATTTATTTAAAAGCGCTGGCGTTATTCTGGATCTGCGTCTCTGTTGCCTCGTAGCTGGAGACGGTGTTATCCAGGAATTTGGCATAAGCTTCAATGATCTGCTTATAGTTTTCAAAAGCGGGAACCAGGCTGTTAAACTTCTCCCGAATGGTTTCCCCAGCAGGGCTCTGCCATGTGGAAGCCAGATCGTTCATCTGCTTCTGGATTTCCAGCAGCTTATCATTCAGGCTTGTATTTAAAGTGCGGATAGCACCCGCGGTTGCGCTGACTTCTCCCAGCGAAATTTTAATTCCTTCTACTGCCATGACGGTGGTTCCTCCTCTCAGTTTGTCAGGTTCTTAGCCTGGGCAACGCGGTCGTCCTGGGTGCTGCGGTACATTTGAGCGGCGCTCTTCAGGAACTCGCTGTATTGATCCATGAGCTTTTTCATATCTTGGAAATTATCCGTAAAGCCTTTGATTTGATTGGTAAAGGCCAGATTGTCGGCCCCCTGCCAAGCTGCGCTCATGTTATCCACTTCGGTGAAAAGATTCCTGTAGATGGATTCATATTCAGCCGCCTTCGTGCTGATCTGCTGGGAAGCCGCTTCCAGTTTCTGGGGATCCACGGTGATCGAAACAGCCATTTCTAAAATCCTCCTTATTTCTCCCTTGCTCTTAGCAAAGGGGGTTCTGTTTTGTTTCTGGCTTCAGTATACCGGATGCAAAAAGCCGCCGCAACCTGTGACAAAAACAGTGACAGCCTTTTTATTTCTTTTTGTCACAGCCAAGGAACATGGGGCACAATTTTTGTCACCCATGAGCCGGTTCTCTTCTAAATAAACAGTCTTTTTATGATAAAATACACCCATTCTATTCTAAACGATTCACGATTTGCACCATACAAATATACAAATAAACAAAAATCCAGCATCCTTAAAATACCGGATACTGGATTTTCTTAAAAACCAGGCGTAAATCAAGCGAGGAGAAAACTCATAAGCATAAGCAGCCCCAAAAGCCCTATATTGCAGACGGTGAATTGGAGCAGATATTTTTTCCGCAGTTCCGGATAATCCTTTGCCACCATTTTATAGGAAATCAAGCTTGCCATAGACGCGATCAGCGTTCCCAAGCCTCCCAGATTACAGCCGATCAAAAGAGCTTTCCAATTATCCGTAAACCCGGAAAGAAGAAGTGCCGCAGGCACATTGCTGATAACCTGGCTGGCCAGGATGGATACCAGCTCTTCCTGCCCTGCCAGAATGGACACTAGAAAATCCTTGAAGCTTTCCAGCCGGCCTATATTGCCTACAAACAGGAAAAAAGCAATAAAAGTTCCCAAAAGGGAATAATCCACTCCTAAAAGCAACCGTTTATCTGCATACAGCAGGAAAAGCGCCGTTATGGCAGCAATAGCCAGAGGGGGGATCCATCCAAATATTCCCAAAAGACACAGAATAAATCCTACCGTGCAGGATACCATTTCCCAAGGCTTTCCCAGAGTAACTTCCACCGGTTCCGCCTCTACCTGCTCCCCTTTTCCAAAAAGCACCAAAACCAGAAGGCATATTCCCGCGAACAGGACATACGGCGCCATTACACCGCAAAGTTCCCCAAACCCCATTCCAGACTGCCCATATATATACAAATTCTGCGGATTTCCCATAGGGGTAAGCATACTCCCTAAATTGGCCGCAACGGTCTGCAGAACCACAAGACGGATTACCATTCGCTTCTGCCCGGCCATATGAAGCACGGTCAATCCAAATGGCACAAAGGTAATCAAGGCAACATCATTTGTTATGAACATACTGCATATAAAGGGAAGAAAGACCAATACAAGCAGCATCTTCCGGGTGGAAGCCGCCCTTTCCAGCAGACGGTTTCCAAACCATATGCACAATCCCGCTTTTTGAAACCCTTTCATAACGGCCATAAGGCTGAACAGCAGAGCCAGAGTATCCCAATCTATATATTCAGCATACCCGCTGTCCGGCGGGACAAACACCATGGAAATAACCGCAAGCAGCGCAGCTATGCACAGCACCGTCTCTTTCCGAAAAAAAGCCGCAACACTTTTTATATATGTACCCATTCGTTCTCATATCCCATCTGAATATCTGAATTTTTATACTTGCAGAAGCAATTTTTATTTTCAGCTAATTTAGGAAGGATGTCAACAGCAAATTGCAATCTCGTCTGTCTTTCTTGACTTCACTTCTGCTCATAAACTGTATATGCTTTTTAAAGTCACAAAAAATCTGTGTTGACATGAGATTAATATATTAGTATTATTTTTATGATTATATTTAGTATATACATTATATCCTTCTTATGAGAGAATGTAAGAATTTGCTTACACCTGAGCTCCTTTTCTGGAGACAAATTTTAATGGCTTTATATGAACAATTTTTATTAATTAGGAAAGATGTTCCATGAAAACAAAACATGCAAAATTTTTTGCTCTGTTGCTGGCCGTGCTTCTGCTGGTTCCAGGTCTGGCACTGCCCGCATCCGCAGAAACACCTGAAGAAATTGAAATAACCATTTCTCATAATAATCCCAGTCATTATGATGGGATATTTACCGTTACGTTTCATGTAGAGGATTCCGCCGGGAACCCCGTTGAAGACCTTTATCTCCGGTCTACCATATTTGTGGGAAAAGGAAGCTACTCCACCGGTATACGAACAAACCTAGAAGGGGACGCCTTCATGTCATATTCTGGATACGCGGGAGCAGAGGTATCCGCCAAGGCGGAATTTTCCGGGAACACCAGCTATCAGGCCAAGACAGTTTCCCAAAATCTGTTTACAGTCGTGGAGAATACTCCGGTGGTCTCCTGCCACTGGGAACTGGTAAGCACGGAGACAAACGAAGCCGGTTTGATTACCTCCTATACAGTTGGGCTGTTTGACGATGCCGGGCAGCTTATAGACGATACCTTTATGCTGGCAGATAGTTCTGTTTCCGTAAATTTTTCTGTGGTAAACGGAAAGCATACTTTTACGCAGGATGCATACAACAAATTCTTCACAAAGGACTTGTTTACTCTCGAGACTATAGTGGGGGATACCGTATACAGTGACGCTAGTCTGAAGATCTTTTTCCCCTGCTTTACCCTTCCGGAACCCATCCGGTATGGCCAGGCGTATTCGGCCATCCTGCAGGAGGATCCATATTCTTTTAATAGCTTTGAAGATATGAAAGATGCTGCTTTCATAGTCCTTCCGGACGGCACAGAAAAGCCCCTGGAATATGTTGACATTAGCTCTGAAAGCGACCCGTATCCCAGACACGGGCTTTCCATCACACTGACTCCGGAAGAAACCAGCCAGGAAGGCACCTATACCCTTCTGTTCCGGGAACTGGAAAACCGCGAAGAAAAGTACGTGATAATGCCCTTCTCCACCTCTATTCCATGCAAACGGTCCGTTGTGGAACTGACTCCCGAAAAGAATAGCCTGACCATTAGCCCAGATCAAATCGAACCGGGTGAATATGTGTTTTTAGACTGTATCCCCTCTGAAGGATACCTGGAGGATGGTATTGAAATCACCGTTACGCAGGAAAACGGCACAGAACTCCCTGTTACCACATGGGAAGACGGCACGCCCTGCTTTACCATGCCTCAGGAGGACGTTACTGTCCAAGCAGTTTTCCAAAAGGCTAAAACATACGACGTTCTGGAAGGCAGCGGCAGTATCTGGGAAAAAGGAAGCGGAAAAATGCTCACTTTCCGCTGCGACGGTCCCTTTGAGAGTTTTACCGGCATAAAAGTGGATGATGTCCTTCTAGATGCAAATTGTTACCAGGCCGCAAGCGGAAGCACTATTGTTTCTCTGGAAAACGTGTATTTGGAAACCCTTAAGGACGGAGAGCATACCATCACTTTCCTTTATAAGGACGGCAGCGCTTCCGCTTCCTTTACGATTAAATCTCCTTCCGAAGAAGAATCCTCTTCCGCACCGGCACAAGATTCCTCTTCTGAAAGTGCAGAGGACACTTCTTCCGCGCCTGCAGAAAATGAGGAAAACAGCAGCCCGGAAACAGGCGAGTTTCCCACGCACAGAAACTATATTCTTCTGGTATTTCTGACCGCTTCTTCTGGAATCTCCCTCTGCACATTCCTATATTTCCGAAAAAAATCCACTACTAAGGAATAATGTGAACCACGAATAATATGGACGCAAAAAATCCGCCTCAGGACTTTTGATCCTGGGGCGGATTTTCTATTATATAAATTTTTATAACGCAAAACACTTACTTGGGAAACCAATCCTCCCAACGTTCTTTGGGGAACTAATCTTATTCATACATGGATGCATTCTCCAATTCAAAATAAATACAATATATCTCTTTAACTTTAGTTTTTCATTATTTACCGCTGCTGAAAAAGGTAAAATTCTTGATTTCCATTATTCGATTTCCCATACCGCCGGATTCTCCAACGCATACAAAATACAGGGTTCGTATGCCGGTAACCGGCTCCAGCTTGCAGGAAAATTCTTTCCAGTTTTCCCATCCGCCCGTATTTTCTATGGAACAGGTTCCAATCTTTCTATCATCCGCCCAAATTTCAATCTGGGCTTGGAAACCTATAGAGCTGGCCGTTATGGCTATTTTTTCGGGAAGTTCAAAGTTTATGTACCGGTATGCCGCATAATTCCCGGGAGCAAAATGGCTCAAAACTTCAAAGGAACCATCCCGTACCGGCTTGATATACGCCCCGCCCCGCACCATACAGGCCCCGGCCGCAGAAATTCTCTGATTCATCTTTAACGGAGGTTCCACACCCTGGGTAGTCATTGGCACCTCTTTGATATCCCCATTTTCCTCAAAGCAAATGGGTTCCATACACAGCCGCCGGTTATACCGGGTATTTTGCGAGGAGCGGTGATACAGCACATACCATTGGCCGTTAAACTCTGCAATGGAACCGTGATCGTTCCAGGTTTCCGGATCGCAGTAAATATTATCAATAATAGTTCCCCGTTTTTCATATGGGCCCAAGGGGGAGTGTGATATTGCATAGGAAAGGCATGTAGCCCTTCCCCGGGAAATATCGGTAAAAACCAGATAATAAAGTCCATTGTGCTTACGAATACTGGCTCCTTCGTGAAACCCATGCTGCCTTTCTGTCAGAATCTGCGTGTGCAGGGTGGAAAGATCCAAAGAACGCATGTCCTCCTTTACCCTAGCGCCCCGCAGAGAAAACTGCCCCCAGAAATAATACACCTGTCCGTCATCGTCCACCAGAACAGCGGGGTCGATTCCATCCCCATCTGCATATTCCACCGGTACGGGATTGCGGAAATACCCATAAGGAGTATCGGCTGTAGCTACGCCTTCTCTTCCGTCGTTCATACAGATGTAAAACGTCCGGAACACGCTTTAAAATTGTTCATCCGCTTTGCTTTGGCGAAGGCTGCTGTAACATACGGACTTGATTTGATGCTTGCTGTATTTAAAATCGTACAGGGGATCATTTCCACCATTATCACCCAATCGGGTTTGTCAGGAAGCAGCGGTACCACGCTCCCGCAGGAAATCATCGATAAAATCAATAACGTAGGATTTTGGGACAGCATCCCTTTGTGGGCGGTAACCCTTTTAGGCGGTCTGTTTATTACAGTGCTGTCCTTTATCATGATTTTAACGGTTTATTCCCGTATGTTTAAACTCTATATGTACACAGCGCTTGCGCCTATCCCTCTGTCCAGCTTTGCGGGAGAACCAACCAGCAATGTGGGCAAGAACTTCCTGCGTTCCTATGCCGGGGTATGTTTGGAAGGGGCCATCATCGCCCTTGCCTGTATCATCTTTTCCGTTATGGCGGCTTCTCCGCCAGCGGTCGATCCTAACGTCTCAGCGGTAACCGCCGTATGGAGTTATGTAGGCGAGCTCATCTTCAACCTTTTGGTTTTAGTAGGAGCCGTGCGGATGAGCGACCGGATCGTCAAGGAATTATTGGGGCTGTAAGCCCAAAAGGAGTGAAGCAATATAGAAGTAAAAGTACCAAAGGAAATCCGTGATTATCAGGAGTCCATCTTTTTTGGACTTTCTACCCGACAGTTTATCTGTTCCCTGCTTGCAGTAGGGGTGGCAGTCGGTCTGTATTTTGGTTTACGCCCTCTGATCGGCAGCGAAGAAGTTGGCTGGATGTGCATTCTTGGAGCAGCCCCATTCGCTGCTTGCGGTTTTTTTAAATACCATGGGATGACTGCCGAACAAGTGGCATGGGCTTGGTTTAAATCAGAATTTCTGTATCCGAAAAAGCTTGTGTTTAAGTCTGAGAAGCTCTACTACGAAGCCTTGAAGGACGCCATCGCAGAGGGCGAAAAACCGCCCCGCAAAAGGAAAAAGAGTAAGTCTCAGCCACCTGCTGGGAAAGAACAATAACCTTTTCATTTTTTGCACTGAAAGGAAGGATGCCTATTATCAAAACGCTTCTCAAAGCAACGAAATTAGAGAAAGAGAAATTCACAATCCCAAAGTCCGTACAGGACGCCATCCCCATCCAGCGTATCTGGCCGGATGGGATTTTTCAGGTAGGAAGCAGGTTTTCCAAAACCTTTTCCTTTACCGATATTAACTATCAAATCGCTGGAAAAGAGGATAAGACAGCGATGTTTCTCGATTATTCAGAGCTCCTCAATGCGCTGGATTCCGGAGCCAGCGCCAAGATCACCATCAACAACCGGAAAATTAATAAAGCGGAATTTGAGAAATCCCTGCTGCTTCCCATGAAAGAGGACGGGCTAGACCATTTCCGCAAAGAGTACAATGAAATGCTGCTTTCCAAGGTAACCGGCACCAATAACAGTGTGGTGCAGGACCG
>CALWJA010000013.1 GCA_944380875.1 uncultured Clostridia bacterium
TTTTGGAGCTGACAGAACTGAACGCTTCAAACATGGATTCGATTTTATCTGGACTGGAAGAGACGCTGCTATCGGCAGAAACGGTTTCTTGGATAATGGGAAATAGCGGCACTAACATTCAGAGTGCTGTTAAAATGGGAAATGCAATGCTTACAAATAGCACAAGCGATGCTCTCGATACCAATCGATACATGGTTTTGATGACGGATGGCGCTGCTTTCTGGTATGAAAATGAAAACGGAGAACCTGCCAGCACGGCACATAACGGAGATATTGTACAAGCTTTAGGTAATATGGATGCCAATAATGATGTAGGTGGAAGCGCTCGTAAAAACGATTCCATGTACATTCGCGCCAAAGCCGAGGGAAAAACTTTTGGCGATTTTATCAGCGAACAGGGAGCGGCTATAGAAGAGAGTGCAAAATACTCGTATTCAAAAGCTGATTTTGCAAATCCTGACATGAAAGCTGAAATTAAAGAGCATGCGTATACTACTGCAGAAGTGCAGGACTTTGAGGCGTATCCATATATCAATATGGAACGTGGAACTTATTATGCGGCAAAAGCACTTATGGATGTGCGCAATAATGGATATCAGGTTATAACAATAGGATATTCTTATACAGCTGGTCTTTTCAATAAAAGTCTTCGGGAAGTAAGCAATGGATTTAAAGATTGGACGAAGACTATAGGAAGCTATTACAATGGGAGCAATTCGGAAAGCGGCATGTCTAATGTCTTTGCAGGCATCAAAAACGAGATGGTTCAACTTTTGGATGCAGGCAGTTATGTCATAGACGAAATGGGATTTGGTGTTGACAATTACGGAAATGATTATGATTTTCAGTTTGTAAACGATATTCACAAGCTTTCCCTGACGAAAGCTGGGGTTAATCTGGACAAGGAAACCATGCAGACACAGAATGAAAATGAAACGGCTTGCTATGGTTTCGGAAAAGATTCCTCTTTGCAAGAGGGATACAGTTTTGTTCTTCACTATTATGAAAATGGACTGGACGGCGCTTCCAATGAATGCGTTGTCTGGGATATCAATGTCCCTGTGCAAAAAGGAAACAGCGTAAAATTGACATATTCTGTTAAGCTGGGGAATCCTCAGACCGCGGAAGGCGTATATGGACAATATGATGCAGATGGAAGTAAGGGCTATGCGGGACTGTATACCAACAACCAGGCCATATTGTACCCGGTAGACAGCAATGGAGTGATGGGAGAACCCAGAACCTTTGCCAGACCTACAGTTTCTTATACAGTAGAAGAAGAGTCTTCCTCTGATACCGAGGAGATCCCGGATGAATCCACACCTTTGAATCCGCCTGAATCTTCCGAGCCCTCAGGTGGCGAAGAAATTCCGGATGAGTCTACACCTTTGAACCCGCCGGAGGAAGATATTCCGGATGAATCCACGCCTCTGGCGCCTCCTACCGGTGAGAATTCCGGCAGCCCTGTATGGATTGTGGTAGGCATGGCCATGGCTGGATGCTGTGCAGCAGCATTGGTGATGTGCAGAAAAAAGGAAACAGAGAAGGTCCGTAAGTAATAGAAAAATATAGTGCCTGTAGAAAAAGGGAGGCAGGATCGCCTCCCTTTTTCTTATCTGTAACCACAGATATTCGGATGAAATTGCATAAGATGGAATATACTGGGTATACTGAAAAAGGCAATTTGCCTTCATACTTTTCGGGAGAAAAATTGTGTTTGCAGAGCCAATAATAAAGGAATTTAAAAAAAATCAAAAAAAATTGAAAAAAAGGGTTGACAAAAGGATGTGGATTTGATATTATAGTCAAGCGCCGTGAGGAACGGCACTCCGGAAAGACCGAAAGGAAAGCTTAAAAACGGCTTAGCAAAGCGGTTTTTCAGGAAATGAGGACCTTGAAAATTAAACAACGAAAGACAAGAAAAAGGACCCGTAATTCTTTGAGAAAGGTCGTTCAGAAATGAACGGCGGACTCAAAAAGGATACGAGAAAATACACGTTAGTGTATCGTAAAAGAGCTAAGCAAAGGCTCTGAAATAGGTTAGAACATCGAAAGATGTTTTGATACAATATTTTAGAGAGTTTGATCCTGGCTCAGGACGAACGCTGGCGGCGTGCCTAACACATGCAAGTCGAACGGAGATCGAGTTTAACACCGAGCACTTGATGCTTGGGGGGCAAAGAGCGCATCAAAAACGCGGAGCGTTTTTGATTAGGCTTATTTAAAGTGCCAAACACAAGGGCATCGAATGATCGGTGTTGAACTTGATCTTAGTGGCGGACGGGTGAGTAACACGTGAGCAACCTGCCTTTCAGAGGGGAATAACGTTTGGAAACGAACGCTAATACCGCATAACATTTTTCTTCCGCATGGAGAGGAAATCAAAGGAGCAATCCGCTGAAAGATGGGCTCGCGTCCGATTAGCCAGTTGGCGGGGTAACGGCCCACCAAAGCGACGATCGGTAGCCGGACTGAGAGGTTGAACGGCCACATTGGGACTGAGAC
>CALWJA010000014.1 GCA_944380875.1 uncultured Clostridia bacterium
AGCAAAGCAGTAAGATCTTCTCTTGCAGCCAGTCGTATTTCCATAAGACTCCCCTCCAGTATGTATATATATTGTCTCAAACGCCTATTTTTAATTTCATTTCAACGTGTTAAAATCTGTACAAACATATTCATATATCCTGTCCACTTCCTCAAATCCCAACTTTATATACATCTCTTTAGGAGTATCATCTATATCTGCATGCAAAAAAACCCTGGAAGAATTCTTGTGTGCTGCCTCTACAATTCCTTTTATTAAAGTGGTCGCTATATACTGATGTCTATAATCACTATCAACAACCAGACCATCTAAACAAGTATACCCATCCTTCGAATATGTATAGCAAGCGCCCACAAGCGTTTCTTCCAGATACGCGCCGTGATATGTCATTTTTTCGTGCCGTCTTCGAAAATTACGGGCAGCAAAACTTTCTCCATACAGTGGTCCAAAGCACTTTATCTCATGTTGCTCCAGCTGTTCTGTTTCAGGTTCCATCAACTTTACATGGGGATTTATTTTCCAGGAAACACTTTCGGCATCATCTCGAAGCAGCATCGTCAGCGTGATCTCCTCTTCCATTCCAAATGAATTTTTAAGAGGTGCACTCCCTTCCAACTTGATAAAGTAATCTCCTCGTGCTTTTTGGTACGCAACAGCTTTTCTAAACTCTTCCACAGAGGGCTGATCTGAATACTTAAAAGCGTTGTGGTCGTAACTGTCCCGAAGCAGTTCATCCTCCCATTTTATGAGATGTTCCGAAAATATAGCAGGTACGGAAAATAATAGTGAAATTGCTTGTTCAATCTTTCTTGTTGGTATCATACCGGATTCTCCCTTTTAAGAATTGTGTATCCAACGATCTAATGCATTTTCTCCATTGTACTACGTTCCTTGCCCATAAACGCCTTTTCCACATGACAATGCTCGTATTTACCAATTAAATTCATGCCTTCAAAGTTCAATTCAATAATATACGGCATCCAATCTATAATTCTCAAAAAGTCTTCACAACCAAAATCCTTATCATAATAATTCAGTATTGCGCTAAGGGCAGTACCATGCGTTCCCACAACAATTTGTTTATTCTGATTATCCGATAAAATTTCGTTCAAAGCTTCTATATTGCGCCTTTGAACCATAGCAATAGACTCTCCGCATTTTTCATGATAATCGTGGTTCGCCCAGCGTTTCCGGAACATCTCACGGTTATTACCCTCCGGACCTTTTTCGCGTTCCCGCAATCTTTCATCTGTTATTATCTCTTTTTTAAAAAAGGCCGCTGCATCTAGTATCGTATCCTTGCTTCGCTTATATGGACTACAATAAAATACATCAATTTTCTTATCCTTCAAGAAATCCAACACGATTGCCGAATCTTTCTTTCCCTCTTTCGTTAATGGTCTTGTTCTATCTTCCTGCCACACATGCTCTGGCTGTGCATGACGCACAAAATATACTCTTGTCATAAAAATACCTCTTATACTTTTATAGCAGTAGTTTCTTTTCTTTTATTCTTGTCATCAACACCACCGACTCCACATGAGCTGTCCTCGGGAACATGTCAACAGGCGTAATATTTTGAACCTTATATGAAAGGCTTTCAAAAAACTTTAAATCTCTGGACAGCGTAGCCGGGTCGCAGGAAACATACACCACCCGCTTCGGGTTCATACGCGCCACCGTTTCCACCAGCTCCGGGGCACAACCTTTCCGGGGAGGATCCAACACCACCACATCCGGGCGGATCCCCCGCTTTTCCAGCTCCAGAGCCGCGGCCCCTGCATCCCCGCAAAAAAATTCCCCGTTCAATATGCCGTTCCGCCGGGCGTTCTCCCGGGCATTTTTTACAGCGGCCTCCACGATTTCCACACCGATTACCTTTCCCGCCTGTTTAGCCATGGAAAGACCTATGGTTCCTGTGCCGCAATAAAGGTCTAAAAGGGTTTCCCCTCCCGTTAGAGCTGCACACTGGGCCGCCTCTTCGTAAAGCCTTTGAGCCTGGACGGGGTTTACCTGATAAAAAGAAAGGGGCGAAAGCTCAAAGGAAAGTCCGCAAAGTATATCCGTAATGGTGCTTTTTCCCCAGATTGTCCGAAACTTTTTTCCCAATACCACATTGGTTTTTTCTTTGTTCGTGTTGATAAGGACACTTTTCAGCCCGGGGATCTGCTGCCTTAAAAGTTCTGCCCATTCCTTTTCCCGGGGAATTTCTTCCCCGTTGCACACAAGGCACACCATTACCTCCCCGGTCTTTTCCCCACGACGAAGATACAAATGGCGCAAAAGCCCTTTCCCTGTGCTTTCGTCATACACGGAAGCGCCGGATTCCCTCCGCCATTCTTTCAGACACTCCATAACCTTTTGGAACACTTCCGGCTGCAAAAGGCAGTCTTCGCAGGGAACAATTCTATGGCTATGATGGGCATAAAACCCCAAAACCAGATTTCCCTCTTTGTCTTCCCCAATGGGGAATTGGGCCTTATTGCGGTAGCGTTCCGGAGAAGGAGCCCCCAGAATGGGCCCCACAAGGGAACCATCCAAACCGCCGATACGCACGGCTGCTTCCCGCACCCGTTCCTCTTTGGCAAAAAGCTCTTCCTCATAGGAAACATGGCGGAACACACAGCCTCCACATTG
The DNA here is from genome assembly GCA_944380875.1 of uncultured Clostridia bacterium. GTDB lineage: Bacteria > Bacillota > Clostridia > Oscillospirales > Acutalibacteraceae > UMGS1264. Next base: position 2,638 of record CALWJA010000014.1, read on the forward strand.
GGCGGAAACAGGACATTGGGGCTCTATGCGTTCCGATGAAGGAGAGAGAATCTCTTCCACACGGCCGAACGCATATGTTTTTGCCGGTTTTACGATCCGCGCCCGAATCCTGTCCCCTCTGGCAGCACCGGGAATAAAAACCGCCATTCCATTTCCATTTTCCGAGGAAGTTCCCTCCGGAAAAAATCTGCCTACACCGCTTCCTTCTGCCGTATAGCCTGTTATGGAAAGTTCCAGTATATCGTTCTTTTTCAGCATATATATTCCATCCTTTTTCGGTTTCCTAATCGAATGTACCCATAATACGGGCATCTGCATTACCGCGCCCAGGATATAAAGTATTCTGGGCACCTACCTATTTAAGCAGCGAAAGCTGCAAATCCTCGCCTGCGAATGCTGAAGGAATCCCTGCGGATTTCCTTTGGCATTCGACTTGCCCAGGATATAAAGCATTCTGGGCACATTATACCACAGCCCTCTTTTTCTGCACAGTGCCCACAAAGGTTTTCCGTTTCCCTTATTCTGTGTTTTTCAAACCGTAATCTTAAAGTATTGCTGGAGCTGACGGCTTTATGAATTTAACACCTTAAATCAAAAAAATACTTGACATTTCAAAATCTCGCTGTATAATAAAAACAAATTTAAAACACCAATGAAACCAATGATTGAGAGTAGTAGCCGGGCAAAAGGTTTTTAAAGAGAGTTGCGGGTGGTGTGATCGCAGCAAAACCGGTTCGGGGAATGGACTCATGAGGGCATGAAAACATGACGGGAACTCCGCCCGTTACCAAGGGAGCGCATATAGAGTCGGAAGCAAAAACCGAACGGTATGCGGAATAAGTGGTAATCCAGAAAAGGATTGCAATTTGGGTGGTACCGCAGGAGATATATTCGCTCTTGTCCCATATAGGGGCAAGAGCGTTTTTTTATTTTTTCTCAACAGGCAACAAGCTGAAAAATACCTGTCCACTCTTTGTAGGAATGCAGCTGGTGATACCGGCACACTATCTTAACAAATCCGTTGAAAACCGGCCTGTCCGGATTCAAATATCAACATGAACCGGCGCTTTCATGCCGCCGGAAGAGAGGAGCAAACTGCTATGACAAACCGAATTCCCGCTAGATTTATTTTACCTGAAAATAAGATCCCTCAGCAGTGGTATAACCTGAGAGCCGACATGAAAGAGCAGCCTGATCCTCTTCTCAATCCCGGCACAGGCAAACCTCTTCAGACGGAGGAACTGTATCCTATTTTCTGCGAAGAGCTCGCAAAGCAGGAAACAGACTGCACAACCCGTTATTTTGATATCCCCGGTCCGGTAATGGATGTATACCGCAAATTCCGTCCCTCTCCGCTGTGCCGTGCTTACAGTCTGGAAAAATATCTGGATACCCCCGCGAAAATCTACTTCAAATATGAGGGCGGAAACACCTCCGGCAGCCATAAGCTGAACAGCGCCGTAGCCCAGGCTTACTATGCAGCCCAGCAGGGGCTGAAAGGTCTTACTACCGAGACGGGAGCCGGTCAGTGGGGTACCGCTTTGGCAGAAGCCTGCGCATACTTTCATCTGCCCCTGAAGGTTTACATGGTGAAGGGATCCTACAACCAGAAGCCCTTCCGGAAATCCATTATGCAGACCTTCGGTGCCGAGGTCATTGCCAGCCCCAGCGATACCACTAATGCAGGCCGCGCCATTCTGAAAGAAGACCCAGATACAACCGGAAGCCTGGGCTGTGCCATTTCCGAGGCTGTGGAAGTGGCCACCACTACCCCCGGTTACCGGTATGTGTTGGGCAGTGTGCTGAACCAGGTGCTGCTGCATCAATCCATCATCGGCCTGGAAAGCAAAATCGCTATGGAAGAACTGGGAGAATATCCCGATATCGTCATTGGCTGCGCCGGCGGCGGTTCCAACCTGGGCGGCCTGATCGCGCCCTTTATGCAGGATAAAATCCTGGGCAAGGCTAACCCCTACTTTATTGCTGTAGAGCCCGCTTCCTGCCCGTCCCTTACCCGTGGACGCTACGCCTACGATTTCTGCGATACCGGCAGAGTAACTCCCCTTGCCAGGATGTATACTTTGGGATGCGATTTCATTCCATCGGCCAACCATGCAGGCGGCCTAAGATACCACGGCATGAGCCCTGTCCTTTCCAAGCTGTATCACGATGGATTGCTGGATGAAGCCCGTACTGCCAAGCAAACGGAAGTCTTTGACGCCGCCGTCCTTTTCGCCAAGCTGGAAACCATTCTCCCCGCTCCGGAGAGCTCCCACGCTATCCGCTGCGCCATCGATGAGGCCCTGCGCTGCAAGGAAACCGGCGAGAGCAAAACCATTCTCTTCGGCCTGACGGGCACTGGTTATTTTGACATGACCGCCTATACCCAGTATCTGGAAAAGACCATGACGGACTACATTCCTACGGATGCTGATCTGCAAACGTATTTTGACCGTCTTCCGAAAGTACCCGGAGTGCAGGAATAATTCTCTCCCTTTCTTCTACTGGAACAAGATATACGGCCCCCATATTGTGGATTTTACCACGATATGGGGGTTGTTATAATTTTAAATAAATTTAATCACCAATTATAGAATAAACTATTGATTTTTTAATTATATTCTTATATAATATTATTAAATCTTATATATGAGGTGGTTCCCATGGCATAGTAAAATCCGCATATTCCTCATTTATTTTGCAGAAATACAAAAATTAGATAACACTGCCATCTAACTCCCTATGAATAGGAGTGATCGCAATGAAAAAACATACAGCGTGTAGAACGATTGTTGTCCTTTTCCTATGCACCTTTCTTCTCTTGGGCGTTGCCTGTTCTTCGGGACCTGGGAGCGCAGGGGAAAACGAACTTCCCATAGGAGATTTTCAAAAACAGGAAGCAGAGGGATACCAATTCCCCGATCTGCCCTGGGGAGCTTCCAGGGAAGAAGCTTCCGATGGGATGCCTCTGGGAGAAAGCAGCACGCCTCCCATGGGTGGCCAGACTTTCCTTGCATCTCAGCAGAAGTATACACTGGAGGGCCAGTCCGCATCGGCGGAGTTGGAATTTTTTAACGATAAATTGGGAAGCATTGCATTTGAATTCACTTTATCCCCGGATGATACCGCCTGGTATACCGAACGCTTGGAGGATCTGACAGCTTTGTATGGAGACCCTGATTCCCGGGCGGATCACGCCATAGGGAACGGCGAAACCTGCAGATGGACCGCTGAAGACTCGGAATTGCAGCTTTCCTCCCTGCCAACCAATAAACAGATTCTTGTGACTGTTAAACTGGTATCCAAAGATGTAGTGGATGCATATGCGCAAGCTGCTTCATAAAGCAAAAAGGATTAAAATATACACTTTCTGAAAAGGCCAAAACAGCCTACATATAGAGAAAAAGAGGAAGGAAAATTCCTTCCTCTTTTTCTTTATGTTTATTGTTAAGATATCTATTGAACACTCTCAGAAAAAAATATACACATGATCCCCGCTTTTTTCCTCCACTTCCACTAAAGGCATTCCCCGATAGCGCCGTGCCGTTTTCCGCACGGTACGGAAAAGCTTCCTCCACTCCTTTCCGGATATTTCTTCCGAAAACTCTTTTCGGAGAAGCTTTTTCCACAGCCAGGCCATACATCTGTTAAAAGCCAAAGCGGAAGGGACAACCAGTTTCATATGGAAGCTTTCACTTTTTATAACGATCTTCATTATTCCACCACAATTTCAACATGGTCCCCGTTTCCGCTATCTACCTCTATCAATTTGCCTATAACGCCGCTTTCCGCCAGCCGGAATATCTGCTCCAAATCGATATCTTTCAGAGCGTCCTCTCCCAAAAATTTAGATGTAAATTTGGAGGCCATTCCAAACCCTATTCCGGCCTTCAGCAGGGGAAGTGGCAGGTTGATCCGGACCTTATCCCCATCTCCACTGTCTACCAAAACACGGAAAAGAAGTTCTTCTGGCTTCTTCCGTTTCTCTTCCGGCACATACGTCATAACGGATTCTTTTCTTTTCCGCCGCTCTTCCTCATCCCGCAGAAGGTCATCCACCAAGACGCCGTAAAGATCCGAAATCACAGGTAAAAGGGATATATCCGGGCAGGATGCGCCGGTCTCCCATTTGGAGACGGCCTGCGCCGAAACCCCCAGTTTTTCCGCTACTTCGTCCTGGGTCCAATTTTTCTCCTTGCGAAGGGTCAAAAGGTTTTTTCCCACTATTTCCGCTATATGCATGGTGTACTCCTTTCCGATTTTCCACGTTTCCAAGGAGGCTGCGCAGCCGTAAAGTTCTTTCCCGGGATCTTTTTCTACGGACAGTATATCCCATATTTTATTTTTTTACCAGCAACAATTTGTTGAATACCCCGCTTTTTGCCAACTGTCGGTTGTAAATTCCCTCAACTTCTGGTTTAGTCCGCATATAATCGCACAAAAAAGAATTAAATTGTATCGCGTGATACTTTTTTTCAAAATAGGTATGCTATACTAATACATATAAAAACACTGGGGCTTCCATAAAAAGGGAAAAGAAGCTTGCGGCGCGGATGGAAAAACATGCTGCAATTGCCGCTGAGCTGATTCCAATGGAAAGCAAACCATAAGGAGGAATGCTTCATGGGAATGACCATGACTCAAAAAATACTGGCAGCCCACGCAGGGCTGGATCATGTGGAGGCAGGCCAGCTCATCGACGCCAAATTGGATATGGTGTTGGGCAACGATATAACCTCTCCCGTAGCCATCAACGAATTTGAAAAATGTGGGGCTACATCTGTTTTTGATAATACCCGTATCGCTCTTGTGCTGGATCATTTTGCTCCCAACAAAGATATCAAAGCGGCGGAACAGTGCCGTCAGACCCGGAATTTCGCCGGAAAATACGATATCAAAAACTTCTTTGATGTGGGCCGTATGGGCATTGAGCATGCCCTCCTGCCGGAACAGGGTATTGTAGTGCCCGGAGACTGCATCATCGGCGCGGATTCCCATACCTGCACATACGGAGCCGTAGGCGCTTTCTCCACCGGTGTAGGAAGCACGGACATGGCCGCCGGTATGATCTCCGGCAAAGCCTGGTTTAAAGTGCCTTCCGCCATACAGGTAAAATTAACGGGCAAGCTGCCCAAATGGGTCAGCGGTAAGGATGTGATCCTTCATCTGATCGGCATGATCGGCGTGGACGGCGCCCTTTACAAATCCCTTGAATTTACCGGAGACGGTGTGAAGAACCTTTCCATGGATGACCGTCTCTGCATCGCCAATATGGCCATTGAGGCCGGCGCCAAAAACGGCATCTTCCCGGTGGACGAAGTGACCATGGAATACGGAAAAGGCCGGTTCCAGAGAGAGGCTGTTGTATACGAAGCGGATCCCGATGCCGTTTACGAATCCGTTGTGGAAATTGATTTGAGCACTCTCCGTCCTACGGTAGCTTTCCCCCACTTGCCTGAAAATACCAAAACCATTGATGAAGCGGGTAAAGTAAAGATTGACCAGAGCGTGATCGGTTCCTGCACCAACGGCCGCATGGAGGATATGCGCACAGCGGCGGAAATCCTCAAAGGCCGGAAAGTAGCTGCAGGGGTACGGTGCATCATCATTCCCGGTACCCAGCAGATCTATCTGCAATGCGTCCGGGAAGGGCTGGCGGAAATCTTTATTGAAGCCGGAGCCATCTTCAGCACACCTACCTGCGGCCCCTGCTTGGGCGGTCACATGGGTGTTCTGGGCAAAGGCGAAAAAGCGGTATCCACTACAAACCGGAACTTTGTGGGCCGCATGGGTCATGTGGAAAGCGAAGTTTACCTGGCAAGCCCTGCCGTTGCGGCGGCCAGCGCTGTAACCGGATATATTACCGACCCGGCCAGCCTTTGATTTGAGAGGAGGTACTTACCCTATGAACGCAAAAGGAAGAGTATTTAAATATGGAGACAATGTGGATACGGACGTAATCATCCCTGCCCGTTATCTGAATACGGCCTCTCACGCAGAGCTGGCCGCCCACTGCATGGAGGATATCGACAAGGACTTTGTGAAAAAAGCTCAACCGGGGGATATTATTGTAGCAACCAAAAACTTCGGCTGCGGATCCTCCCGGGAACATGCCCCTATTGCCATTAAAGCCAGCGGTATCTCCTGTGTTATCGCGTCCACCTTTGCGCGGATCTTTTACCGCAACGCTATTAACATTGGCATGCCCATTCTGGAATGCCCCGAAGCGGCGGAAGATATCCAGGGCGGCGACGAAGTTTCCGTGGATTTTGATACCGGCGTCATTACCAACCTGACCACCGGGAAAACCTATCAGGCTCAGCCTTTTCCGCCCTTTATCCAGAATATCATCGCAAAAGGCGGCCTTTTGAACAGTATCGCAAAATAAGTGGGGCTGACCCGGTAAAACCGGCAGCACCTCCTTCCATAGAGGTTTCCGCAGAAAGCCGGCATTCTATGGAACATAAAACAAGGTACCCCAAAAAGGGAGGCAAACAGCCTCCCTTTTTCTTTACCCAAATGTATTTTGTCTATTAAAAAAATAACGGGAACCCGCTATCTATATTCTCCCTCATTAGCCTGTGAAGGCCCAGGGTATGTTCTTTTCCGGTGCTTTGGGAGGGAACCTAATATTGACAAAATTCCGTATCCTGCTATATGCTTAACTATACGGTGGATATGGCGAATACTAAACGAACCAAGAGAGATATTTCCCGGGAAATATCTCGTGCAGTGGGAACGTATACTATCGTACACCAGGATACAGGAGGGGGCGGCCTTTATGGAATACAACAGCCGGCAAACAGATACAAGTCTGCCTGCGGTCCGAAAGAATTCAGGAGAAAACCCCTGGCGCTTTCTGGAAGAAACGCAGCCCGTTAAGCTCTACGGAGCCAATGAGCTGATTTATCTTCAGGAGGAAACGGCTGAACGGTTCTATTACCTAAAAAGCGGCAAAGTCCGCATTTTCCTCAGCTCTCCTGAGGGGGCTGAAAAAACGCTGGCCATCGCCCAGGCCGGCAGCCTCTTGGGAGAAGCTTCCTTCTTCAGCGGGAGCCCTCGGGTTTCTTCCGCTAAAACCATGGAAAAATCCCGTATCATCTCCATAGACAGACCCATTCTGCTGGAAAGCTTCCGCCGGCGCCCCGAACTGGCTATGGAGCTTTGCCGGTATCTTTCCGGCACCATCCGTATGCTTTCCGCCCAAGTGGACAGTATGACGTTCCAACAGGCGGATCAGCGTCTGGCGGAACTTCTTTTGCAGCTTTCCCAGGGGGAAGGGGGCGGGAGATCGGATGTGCGGGCTGTCCGTTCCACCCACGAAGAGCTGGCCTCCCTGGCGGGAGTCAGCCGGGTTACCGTCAGCCGGGTTCTGGCCGCATTCGCCCGCAAAGGATGGATTTCTACGGGGTATGGGCTGATTTCTCTTCTAAGGCCGGAAAAGCTGGAGGCTTTTTCCCGATATCAAGGGCTATAGGGCCTTCTTGAAACCTATGCCAAAACGAAGACTATGCCCGAAACACCAGACGAAAAACAAAAACTGCCGGTGTGGAATATGTCCGCACCGGCAGTTTTATTGTATCCCAGGCAAGAAAGCCCGCCCATGGATTATTTCTCGAATACCGCTCCTCTGGAACCGCTGGTCACAAGGCTTGCGTATCTCTTCAGATAGCCGGTAAGCTCTTTTTCAACCGGCTTCCACTCCTTGCGACGCTCTTCCATTTCCTCTTCGCTCACAAGAAGATTCAAAGCCCGGTTCGTAATATCCACGCTGATGGTATCTCCTTCCCGGATCAGAGCGATGGGTCCGCCTGCAGCGGCCTCAGGGGATACGTGTCCCACAGCCGCACCGCGGGTAGCGCCGGAAAAACGACCATCCGTAATAAGAGCCACGCTGCTGCCCAATCCGTTGCCAATCAGCGCAGATGTAGGCGTAAGCATTTCGCGCATACCGGGGCCTCCCTTGGGGCCTTCATACCGAATCACAACCACGTCTCCAGCATTGATCTTTCCACCCAGGATAGCCTCTGTAGCCTCCTCCTCGCTGTTAAAGCAGCGGGCAGGGCCGGTATGCTGCATCATTTCAGGAGCCACGGCACCCTGCTTTACAACAGCACCTTCCGGAGCCAGATTTCCCCGAAGCACAGCGATACCGCCGTCCTCCCGGAAGGGATTTTCCACCTTCCGGATGATCTCGCCGTCAGCTGCAGGCGCGGCGTTCAGCCGATCCGCCACAGTTCCGCACACGGTGGGGATTTCCGTATGAATGAGCCCTTTTCTGGAAAGCTCCTTGAGCACAGCGGGAATGCCGCCCACACGGTTCAGGTCTGTAATAAACACCTGGCTGGCAGGGTTCAGCTTGCAGAGCTGGGGAGTTGTGCGGCTCATGGCGTCAATGGTGTCGATATCCAGCTTCACGCCCATTTCGTGAGCAATAGCCGTCAAATGCAAAACGGAGTTTGTAGAGCAGCCCAATGCCATTTCAGAACGGAGAGCGTTTTGGAACGCTTCTTCCGTTAAAATATCACTGGGACGCAAATTCTTCTTCAGAAGTTCCATAACCTGAGAACCGGCCTTTTTCGCAAGAGCCAGACGCTCGCCATAGACAGCAGGGATGCTTCCATTCCCAGGCAGAGCCATACCGATGGCCTCCGTAAGGCAGTTCATGGAATTAGCCGTATACATGCCGGAGCAGGAGCCGCAGCCGGGGCAAGCGCTTTTTTCCAAAGCCAGAAGTTCATCCCCGTCGATCTTTCCGGAAGCATAGCTGCCAACTGCTTCAAACATCTCGGAAAGGCCAAAACGGGTGCCGTTGTGCTCGCCAGGCAGCATGGGACCGCCGCTGACAAAAATGCTGGGCAGGTTCATACGGCAGCAAGCCAGCATCATGCCGGGCACAATCTTATCGCAGTTAGGGATAAAAACAACAGCGTCCAGAGGATGAGCTGTGAGCATAACCTCAATGGAGTCCGCAATCAGTTCACGGGAACAAAGAGAATATTTCATTCCCTTATGATTCATGGCCAAACCGTCGCAGACACCAATGGTATTGAATTCAAAGGGTACGCCTCCCGCATTGCGGATACCGGCTTTTACCGCTTCCCCGATTTCCCGCAGATGACGATGTCCAGGAATATAATCACTGGCGGAGTTGACTACGGCAACAAAAGGCCGTTTCATCTCATCCTCGCTGATGCCCAAAGCCCGCAGCAGGGAACGGTGAGGCGCTCTGGTGTATCCTTCTTTCAATAAATCGCTTCTCATAAGGCTTTCCTCCTCTGTATCTGTTAATATATCCATTGCTTTTTATGGGATGCTTTTTTATAACCGTTTACAGCAGCATTATCCGTTGCTTTCTTCCGAAACAGAATCTTCTCCGGAACCGGAAGAAACATTCTCTTCCGCTACAGGTGTTCCTGCCTGTATACGATCCAGCATGGCTTTGCCTGCTGCATACATATCGGCAGTTTCTTCCTTCTTAAGCTGCCCAGGCGTAAAATACCGCAGGGAAAAACTGTATCCTTCAAACTTTTCCGCATTTGTCATGCCATCCAAAAGGGAAAGTTCTCCCAGAGGGAGTTTGATTGTATCCATATTTTCTTCGTCACCTGTAACAGGCGTACCATCCAGGTGCCCCAAGACTTCGCTTCCTACATCCTGCTGGCAATACTGATATCCTACAGTATCTGTAATAAAAATGGCGCTCTCATTACTGGATAAATCTCCCACAAATTTCACTATGTTGGCCGTCTGCATTTCGGGATCCACATTCTGTGAAGAATCGCCCATCATCAGATTATAGACAATCACGGAGACAATCGTCTGCCCATCGCCGTTGAGATCTTCGCCGTAAAGGGCAAGCCGTTTTTCCAGTTCATCCGTATCCTGTTCGGATACATACCCATCCCCCACTACCATAGCTACGGTATAATCGGGTTCCACTTTGGTAGCCATATCATATATAAACACGCCTGCCAAAATCACAAGAATGATTCCTACAATCACATGTTTCTTATAATAGAACCAGAAATTATCCCATTTATCCTTTTTGGTGACGAGTTTTATTTCTCTGTCTTCGTCGTGGATTTCCTCGTCGCCCGTGTGGAGAAGATAGCGTTCTCTTGCCATTTCATCACTCCTTGGTTTTCATCGTCGGGAACAGCAGAACATCACGGATACTGCCGGAATTGGTCAGCAGCATAACAAGCCGGTCAATGCCGTAACCGATGCCTCCCGTAGGCGGCATACCGATTTCCAAAGCATTCAGGAAATCTTCGTCCGTATGGTTGGCTTCCTCATCACCCTGAGCCAAAAGTTTTTCCTGCTCAGCAAAACGCTGCCGCTGGTCGATAGGATCGTTCAATTCCGAATATGCATTACACATTTCACGGCCATAGATAAACAGCTCAAAGCGCTCTACATATTCGGGCTTATCGGGCTTGCGCTTGGTAAGAGGAGAAATCTCCACCGGATGATCCATAATGAAAACAGGCTGAATCAGATGTTCTTCCACATATTCTTCAAAGAACAGGTTCAAAATATCGCCCTTTGTATGGCGGGATTCATAATGAATTCCCTTTTCATCCGCAAGCTTTTTCGCCGCATCCGTATCCGGTACTTGGTCAAAATCCACCCCGGCATACTTTTTGACAGCTTCCACCATGGTCATACGCTCAAAGGGCTTGCCCAGATCGATCATAGCTTCCGCATAGGGGATCAAAGTTGTCCCACAAACCTTCTGCGCCACATGCCGGAACATATTTTCCGTCAGATCCATCATGCCATGGTAATCCGTATAGGCCTGATACAGCTCCATAAGGGTAAACTCCGGATTATGACGGGTATCCACTCCTTCATTGCGGAATACTCGTCCTATTTCATATACACGCTCCAGGCCGCCCACAATCAGCCTCTTCAGATACAATTCCAAAGAAATACGAAGCTTTACATCTTCATCCAGGGCGTTGTAGTGGGTCTCAAAGGGACGGGCAGCAGCTCCGCCGGCATTGGAAACCAGCATGGGAGTCTCTACCTCCATAAAGCCCTGGTTGTCCAGGAAATTGCGGATCTCCCGCAGAATCATGGAGCGCTTTACAAAGGTATCCCGCACCTCAGGATTCACAATCAGATCCACATACCGCTGGCGGTAACGGGTATCCGTATCCGTCAGGCCATGGAATTTTTCCGGCAGAGGACGCAGGCTCTTGCTTAAAAGCATAACCTGGGAAGCCTTAACACTAAGCTCTCCCTTTTTCGTGCGGAACACTTCGCCTTGAATGCCGATCAGATCTCCAATATCCATTTTCTTAAAATCTGCATAGGCATCTTCTCCCACCATATCCCGGCGAATATACAGCTGGATGGAACCGCTTTTATCCTGCAGATCGGCAAAACTTGCCTTTCCCATAACACGCTTGCTCATCATACGGCCGGCTATGGATACGATATCCCCGCTTTCCTGCTCCGGTTCCAGAGAAGCGTGTTTCTCCCGGATACAAGCCGCATGGGTATCTACCGGATAGCTGGTTATACGGAAGGGGTCCCGCCCCTCCTCCTGCAGCTTGGAAAGCTTATCTCTGCGAATCTGCAGCAGCTCGCTGATGTCCTCCTGCTGCTCAATCTTTTGGTTCTGCCCCTGGGGATCCAATCCGGAGGCATTCGTCATTTCACTCATATCATTTTCTCCCTATATTTAGAATTAAAATTGCCAATTCTTTCAAAGGGCTGTTTTTCCGTTCCCATGTTCTCAAAAACACCCTATTCTATTTAAGAAAAAACAAAAAGGGGCGGAACCATCCCCCACCCCTCTCAGCATTCTTTTCCAATGTATCCCTGCAACCCGCACAGGATTTTAAAAGCCGCAAATACTTTCCATAACCTGCACGGATATCCGAAAACATCCGCGTTTTCTATATCCTTATTTGGAGATCCGCAGTACCTCGTACTCCATCATACCTGCAGGCACTTCCACTTCCACACGGTCACCCAGCTTTTTGCCAAGCAGAGCCCTGCCCACAGCCGATTCATCAGAAATATTGCCCATAAGGGGATCCGCTTCATTGGAACCTACGATTTTATATTCCATAACCGTGGTTTTTCCTGTGCCCATATTCAATACGCGAACCTCTACCTTAGATCCAATATGGATATTCTCCACATTCAGATCATCTTCATCAATAACGGACACATTTTTCAGCATAACCTCAATATCCGCAATCCTGGCTTCTACGATAGCCTGCTCGTTTTTAGCCTCATCGTATTCGCTGTTTTCGGAAAGGTCGCCGAAAGAAAGAGCCACTTTGATTTTTTCCGCTACTTCTTTTCTTTTTACACTTTTGAGCTCTGCCAGCTCATTTTCCAGCTTTTCCAAGCCTGCCTGTGTAAGGATAATCTGTTTTGCCATATCCACTCCACCTTTATTCCTTCATCAAAGATACAATCGCCCGCTGTCATCCGCATACAGAAATCATCGGGTATTTTCCTAATATACATTTTTGGGGAAACGCGTGCATTCTGGGCATATTCTTTTACATACTCTCTCCATTTTGCGCCGCGTATATCCTCTATTATAAATTCCGACAGCCCTTCTGTCAACGCAAAAAAAGGCGTTCCACACCATTTTGGGGAAAAAGGCTGGTAGATATCCATTCCCCATCCCCTCTAAGGGCACGTTTATACACGTACACATGCACACGTTTACGTATACGTATTGATATTACTCTTTAGAATCGGCAGAAGAAGCTTCCTTTTTGGATTCCGCCTTTGAGCTTTCCGCACTTTCCTCGTCTTTGCTTTCCCCATCGTTGCTGTTTTCTTCTTGGGAAGCACTGCCTTCTTCACCGGAAACTTCATCTCCGCCCGGCAATTTTTCCACCTGTGCTCCCTGCCGGGCCAACGCGGTCACAGCGGAAAGGACTTGGGCATCTTCCTCCTGCTTAAGCATACCGGAAAGGAAAAGGTTGTTCTGTTCATCGGAAAGCACTTTGGTTATATCCGGAGCAATGCCTGTACCGTCAAAAACATCCCCGTTCAGTGTAAGATATTCCGCTACCGGGAAAAATACGGCGGAACCATCCGAAAGGGGGACAACCTGGCTCTTTCTGCCGTGCCCTGCCGTTTGCTGGCCCACCAGAAGGCCTTTATTATAATCCCGTATGTTGGCAGCCAGCAATTCCGCCGCTCCATAGGTGCTTTCATTCATAACTACACTTACAGGCAGGGAAATCTCCCCGGCAGTGCTGGTAAATTCCACCGTCTCCTTGCCGGAACTATCTCTTGTGGCCACAACTGTACCGGCAGGCAGCAAGGTATCCATTATGGAAGCCGCCGCCTCCATATCGCCTCCGGCATTATTTCGCAAATCCAAAACAATACCGCATACGTTCTTGTTTTCCAAATCCTTTAGAGCTTCCCGAAATAGATCCGGGGTGTTATCCCGAAAACGGGAAATGCGGATATACCCAACATTTCCGCAAATAATGGAGGACTGCACGCTGTTCTGGGCATATTCCGCCCTTGTTACAGACACAGTCAGCAGTTCGTTTTTCTCGTCTTCCTTCTCGGCCGGCCGCAGCACTCCTAACTTTACCGTGGAACCTGCTTCCCCATCCAGAAGATTAACCGCTGCAGTATACGTAATACGCACGACCTCTTTATCGTCAACGGAAATAATTACGTCCCCTTTTTGGATTCCTGCCTTTTCTCCGGGGGAGCCAGGCGCTACCTCCGTTACCTCCATATTGCCGTCCGTATCCTTAACAGTGCTGATTCCCACGCCAACAGCGCTTCCCGAATTGCCTGCAACATACGCTTTATATTGTTCCGCTGTAAGGTATTTGGCATCCGTATCTCCAAGCCCGGCCAAATAACCGGTGCAGATACCGTCTGTAAGAGCCTTTTCGTCGATCTCCCCCACAAAATTCTGCCGGATTGTCTGATCGATTTCACTGAGCTTTGTATACATAGCCTGCCTCTGGTTTACATCCGCCACTCGTTGGTTAAATGTATCCATGGCATACATATAGGTCAGCGATACCGTGACCGCCGCCGTTACGGCGCAAAGGGCCACACAGGCTCCCAATGAGAATTTTTTCATATTCTGCCCTGCCTTTTTCCTTTATAATTTTCCGGCCCTCCCGGTTTCATCCGGGTTTGCCGGCTGATTGTGGAATCGTCCCATACTCCTGTTTCTGGGTAGTAGGTAGTATGCCGCAAAATAAAGGAGCTAAACTATTTTTTCTTTTGTATCTGCTTAAAGGGCATATATCAGCATGGCGCGGAAAGCATATGCACCTTCCACGCCATGTATAACCCTTAAAATCCAAGATCCGCGCCCATGAACCCGGCTTCTCTATTCATAAACACTAAAATTGCTATTAATAGAACCAGTTCATAGGATTCTGCGCTACGCCGTTCAGACGGATCTCAAAATGGAGATGAGGGCCGGAAGAATCGCCGGTGCTTCCCACATACCCTATAGTCTGCCCTTTTGTAACCGTCTGCCCTGCGGAAACCGTCAGGCTGTTGCAATGGGCGTATAAAGTCATATACCCATTGCCGTGATTGATAACCGCCACGTTGCCATATCCACCGTAACCGCTTCCCGGCATACCGTATTGGGCAAAAATAACCGTTCCGCTATCTGATGCTACTATGGGTTTGCCAAAAATCCCATAGCTGGAAATATCAATTCCCTTATGGGTGCCGCCCCGGGCTCCAAAATAATCTGTCAAATTCGTATAACCGGGTGTTGGCCAGATAAAACTTCCTGTTCCCTGATAACTGCCGCCGGATCCACCAGAACCTCCAGACCCGCCGGAGCCACCGGAACCTCCAGATTCTCCGGAACCGCCGCTGGGATTCTGGGGTTGCTGGGCAGCCTGCTGCTTAAACCATTCATCAATAGCAGCTTCTGCCTCTGCCATCTGCTGATCCAGTTCTTCCTGCTCTTTCTTTACAGAAGATTCCTTTTCCTGCAGTTCCTGCAGAACCTTATTGGCCTCTTCCTGCAGAGAATTCAGTTCTGCCTGTTTTGTATCCAGTTCCGTTTTGGCGGCCGCCACTTTTTCGCGGTTCTCTTCAATCGTTTTTTTCTGTTCGGAGATGGAATCCATTTCATCCGAAAGCTGCTGCACAAGAGCTGTATCATGTTCCGAAATCATACGGATAATTTCCGTTTTTTCCGCCATGTCCATTACATTTTCGGAGCTCAAAATCAGCTGGAGGTTACTCGCTTCCCCCATCATATACATTGCGCAGAGACGCTCCTTGAGCAATTCCATATTGGCATCAATGGATTTCTGTTTATCTGCAATCTCATTGTTCTTTTCCTTGATTTCCGCATCCATCTGGGTAATCTGGCTGTTCAGGCCGTTAATCTGCTCCTCCAGATTGTCGATCTGCGCATCCAAAGTTTCTTTATATTCTTTTTGCTTGGATTCGTCCTCTTTGAGCTGATCCAGCTTTTTCTGATTTTCCGCCTGCTTCTCCTTGAGTTCTTCCTGCTTCTGCTGCAGATCTGAAAGACTGGCGGCTTCCGCACGATTTGCCGTGGGATACGCCGGGCTGGTCAAAATTCCAAAAGCCAGGATAAAAGCTGTCAGTATTCTTCCCGCTTTTTTTATCCTGCGGGATACAGATTGTTTCACAAAAGACCCCCCTTAGCCGATTCCTTGGACTTCCTTTATCAATACTTCTTAAAAACCCGCGGGCTTTTTTCCTTACTATCTGTATGTTTCAATCCTGGATTAGGCCGTTTAATACCAAAAATCCGTTCTCTGTTTAGCCGGATTTATCCGGTTAAAATATGGAAAAACTGCTGCCTTCTTTGTGAAGATACCGGGTTATGGAAATCATACCTCCCACAGCTCCGAAAATCATGCCGGCCAAAACAAACAATAGGGTAATACTTCCCTGAAGGGGACCGATGTCCACCGGATCAAAAATATTGATACCTGCCAACGCTCCTAAAGCGTTCTGATACACAATATTTAGGAGAAGGCTGGATAACAACCCCGATATAAGCCCAATCAGCACGCCTTCCACAACAAATGGCAGCCGGACAAACCAGTTGGTAGCTCCCACGGATTTCATAATGCTGATCTGCAGACGGCGGCTGAACATAGCCACACGAATGGTATTGGAAATAATAAAAAGGGATACAAGGCTTAAAAGCAATACAATCCACATGCCGGCTGTAGAAACCATATTATCCAGATCGGTAAGCTTCTCCGCCACGTCTTTGTAGTCTATAATCTGATCTACCCCATCGATTGCCAGGATAGAAGCAGCCGTTTCATCATATTTGGAAAGATCCTCCATGGAAATGCGGTATGCATCCGGCAGGAAATTTTCATCCCCCAAAAGGCTTTCCAGCACGGTCCCGTTATCGCCCAAGGAATCCATCATTTCCTCTACCGCTTCATCCTTCAGCACTAACTCACAGCTCTTTACATTATCCAGCTTCATGATTTCTTCGCCCACCTGCACCGATTTCAAAGTGGGCAGACCCTGCTCGCAATACACCTTAATGGAGTTGCTGCCTTCCACGCTGGCCATAGCGGAATCGATATTCATAGAAAGCAAAATAGCTGCACCTGTCAACAGCAGGCAGGAAACCAAAACCGCTATAGAAGCTATGCTCATAGTCCGGTTGGTCCATATGTTTTTAGCGCCCTCTTTCAAAAGGTAACGCAGATTACTCAGCCTCATCAGAAGTTTCCACCTTTCCTGTATCGGCCACTATGCGGCCCCCCTGGATTTCCACAATACGCCGATGGAAATGCTTCACCAGGCCATGCTCATGGGTTACCATGAGGATTGTTGTCCCACGCCGGTTGATTTCACTCAGGAGATCCACAATTTCAAAAGAGAGAGCCGGATCCACATTACCCGTAGGCTCGTCCGCAATTATCAGCTTGGGATTATTGATTAACGCCCGGGCAAGACCTACCCGCTGCTGCTCACCGCCCGAAAGCTCCTTGGGGCGGCACTTGGCCTTCTCCTGGAGATTAACAAGGCTCAGCATATACGGAACTCTCCGCCGGATCTCCTGAGGGGTAGCCCCCACCACATGCATAGCAAAAGCTACATTGTCATACACACTCATAGAATCAATCAGGCGGAAATCCTGAAAGACAATCCCCATTGTCCTGCGAAGAAAAGGTATTTTTCTTCGGGGAAGATCGGTTATTACCGTATCATTGATAACAATTTCTCCCTCTGTAGGCTGTTCCTCACACATAAGCAGCTTTAAAAAGGTACTCTTACCTGCGCCGGAGGAACCCACAATAAATACAAATTCCCCCTGCTCGATCTGCATGTTTATATCTGTTAAAGCATGGGTGCCGTTCGCATACACCTTACTCACATTTTTAAATGTTATCACTGTAATCCTCTCCGTCTATGGGGGCTTTTCTTTAGCCCTTCTCTCCTGTCATTCCATCTGTCATTTTCCTATTTCCCATTTTGAGGTATGCGCTTCTATTTTCGTAATCAAAAACAACGCAAAAAAATACAGCGCACGCTGGTTTGCTTCCATAATACCAACGTACGCTGTAATTATTTTTATAATTAAGAATTAATTTGTAACTATTTTGTAATTTTCTCGCAAAGTACTGCTTTTTGAAGCTTTTTGTCAGAATTTAACAGGGTTAGAGGACAAATACTTTTTAACCATCAGCGCCACTTTGAACACAATAGCGTCTTCAAACTCACGCAGATCCAGCCCTGTAATCTTTTTAATCTTCTCAAGGCGATATACAAGCGTATTTCTATGCACAAAAAGTTTCCGGCTTGTTTCCGAAACGTTCAGGTTGTTCTCAAAGAACCGCTGAATTGTAAAGAGCGTCTCGTGATCCAAGGATTCGATAGACCCTCTCTTAAAGACTTCCTTCAGGAACATGTCGCAGAGAGTGGTGGGAAGCTGATAAATCAGGCGGGCAATGCCCAGATTATCATAGCTGATAATAGGCCGTTCCGTATCAAAAACTTTACCCACTTCAAGGGCTACCTGAGCTTCCTTAAAGGAACGGGCCAAATCCTTAATGCCTGTAACTCTAGTACCGATACCCACCACGGCATGGGTATAAAATTCACTGGAAAGGGTATCCACAATGGAACCGGCCAGCTTATCCAAATCTCTGGGTTCAATTCCCTGCCGGATCTCTTTCACCAGCGCAATATCCGTTTCGTTAATATTGATAACGAAGTCCTTGCTCTTATCCGGGAAAAGGTTCTGCACCACATCATAAACGGAAACATCCGTTTTATTGGTAATCTTTATGAGCATACACACGCGGCTCACATCGGAATTGAACCGCAGCTCACGGGCTTTCAGATAAATATCCCCAGGAAGGATATTATCCAAAATTACATTCTTAATAAAATTACCCCGGTCGTATTTCTCATCGTAGTATTGCTTAATACTGCTCAGGGACACCGCCAAAAGGGATGCATACCGACCTGCTTCCGGATCGTTTCCGGAAACAAAAACGGCATATTCCGGACGCGGCCGGTTGCCAAAGGATTTATACGTATACCCGTTTACAACGAAGGTTCCGGGAGCTGCCATAACTTCGGCTGTAACACTGTCGTTCACCTCGCCGATCCGGCCCAACTCACTGCATGCAATAATGACCGACGTTTCATCCACCACACCAATTGTACGGTCGATGGCATCTCTCATCTGGTGAATAACACCTTGGAATAATCTGTTGGACATTGCTTCTCCCTCACTTTTATGAAATAAATTCTGAATACATTTGTACACCGCCCCGGCAGCCATGGATTTTCCCGGCTCCGGATTTTTTATTCTGCGGATTTGCTTTCTTCTCTCTGCAATACTCTGCAAAGAAGCGTGTGAAGGGGCCAAACGTCTCTCAGCATCTTCATTCCCCGACACTTATACTCTTATATTTTACACAATTGCCGCAAGCATTTCAACCGTTTTTTTATGAAAAGCCAGCGGAAACTGGACATTTTTTTATAAAAATATAAAAAATTACCATTTTTTACGGTCTTTTTTTCGTATTCAGAGATGCACCCTATCCTTTTGTTTACGTCATTACGTTTATTCATTCTAAAACACAAAAAGGCCACGCCGCAGCGTGGCCTTTTGTATGTACATAAATTAGTTGAGAATGGTCTTCTCTGTCTCTTTGTCGAAGAGATGCATCTTGTTAAGATCGAACGCCATCTTGATGGTGTCGCCAGGCTTTGCAGTAGAAGTAGGCTCAACACGAGCAGTGATGGAGTTGCCTTCGCATACTACATAGAGATAAATCTCAGCGCCCATAAGCTCGGTAACTTCCACGTCGGCCTCTACGATGCCTTCGGAAACCTTTGCCAGGAAGTCGGGCTCATCGTGTACGTCCTCAGGACGGATACCGAAGATAACATCCTTGCCAACATAATCAGCCAGCTCCGGAACAACCTTGGAATCCGGAATTCTGATGGAATACTGGCCGAAGGTCATAGCATAGCCGTCGCCGTCCTTGGCAATGGTGCAGTTGATGAAGTTCATTTGAGGAGAACCCATGAAGCCTGCTACAAACTCGTTGCAGGGATAATCGTAAAGATTCTGAGGAGTATCAACCTGCTGAATAAAGCCGTCTCTCATAACCACGATACGATCGCCCATGGTCATAGCTTCGGTCTGGTCATGGGTAACATAGATGAAGGTGGTTCCCAGTTTCTTATGAAGCTTGGAGATCTCCGTCCTCATCTGTGCACGCAGCTTAGCATCCAGGTTGGAAAGAGGTTCGTCAAGCAGGAAGACCTTAGGATCACGGACGATTGCACGTCCCAGGGCAACACGCTGTCTCTGGCCACCGGAGAGAGCCTTCGGCTTTCTGTCCAGCAGGTGGGAGATATCCAGAATTCTGGCAGCTTCTTCCACGCGGCGCTTAATTTCATCCTTGGGGGTCTTGCGCAGCTTCAGGCCGAACGCCATGTTGTCATATACTGTCATATGGGGATACAGAGCGTAGTTCTGGAACACCATTGCGATATCGCGGTCCTTAGGAGCGATGTCGTTGGAAAGGGTGTCGCCGATATACAGCTCGCCTTTGCTGATTTCTTCCAGGCCGGCGATCATACGCAGGGTAGTGGACTTACCGCAGCCGGAAGGGCCAACCAGAATAATAAATTCCTTGTCAGCGATTTCCAGGTTGAAATCGGTAACAGCCGTTACGCCGCCATCATAAATCTTATAAACGTTTTTTAAAGATACGCTTGCCATAATATGTCCTCCTGAATCAATACGTTTAGGGCGCTTTTATACGTTAACTCAACGCTCCCTATGTTTATGTACAATACTATACCAGAATTTCAAAAGCTTTTACAGTCCTTTTTTGCCCAAAAATCAGTATGCAGGTTTATGTGAATCTGACAAATGACAAATCTGCGGCTCCATTTTCGTGAAGAATTCTTAATGGTTTTGCCCAAAAAGGGAGAAAAAAGGAGAAAGACGGAAATACGGCCATCATTTGGAAGCAAATTTAAGAAAATTTCCTTTATTAACTGGATTTCCCTATTTCCGGCCCAATTTGGCATGTTGTATGACAACTAAAGAGTTCCGTCCTCTTTTGCAAAAACAGCCTGCTTTTCATCCTCTGTCATCAAGCGGCATTCTCCCGGCTGCAGGGATGCATCCAAGGAAAGCATTCCAATCCGAATCCGTTTCAGAGCGGTAACTTCTCTTCCCACCGCCTGGAACATCCTTTTCACCTGGTGGAATTTCCCCTCCCGGATCTGCACCCGAACCAAGGAAGACGGCCCATCCTCCGGAAGAAACAATTCTGCCGGGAGACAGACCACGTCTCCAATCGAAATGCCCTCCCGGAATTTTTCCCGTTCCAGATCCCCTACAGGCCCGTCCAGCTCTGCTTCATACAGCTTCCATACATGGCTTTTAGGCGCCAGCATCCGGTGGGCAAAATCCCCGTCATCTGTGAGAATCAAAAGCCCGCGGGTATCTTTATCCAACCGCCCGGCCGGAAACATTCCCCTTCTTTTCCATTGGGACGGAAGCAGATCCACCACCGTTTTTGCCCTGGGATCCCGGGTAGCGGAAAGCACGCCGGATGGCTTGTTCATCATTATATAAAGATTTTTCCGAAGCGTCAGCTCCCGTCCTTCTACAGAGACAGAATCCAGCTCCGGATCCACCTTTTCATCCGCCTTTTTGGCTGGCACACCGTTTACCAGAACCAATCCCCGGCGAACCATGCTGCTCACTTCCTTCCGGCTTTCTGCCAGATGCAAAGCCAGAAGCTTATCAAGCCTCTCCATTTTTCCCATTTTCTCATTCCTTCCGAATCCGCGGCATCCTTCCTGGGTGATCCTGTGCATATGCTTTTACTTGCCGAATCCATACACAGAGCCTATTTGCCTTTCCCCGGCAGCCAGACTGCCGGGGAGGCGTATAGGTAAAGTATAACGGATAACGTCCTTCCCTGCAAGGGAAAGGATTATGGGAAAGATAGAACAGCTTTTCCATTCACTCAGTCCGTGGGCCATGCGTCCTCAGGAATAATATCCGCCCCGGCGCTTTCCGCTGAAGATTCCGGCTCTTCTTCCGTTTTGCTTTCAGCTTCCTCTTTTCCTTCGTCCTTTCCTGCTTCCTGGGTGGATCCGGTCTGGGAAGAAGCGGTTTCTTCCGAAGTATCCTGCCCGTCACCTGACTGCCCTGCAAAACCGCAGAGGAAACCATCCAGCTCGGTGCTGCTGATGTCTCCTCCTATGATCTGCCCTTCATATACTAAAACGGTAGCCCGCACCGTTCCCTCCTCCGGATAATTATTCACCTGATAAATCCACTGCCTGCAGGTTTTTCCCGCAAACGGAGCCAAATCCATCCCCTGAGCTTTCTGCACCTTGTTATATTCTTCATAGACCTGGTCAAACTCCTCGGGAATGGTCACGTCCCGTATTTCCACAGGCTCTTCATCCACTTCCCAGCCGTATTGGGCCAGGAAGGTAACCCGTTGGCTGTTGGTTTCTCCCGGTATGCCCCCGGAAAGCTCAGGCTGCAGTCTGGGAATTACTAGAAGCGCCAATAAAAGGACTCCCGCAGCCACAGCCGCAATCCCCCATTTTTTCTTTGCCTGTATGGAAAGCACAAACATATTTTCCGCCCCCTTTCTCTGTTATCGCCTTCTGCCCATATATATGCAGAAGGGAGAGGGATTCATGCCCAAATTTCAGGAAGGGGTTTCCTTCTCAAAAAGGAACCGCCTTCCGCTTTTGCAAGCGGAAGGCGGCATGTGCAAGTATATGGCAACTGTAGAACTGGCGCTCAGAAAAAGCCGAAAAGTATGGAATGCTTTTCCCTTTTACTCTTTACTTTGAAACATTCTCAGCCAATCTTGGCTTCCACATAGCGGAACGCCTCCGGCAGATCCTTATCCTCCGTTACATCCAGCATCGGTTCGCCATCCACATCGAAGTGGACTCGACGGGCGCCGGAGGATCTGGGTCCTTTGATACCCTTTCTTCCATGATAGAAATTCCAGATAAGACCGTCCGTATCCTGCAGGAAGGAGTTATGCCCTGTTCCAAACTCCCCTTCCAAAGAGCGGGAGGACTGCAGGGGATACCCAACATTTTCCCAGCTGGCCGGATCCAAAATATCCTTGCCGCGCTGCAGCTTAAGAAGCCCGATGGTATAGGTGGCGTCGATCAAAGCGCCGGAATAGGCTATGAAAATTTCCTTTTCCGTTTCCAGCCGGTAGGGGCCTTCCACTACGAAAGTATGGTTGTTTTCCCAGCCGAACTCCGGTTTCTTGATGCAAACGGGGTCTGTGACCAACTTCCAAGGTTCTTTTTCATCGATCTGGGCGATATAGAGCCAGGCTCCCTGATCCACAGGAACATACTGCCGCTGGGACCACATGACATAATGCTTCCCTTCATAGGGAATCACGGTCATATCCAGGGAAATAACCCTTCCGCCCTCTGTCAGCCGGGAACCATCTTTCTTTACTACCGGTTTGGGTTCCGACCAGTCTTCCCGGCGCATGGGGTCGCCCCCTTCCTTCAGCTCCCTGACACGGGAAACCTGCCAGTAAAACTCGCTGGGAGTAGCCCCGTGGAACATATACAGTTTTCCGTTGATTTCATGGAACTCAGGAGCCCATAAAAGGCCTTTCACATCCGGATAGGTATTGGAATCCAAAATTAGCTTTTCTTCCGCCGTTACGATTCCTTCCAATGTATCGGAGCAACGCATATAGAGAGTGTGGTTGCCGTCCGCATCGTTTGTGGCAATATAGTAATACTTTCCGTCACGATACATGCAGCAGGGATCCGCCCTGTTCTCCGCAAAGGGGAAATCGAAATGGGCCTGATGGACCCGCCCTTTTACAACACCTTTATCCAGAGTGGAGAGATCCCAGTCGATATTTCTCTCTACCCGGGCACCGTCGCTGTAGGTTGCCACAGCGCGCACATTTTTCAGCTCTTCCGCGGATGCAAAGGGGCCTTCTTTCGAAAGCCGCATATCTACGCAAACCGGCACAGTCAATTTATTTATGAGATATTTCCCCGCTTCTTCCGGAATTTCCAGTTCATTTCCGGGAACTACGCCCTCGATCTCTTCCATCTCTTCTGCCGAGGGAATTTTGGCCTCTATGCAGGAGGCTTCTATTTGCTCCGCAGTCTTGAGCCCGTCCTCTGCAAAAAGACAAGTATCCCCTTTCATCCAGGAACCGTCTTCCTTCTGCCAACAAAGGACATATGTGCCTTTCTCCTTTTCATAGCTGCACCGAACCTGGCGGACATACCCCTTTTCCTGCAGGCGGAAAAGGCCCACTTCCGTATAATGCACCAGATCCTCCGTTTGGAAAAGCAGAACGCATCCCTCGCTTTGCGGGTCATCCTCTCCTTCCGCCTCCGTACGTACGGCGAGGACACCCCATCCTTTTTCAGCTTCAAACAACCAGGGCTGTTTCAGGCTTTTAGCACAAAGCGTCCCATCCTCTTCCCGGGAAACGGCCTTTGCATACAGAATCCCCTCATTATGATGCAGAGGGGCAAATTTGCCGTCCTTATCCTTAAGGGCCAAATGCATACTGAAAGCCAGCCTGTTTGCATAGAGGATATCCTCTAAAGGCTGTCTGGTATAACAGAGTATTTCCATTTCTGTTTCCTCCTTGCATTTCCAAATATATTGACTAAATACTCCCCAAAAAGAGAAGCCCTTTTACCAATGTCGTAAACCTTGGGCTTCCCACTATCTGTTACGTTTAGAGTAGCAGTTTCGAACAGTTTGGGTCAAGTCAAATTTTGCATGGAATTGGTCAAAATATACGAATTGAAAATTTTATGGATCTGAAAGGGCATATGTCCCATAAGAAAAAGGAGGCAGATAAACTGCCTCCTTTTATTGCGTTCTTTTGATACAATTTTTGGTTCCTTATTCCTCGGCGTCCTCCTTGGCAGCCTCGATCACCTTCTGGGCAACCGTATACGGCGCCTCCTCATACCGGGCAAACTGGAAAGTATAGCTTCCCCGACCCTGGGTAGCCTGCCGGATAAAGGTGGTAAAATCATACATTTCCGCTGAAGGAACATCCGCTTCAATGGTCTGATAGCCAGAGGAAGCTGGCTCCATACCCAGAACACGTCCCCGGCGTTTGTTGATCTCGCCCATAACGTCGCCCATATTGGCGTCGGGCACCGTTACCTTCAGGGTGCCGATGGGTTCCAGCAGAACCGGATCCGCTTTGGGCATACCCGCTTTATACGCCAGCGAAGCCGCTGTCTTAAAGGCCATTTCGGAGGAATCCACCGGGTGGTAAGAACCGTCATACAGGGTTGCGCGCAGCCCTACTACGGGATATCCCGCCAGCGGGCCCTTCTGGATGCATTCCCGTAGGCCCTTTTCCACCGCCGGGAAGAATCCCTTAGGTACGGATCCGCCGACCACACGCTCGCCGAATTCCATGGATTCGCTGTCACAGGGCTCAAACTCAATCCAAACATCGCCGAACTGTCCGTGGCCGCCGGTTTGCTTCTTATGACGGCCCTGGACGGAGACCTTCTTGCGGATTGTTTCCCTATAGGCAACCTTGGGCTGCTTCAGCTCCACTTCCACACCGAATTTTGTGCGCAGTTTGGATACAACCACATCCAAATGCTGCTCGCCCAAACCGGAAAGAAGCATCTGCCGGGTTTCCGCATCGTTTACATAACGGATGCTGGGATCCTCTTCCAAAAGCCGGAAGATACCCTGGGCGGCTTTATCTTCCTCCCCTTTATTCTTGGGCACGACTGCCATGGTGAGGGTGGCGTTCGGATATGTAATTCCATCGAGCATGACCTTCCGGGCGGGAGAACAGAGGGTATCCCCTGTATTTACACCGGAAAGCTTCAGCACGGCGCCAATATCGCCGGCAACAATAGCTCCCATATCCTCCTGCTTTTTGCCCCGCATCATCACAACCTTGCCGATGCGTTCCAGATTACCTGTGCGCATATCCATAAGCTGGCTATCCGTTGTAATCTTGCCGGAAATCGCCTTCAGGAAGGAAACTTTTCCCACAAAGGGGTCGGCAATTGTCTTAAACACAATGGCTGCTGCCGCTGCGTCTTCATTCACAGTAAGCTCCACAGGCTCGCCGTCCACATCCGCGGCAATCTCCCCGGCTTTTTCTTCCGCGCTGGGAGCCAGCCACACAAGGCCGTTCATAAACTGTTCCATGCCCCGCATCAGCATGGCGTCTCCGCAGAAAACAGGAGTGATGGAACCGGATTTTACGCCCTGGCTCACACCTACGATTACTTCTTCCGGAGTAAATGCTTCGCCCGAGAAATATTTTTCAAACATTTCGTCGCTGGTTTCGGCTACGGCTTCATAAATAGCTGTCCGAAGCCCTTCCAGACGATCCCCCATATCGGGCATTTTTACCTCAACAGGCGCGCCGCCGGAATAATCATATGCCTTATATTCCAAAATATTGATATAAATGTTAGCCTGCCCGTCCACAATATAAGGTACCACCACCGGGCAGATGGAGGGGCCGAAACTGGCCTTCAAATCTTCAAACACCCGGTAAAAACGAGCGCTCTCATCGCAGAGGCCATTGACAAACACCATCTTGGAAAGCCCTCTGGATTCCGCCGCCGCAAACGCCTTTTCCGTTCCCACGGCCACGCCGTCTTTTCCTGATACGGTAATCAGCACGGAATCTGCCGCGCGAACAGCCTCATATAAGGCTCCTTCAAAATCAAACAGGCCGGGAGCGTCTATCAGGTTGATTTTTTTGTTTTTCCATTCTATAGGAGCTACGGCAGCCCCTACTGTAGCCTTCCGGCGAATTTCCTCCGGATCGTAATCGCATACGGTGTTCCCGTCGCTTATTTTACCGCGGCGGTCTGTTGCTCCGGAAAGATACAACATAGCCTCTGCTATGGAGGTTTTTCCCGAACCGCTGTGTCCGGCGATCGCCACATTCAATATATTTTTTGCAGCATATTGTTTCATCCTAATAAAGCCCCTTTCAGAAAAGTATTACGACAATATTACAACTCATACAATTTATTTGCTGAAGTTAGTCTAATTATATCTTGTTTTCACAGTGAATGCAATGCGGTAAACAAAAAAAGTACCAACTACCTGCCAATTATAACCGTGGTATTTTGTGAATTTTGTCGATTGCAGAGATAAAACACGCAGATTTCTTTCCCTTTTTTCGGCCCGCTGCACAAACACCACCGGCTTTCCCGCCCTTTATGCTCCGCCAAAACCTCTCTAAGGGCAAAAAGTTTAGAAATACTGTTCCCCGCAAAAAATAAAAGGAAGGAGCAGACCTAAACTGCTCCTTCCTTTTATTTTTTCTCTCTTATCTTGGGTATTGGCTGTAACAAACAGCTTTTTCTCTCCATAGCTTCAGGTCATATTGGCAAAACGTTCCACAGCCTTTGTAAATTTCTCAATGGTTTTATCCGCGTCACCATGCTCGATGCCATCCCGGACACAGTGATTAATATGCCCCTCTAAAACAATCTGCCCTACCCGGTGGAGGGCGGATTTGGCGGCGTTGATCTGGGAAAGCACATCCTCGCAGGGGATATCTTCATCCACCATCCTGTCGATAGCCTGCACCTGCCCGATTATTTTTTTCAGCCTGCGGTGTAAGTTTTCCGCATCCATACACTGTTTCATAAACAGAACACCTCCAATTTTTCACAGCATCACAACAATTCCAAAATACGCTCTACCACAAAAACCGTTCCGCAGGCCGAGAGCGCAACCGTAAGAAGACTCTTTTCCCGAAGAGAAAGAACGATGGCCACAAGGAACCCAGCGGCTGCGGAATACATCGACGCAGAGGAATACAGGATTGCAGGAAATGTCATGGCCGCAAGGCAAGCATACGGCACATAATACAAAAAGGAACGAATATACCGATTTCGGATTTTTTTCTGGAACAAGGTCAGGGGCAGCATACGGATCAGGTATGTAGTGACGGCCATCACGGCGATATACGCATAAATCACGGTTTCTCCCCCTTTTCTCTCTCCGCACCGAGACTCTCTTTTTCGGGATTATCCCGTATTTCCTCTTCTTCATCCGGCAGCGGGAAAAGATAAGCCCCCATGCCTGCGGCCGCCAGGGTGCAAATAATGATGACAAACCCCGGAGACAAGGAAGACAGGCCCGGAATATAATAGAAAGCTGTGCTGATGACCAGGGAAATGGTTACCACAGCCCGTACGGAGCCTTGCTTTTTCATAGGAGGCACCACAATGGCAATAAACATGCCGTAAAGAGCGATTCCCAAAGCGCTGCGGACAATATCCGGCAAAAGGGTATCCGCTACCGCGCCGGTAAGGGTTCCCAAGCTCCAGCCGAATATAGGAGCTGTCATAAGCCCCAGCATATACCGAAGCCCCAAACTTCCTCTCTGGGAGCTGGCCACCGCAAATATTTCATCGGTATTTCCGAAAGCGATCACACACCGCTTCAGCGTCCCCACGGATGCATGGAGCTTCTGGGAAAGGGATAAAGACATAAGGGCATAGCGGAGATTTACCACCAGCTGGGTCAAAGCCATTTCCAAAAGAGAGGCTCCTGCGGCGATCACCGTAATTCCGGCAAACTGGCCGGCGGAAGTCAGATTTGTAAGGGAAATAAGGACAGCCTGAAAGGGCGTGAGCCCGCCGGATACCGCCTTGATGCCAAAAGCAATGCTGACGGAAAAATATCCCAGTCCAATGGGAATACCATGGCGGAATCCTTCCCAAAAACGATTGTGCCCCGGTTCTCCTTGCAGGCTGCCCCTGGGCACACCACGCCTGTCTGTTTTCGTTCCAATATGCATAGATCAAAGGACCTCCGAAATGAAAGTATGAAATATCTCCGGCAATACCGGCGCCCTTCCCGGAACAATTTTCCTGTTCCATATATTCGTTGCATTAGGGCAAAATGCAGCTTCATCTGGCATTATCCATGAAAAATACGGTTTCGGATTTCTTTCCCCTGAGCATACAGGGAAAGATTTTCCAAAACAATCTTCCACACCCGATGGAAGGTTTCCTCCATCAGGAACCCGCCCGCCGTATGGGGTGTGATAAGCAGGTTCCGGCATGTCCACAGAGGATGTTCGGCGGGAAGTGGTTCCGGATCTGTAACGTCCAGACAAGCGGCCATAAGAGGGCCTTGCTGCAGAGCTTCCATAAGAGCCTGCGTATCAATAAGGCTCCCGCGCCCTGCATTTATAAGAACGGAACCAGGCTTCATTCTTCTGAGCATATTCCTGTCAAAAAGCCTGCTGGTTTCCGGGGATGAAGGCAAAGCGCAGGCCACCACGTCAAACCGGGGAAGAATCTCGGGAAGCATTTCCATAGAGTATACCTCTTGGACAAAATCCGGTTTCTCAGAAAGATTCCGCTTTACGCCGAAAACGGATGCGCCGAACGCCACCGCCAGCCTGGCGAATTCCTTTCCTATATCCCCCAGACCCAATACCAACACCTGCTCCCCTCTGAGGGAGCGGACGGCTCCTTCGCATTTCCAAAGGCGGGCAGCCTGATTGTCCCTGTAAAGAGGAAGATTCTTATATACGGAAAGCAGGGAAGCCATCATATGCTCGGAAACGGCCGGTCCGTATGCGCCGGAGGCGCAGGCCAGAAGAGTTTTTTCCGGAAGGATCCCTTTTGGCGTATACGCATCCGCCCCGGCAGATTGCAGCTGCAGGAACGAGAGCCTTTCCGCCCCTTTCAAAAGCCCGGCCGGAGGATTTCCCAGGATCACATCCGCCTTTTCGATCTCTTCTTCCGTAACTCTTCCTGGGCTGGAAAACAACAGCTGGCTTTCCGGAAACCGTCTTTGAAGTTCCTCTTGATAATCGCCAGCCGGTTCAATCAAAACCAGTATATTTTCTATTTTTGCCGCGGGTTCCATAGCTTTTCCCTCTTTCTCTTTCGAATAAACCTCTGTATACTATATTGTATATTATAATTCGGATTCTTAAGCTTCACACCTCCGCACCGTTCCCTTGATTTTTCGGCCCGGGATGCAAAGAAAGCGCCTTTGTTTCCCAGTATAGCAGAGTTTTGGGGAGAAGGAAAGCCATTCCCGAAAATCACCGGATGATACAGAAAAACTCCGGGCGGATGTGCAAAACGCCAATGTGTAAAAAGAAAGGAAGTATTTCAATGAACAAAGCTAAAACCTGTTTTATCACCGGCATGACGGACGGCCTGGGTCTTGCCATGGCCGGGCAGCTTCTGCGAGAGGGATGGATCGTCTTTGGCGGCGGCCGGCGGCCGGAGCGCCTGGACGCCCTCCATAAGGAATTCCCCCATACTCTTTTTCCCCTCTATCTGGATGTGACGGACGCGTCTTCCCTTCTAAAAGCCAAAGAAGAAGTCGCTAGGCGCACCGAATCTCTCGATATGGTTATAAACTGCGCAGGTGTATTCCGCGAAGGGTGCGACAATCCTCTTGAAACCACCGATGTGGAGGCCGCCCTTTCGGTTATGGATATTAATGCCATCGGCCCCATGCGGGTGACAAAAATTTTCCTTCCGTTTCTCAAAAAAGGCCAGGATCCCGTTTTGGTGCATGTATCCTCCGAATCCGGATCCCTTACGGGAAATACCCAGCAGCACCGGTATGACTACTGCATGTCCAAAGCGGCGCTGAATATGTTTACCGTGCTTCTGCGGCACGATCTTCCGCCTTTGGGAATTCGTGTATTCGCCGTTCACCCCGGCTGGATGCATACTGCCATGGGCGGGCCCAAAGCTCCCCTTTCTCCGGAAGAATCGGCCAAAGGAATCCTCTCCCTTGCCAAAACTACTGGACGGGCAGAAGATCCCGTGTTTTTCGATTACGACGGATCCGTCCATCCCCTTTAAGGAGCCGCAAACCGGCTTTTCGCAAGGACGTAAGCCGAAATCCTGCAGAAACAAAAAATATTTCAAATTTTCGCAGACTTTTGAAACTTTTTGCCCTTCCCAAGCGTATATAGTGTATAGAGTATAGAACGGACAACTGTGCTAGGGGCAAGAGGGAAAACTTCTCCTGCCCATGGAAAGCCAAAACAGAAGGGCGGGAATACAATATGAAAGCAATCCGAGAACCAAAACATCTCCGCGGAAAGGGATACGGCCGTAAGGCAAAATATCCGGCCCATCTTTTAAATATGCTTCCCCTGTTTTCTTTGCTGGCATCTGCTGCCGCGTATGTATTCCTTCCCCAGCAGGTTCTCCTGCTTACCCTGGGCAAAAACACATTTGGTGGAAATAAGGCTTTTGTATTCTTTTGGCCGGTGTGTGTCGCCCTCTGCGCGTGGGGCATCGTGCCTGCGTTGGGGCGGCTTCTGCTTTCCCGGTATCCTCTTTTTCCCTGCCTGCCCTCCATTCTGGCCTGGGGCACTTCCGGAATTTTGTGCCTGCTCCAGTTTCAGAGACTGCACATGCAGCTTTTTCCCAAGGCATGGAGCCTTCCTATAGAATATACGGTTCTTTTCGGGCTTGCTATGTTTACAGTAGCCTTGGGTATATATGTTCTTCGGGTTGTTGTCAGCGGGAAAAGAACTCAATAAAGCAAAAACGGAAACGTATCTCTGCAATAGCTGTTCTATTTCCGGTAAAGCTGCTTCCCCTCCCAGGCGCTTTTGACCGGAACTTTTCTTCAGCTGCATCAAAAACGGCTCTCCCCTAAAACGGGGAGAGCCGTTTTCTGCATTTCTATTGTTTCCGGTGATCCTATAAAGCACAGGGCCTCTACTTTGTGCCGCCCCACGCAGCCGTTTCGCCTAATTCATATTCCAAAAGAAGGCGTAAATCATTCCCGGAAATAGAGAAGAAATCCCTTTCGGATTTTCTGTATATAGTATAGCATATCTCCATCCAAAATAAAAGGCTGTTATTCCCTCGTTTTTCTTTGTATACTGGCAGTAAACAGCAAAGAATCTGCAACCAGGAACGTATAGGAAAGGGGAAATGCCGCTGTGCTGTATTATCATGGAAGCTGCAAACAAGACCTAAAGATTCTTAAACCTTTTGTATGTAAAGATTCCGTGCTGAAAAAGCCCTGTGTCTATCTGACAACCAACCGAGCTTTGGCTTCACTTTATATCTGGGACAAGCCCTTTAAATGGATGAACTACGGTATAGAGCAGGACGGAATCCCCATTTATACAGAATCCTTCCCCCAGGCCCTTTCAGTATTCTATAAAGGCCTTTCCGGATGTATGTATACATGCCGGGGAGAATATCCCCAAAACGGCACCGGCATCTCTTCGGTCTTTGTTTCAGAAAATCCGGTGCCTGTGGAATCTTCTGAATACATCGGGGATGCCTGGGAAGAATTGCTCCGCCTGGAAAAAGCAGGCGCTCTCCGTATACAGCGCTATGAAACCTTGTCCCAAAAAAGGCTGGAGCTGGAAAAGCGCATGATCCTTCAGGAGATACAGAAAGAAAATCTCCTTCAACACCCGGAGCTTCCCCTTTCCCAGTTTATACGGGAAAGGTTTCCCTCCCTATGGCAGAAAGCGGAAACTGTTGGAGAGAGCCATTGAAGCGATACCCGCCTATAGCATGTTTCTGCTCACTTAACCTTCCATAAGCCGGCAAGCTGACAGTCTAATACGTCTCCGGGTAAATCATCGAGTCAAAGCTCTGTAAATTTCGCCCTTTTTAAACCCGGACTGAGCGGCGGCCCGTTTAGCTGCTTCCGAAAGAGAAAGGCCTTCTTCCTCCTGCAGGCGGACCGCCGTTTCCACGGCCTGCTCCAACGTCATGGTATCGGGTTCCGGAGCCGGTGCCCCTTCAATTACCAACACAAATTCCCCACGGGGAGCCTCTTCTGTAAAACGCTGCACCGCCTCTTTCAGCGTTGTACGAATCACTTCTTCATGGAGCTTGGTGAGCTCCCGGGCAAGGGCAATACGCCTATCTCCTAAAACGGCTAGAAGATCCTTCAGCGTGGCGGTCAGTTTGTGGGGAGCTTCATAAAAAACCATTGTCCGCCTTTCCCCCCGGATCTCTTCCAGATGTTCCCGCCTGCTTTTTTTATTCACACTCAAAAAGCCCTCAAAAGTAAACCGGCCTGTGGGAAGCCCGGAAATAGCCAGGGCGGTAATCACAGCGCTGGGGCCCGGCGCCACTGTGACAGGTATCCCTCTTTGGGCACACTGGGCGACCAGCATTTCCCCGGGATCGGATATGGCCGGCATTCCCGCGTCGGAAACCAGGGCGCAGGTTTCTCCAGACTCCATCTTAGCGCAAATCCATTCGCCCTTCTCCCGCTTATTGTGCTCATAATAGCTTATGAGAGGTTTATGGATTCCCAGATGGCTGAGAAGCTTCCGGGTCACCCGGGTATCTTCCGCCGCTATGAAATCCGCCTGGCGAAGAGCTTCCGCCGCCCGGGGAGAAAAATCTTCCAGATTGCCGATAGGGGTTCCCACTACGATCAAACAGCCTTTCGGGAAGGGCCTTTGCTCCGGCCGTCGGATCTCTTCCGGTTCCCGGGCTTCCAAATATCCGGCCTCCTGTGCTTTCAGCCCGGATTTTTCACACATATGCCATTCTCCTTTTTATTTCAAATACACTTTGAATATTTATATATTTTTATACGATCCGTATATTTCCAGCATTTCGGGAGAAAGTCCTCCTGCCGAATCTTCTACAAACAGCGTAGGGAGCACCTGCATTCCGGGATTCCCCCCTCTTGCCGCTTCCAGCAGGAACAGAAAAGGCGCCTTATCCTGCCGCTGCTGCACAAAACGCAGCCTTTTGGGCTCCAGCCCTTCCTTCTGCAGAGACGCCATCACCGAAGCCAGATGTTCCGGCCGCTGGCAGCAGCAGAATTTTCCTCCCCACCGGAGGAAAAACGCCGCCTCCCGGGCAATATCGGAAAAGGAACACGCCACCTGGTGCCGGGCCAGCAGACGGCTGTTCTCCGGGGAGGAGCCTCCCTTCCCTTCCGGGGTATAGGGCGGGTTGCAGGCGATTTTGTGAAGCGATCCAGGTTCAATGCATTTACGCAGTGTTTCTCTATCTTTTATATCTGCCTGTATAATTTCAAACTTTGATTCCAATTTGTTATATTGTATACTTTGCCGGGTTAATTCCGCTGCATCCTCCTGCAATTCCACACCCCATACTTTTTTAAGGGGAGACCGGCCGCACCACAAAAGGGGAATCGTCCCGCATCCGGTTCCGAAATCCGCGCAGAGCTGGCCTTTCCCCGGCATGGAAAAATGGGCCAGAAGAATGGTATCCGTATTGAAGCGATGGTATCTGCTTACCAACACCCGCATGGAAGGTCCCAATGGCTCCCAACTTTCCCCCAGTTCCTTTTGGCAATGGAGATTTTCCATATGCATTTCCACAACCCTTCTGCTCTTGCTTTCATACCAATTTAAGGACAAAAAAAGAAGGCGGCGCGTCACCGCTCCGCCTTCTTCTATGCATTGGCTTATTCCTGAGCAGGAGCGCCCACGGGGCAGGTTTCTGCACAAGCGCCGCACTCGGTGCACAGATCTGCATCGATTACATACTGGCCATCGCCCTCAGAAATAGCGTTCACAGGGCAGCCTGCTGCGCAAGCGCCGCAGGAAATGCAAGCGTCGGAAATTACATATGCCATTGGAAAACACCTCCATTTATTATTCACCAA
This sequence comes from uncultured Clostridia bacterium, assembly GCA_944380875.1. Lineage (GTDB taxonomy): Bacteria > Bacillota > Clostridia > Oscillospirales > Acutalibacteraceae > UMGS1264. The sequence continues at coordinate 36,776 of CALWJA010000014.1, forward strand.
AATGGCTATTACACGCTACTATTTTAACATAAAATTCTGAAAATTCAAGGCAGAACCCTAAAAATTCTCAAAAACGGGAAAGATTTCCGTTTTTGTGCTTTAAAACGCAAAATGGAAAAAGGCTGTCCTTGCATTCCTCCCGATTTTCACTATAATGAAAGTATCCCCTCTTTTAGGAAAAAGGAGCTATGCCAATGGAACCTATGTTGTCTTTGCCTGTTTACCGTCCGCTTTTTTATCATGTGGCCGGAAAATTTGAATCTCCCGATGCAGAGTGGATCCACGCCCCCCGCACATTGACGGATTACGAGCTTATTGTTGTTTCCTCCGGGGTTGTTTATATGCACGCCCTGGGAAAAGACTTCACCGTCTGTACCGGAGACTACCTTCTTATCCCCCCGGGGGACAGGCAAGTAGGTTTTCGCCCTTCTTTCTCTCAGTTTTATTGGCTTCATTTCGTTTGCCGGGATCCCGGCCCCAAGGGAGATTCCCCCTGTCTGGAGCTTCCCGCCTATTCCCGCCTGCCGAATCCTGAGCGCCTCATTGTCCTTATGAAGCAGATGCAGGACTGTATCCGAACCTATGGGGATCGGGAAGAAAATGATTTTTACTGCACCTCTGTTCTCTGCGAGCTAAAAAACCAAACCAGGCAAAGAGAATCCACCATAAAGCAGGATGCGGCCAAACAGATTTATCTGGATATTGTGGATTATGTAAAATACAGTGTTAACTCCAACCTTCTGGTTCGGGATATTGCGGCCTATTTTGGCTACAATGAAAAGTATATTTCTCATGTTTTCAGCCGCATTGCAGGAATGCCTTTAAAACAATATATTTTAAACCAAAAAATGGAGCACGCAAAAGCTCTTCTGGCAGATGGAAACTCCACCATCGCGGAAATCACCGACTTATGCGGTTTTAACGACAGCCATACTTTCATGCGCGCTTTTAAGAAAGCCACAGGCTTCACTCCCAGCGAATACCGAAACACTTATGCCTCAAGGCTTACAAATTATTATTATTCCTTTGCTCCTGCTCCGGAAAACGTGCATATAGAACTGCCGGATTCTTCTCCTTCAGAGGATACGGATCCAAAAACAGATACATAAAAACACCCGTTTCTCAGCGAAACGGGTGTTTTTCTATATATTTAACTCTCCTTATATCCCCTGCACTATCACGCGTTGATGGTGCGGTTCATAACCTTTTTCTCCTTATCATCCTTATAGATCCGATGATACATGAAATACCAGGTATTTTCCGGATAAGTATAATAAGGTTTGAAAGTACGGCAGACAAAATCCAATATACCCGTATGCCCGGGCAGGGTTTTGAAGGTCATCTCTTCCCCTTCTACAGGCAGGATCCACTCCTCGGGATGGGCTTTATCCCCCACCAAAATTGTCATCTCCGTGCTGACCATTACAACAGGACCATAATTCAAGGCCACCAGATCCGGATGCTGCTCATCCACAGCCTTGAACCACAGACGGAAAGGATATTCAATTTCCACAAGATCGTCTGCTCCCCATTCCCGATCGATGGTAAGCCACGTATTCGGTACGGCGGGAACATCCAGAGGCCGGCCGTTCACCTTAACAGTGTTTTTTCCGTCCGCCCAGGCGGGAACACGGAATTTAAGGGCAAACCGAGAGCCTTCCGGCGCGTTTACCCGGAACCGAAGCAGGCTGTGTTTTGGGAAATCGGAGAAATTCTCTACAGTAACTTTTCCTTCCTTCCGTTCCCATTCCACACAGGAGGGCAGATACTGGGAAACATACAGGGAGTCATCATCGTAATAATACAGCATATTGGAGTATTCCGCCACGTCCTGGGGGAAGGTGCCGCTGCAGCACTGCCACTGGAAGTTTTCCCCTCCCGCGCGGAGACGGCGGTCCACGGTGGATTTCATGCCTCCGTCAGCAAAATAATCCGCATAATACAGCAGTTCGCCGTTGGGCTTAATATCCGGCTGGCCGCCTGTGCAGTTATACAGCATCTGCTCCGCCCACATGCCATATTTGGCGTCACCCGTATGACGCAGCAGATAGTTGCAGATTTTGAATACGGCCCAGGCGCAGCAGGAAACCTCACAGCTTCCCCAGGCGTCGCTTCTGGCCACACGCTGGCCGGCAAAATTCATAAAGCTGGGGTCTTCCCCTCCCAGATCCCAGGGAGAAAGGAGCATAAAGCCCAGATAGCCTTCCCTATCCACAAACAGGTTTTCTCCCGGTCCGTAGCCGCCGGTAGCGTAGGTATGATGGCTGGTGATCTCATCATAGGCGATCTCCATGATGTCGAGATATTTCTTTTCCCCGGTGACTTCATATGCTCTAGCAGCGCTGGAAAGGCAGTTTACGTGGCTATACGCGTGGCGGGGACCAATCTTGAAATCGTGGTTCAGAACCTTATCCCACATATAGTCATAATGCCAGACAGAGGCGTGCTCTTTATATTTCTCGTCGCCAAAAAGCTGATATGCTCTGTATACATTTTCCGGCAGGGTATACCACTCGATCTGCCCTTTCATCCTGTGATCCTGCAGGCCGTCCCGGTCGATGGAACGATCCAGATCCTGGATAGACTGATCCGTCAGACGGGAAATGTATTCCTTAACAGGCTCATAGCCCATATATTCATACATATCCAGCATACCGCCGATCATCTTGTCATAATTATACGTGCCCTGGTGGTAAAGCTCCGGGTGCTCGTCCGCAAGAGCTGCCCATTCTTCAAAAAGGGATACGGCTTTCGCCTTCAGGCGGTAATCCCCTGTTACACAGTAGAGCTTAGCATAGGAGCCCAGCATCTGGCCCAAAGTTCCTCCCCATCCGGGCAAGCCATTGAAATCCGAGGGAATTCCCGCGTGGCGGAGAGAGCTTTTCAAAATGTCCCCGTTGGAAAGGCTCAGATACAGTTCAATTACATAATCCCGCTGTTTCTTCCAAAGGCTGTCTTCCAGAGAAACATTTCCATAGGTAAAACTTTTGATAACGTCTTTTGTTTTTGTGCACGGAGAATTCTGCGCGTCTTCTTTGTGTGCTGCATGTATCATGGCATTTTCCTCCTTTAGCGGGCCGCCTTTGAGGCAATTCCCGAAAAAACTCTTTTCTATTTGTATTGTATCCTTTCGGAATATGGATTGTCTACAAGCAAAACGATAGAAAAACTGCAAAAAGGTGTGCAAAATGCCGGAATATTCCCGGAAAGAGTTTCCCATACCTCCATACAGCCGATTTCATTCTTTCCCATTCCTTTTAGTGTAAGAAACGTTCAGAAAAAGTATAAGTTTGCTGGAAAAAAGTAAACAAACGCCATTGTTTTCTCTTCTTTCGGCCGGTATGATAAAGGCAGAAAATAGGCCGCTTTGGACGCGGCCCAGAAAACGGAGAGGAGACGATCGTATGCGCAATCCCATTATCCCTCAGGACGCAGGAGATCCCTACATCCTGAAAGACGGAGACGATTATTACATGACGGCATCCGGCGGAGGAGCCATCGGCCAAAAAGGCTTTGTCTGCTGGCACTCCAAAAATCTGCAGGATTGGTCGGATCCTGTAACCATCCTGGATTTTAAAGACGTAAGCTGGGCGGAGGAAAAAGCCTGGGCGCCCAGTATGGTGGAAAAAGACGGATTCTATTATTTTGCCTTCTGCGCAGACCAGCAGATCGGCATAGCTGTGAGCCAAAGTCCTATGGGAAATTTCCGGGATATACTGGGAAGACCTCTGGTTGCCAAAACCGATTACAATTTTCAGACTATCGATCCCTGTTTCCTAAAAGACGACGACGGAACCGTCTACCTGGCTTTCGGCCAGGGAAAATGCCTGATGAGCAAAATAGAGCTCACCCCTACCTCCGCGGAGTTTACGGGGGAAATGGTCTGCCTTTCGGAAATGATCTACCGCCAATTCAGCGTCAATGTTTCCGATTATGCCAGCGGTGAGGTAAAATCCATTTATAACGAAGCTCCCGATCTTATCAAAATCGGGGATCGCTATCTCTTCAGCTGGGCCATTTACGATGTGCTGGATTACCGCTATGCCATGCGGTATGCTTGGTCCAAACATCCCATGGGCCCGTATATCATGCCTCTGGATTACGACCATGACAACATCCTCCTGCAGGGAAGGCACGGGATCACCGGCTGCGGCCACGCCTGCGTAACAGAGTATAAAGGGGAATACTACATCACCTACGGCCGCCATAAGAAAAACAGAACCCAGGGTTTCGGCAGAGAAATGTGCTGTGAAAAAATCACCTTCCTGGATGAGGACCATCTGATCGCCGTTCCCACCCGGTCGGAAGAATAGTGTTTCTGATATCATTCTCTATATTGTTTTTCATCCTATTATTAATGTTAAAAAGACTCTCCGCTTGGAAAAATCCCAAAGCGGAGAGTCTTTTCTTTCTGCCCTATATTATAATACCATTTTCATAAGGCACTCCTATTCGTTCTGAACTGCTTCATTCCCCTCCGGTTTATCTTTCTTCGTCTCCAGCAGTCTCGATCCGGTTAAATCTATGAAAAAGGCTCCCAGAGGCGCTGTAATGAGAATTGCCAACACCGCCACAGTCAGAACGATCTGCCCGCAGGGCAGACCCATGGCCAAAGGCACAGCGCCGATAGCCGCCTGCACGGTGGCCTTGGGCGTATACGCAAGCATGCAGAAAAAACGCTCCTTCCGGCTGAGAGGTGTTTTTATCAGGCAGCAGGCCACCCCGCAGATACGGAACACCAGCGCTCCCAAAACGGCAGCCGCGGCGGCTGCGCCTGCGGCAGCGGCATACCGGATATCCACTGCCGCTCCCACCAATACAAACAATATAAGTTCCGCTGCTACCCAGAGTTTGGAAAACTTGAGGGAAAGGCGCTTCGCCACCTCTCCCCGCCGGCGGCGAAGCGCCGCACCCATTCCCATAACGGCCAAAAGACCGGATAGGGGAACGAAGCCTTTCAGGGCATTTTCCAGCGCAACTAGCAAGAAAGCAATACTGAGAAACAGCAGAATCTTCACAGAATCCCGCATATGGAATTTTCGGAAAAACAAAGCCAGGAGGACTCCCAAAAGAATTCCCAGAACCACACCCAGAACAATGGAAACGGGAATCTGCAGAAAACCTGCGGCGGAAACGCCTTTTCCCTCATAAAGCCCGGTAAAGGAAGTAAACAGCACAATGACAAATACATCGTCCACGGAGGCCCCCGCCAATATCATTTGAGGGATGCCTTTCTCCGTTCCTCTTCCTTCCTCCATCAGGCGAAGCATGCGGGGGACGATAACCGCCGGAGAAACAGCGGCTACCACGGCGCCCATAACCGCCGCGTCCAAAAGAGAAATCCCCAGGAGAGCAGGCGCCAGCAGCAAAAAGCCCCCTATCTCAAAACAGGCGGGCAGAAAACACATGAGGAGAGCAGGGCGTCCTACTTTTTTGAGGTCATCCAGATCCAGATTCAACCCCGCTCTGGATAGAATAATAATCAGCGCCAGCTGCCGCAGATCGGGAGAAAGGGTCAGGATGGAATCATCCAGTAAATCCAAAACATAAGGACCTAAAAGGATACCCGTCAGAAGCATTCCTAAAAGGGAAGGGAGCCGTATCTTCTGAAACAGGGAACCTAACAGCAGACCGCATAAAAAGATCAGCGCAAGACTTGTGAGCATACATTTTCCTCTCTTTCTGTATGTATACATATGATTTCCGGCAAAAGGCGGCCGTGCTGGCAATAAAAAAGCCGATGCTCCGCCCTTCTCGAAATAAAAGGCAGAAGTCATCAGCTAAAAAGCGGTTTCGATTCCAGGCGTTCATATTGCCAAAAACCGGGGGAGAACCGCATTCCCCATTCATTTTTCAAAATATCTTCTATGGATATACCAATGAACCATTGGCAGTATACCATTTTTCCTCATTCTTTGCAAGCAGAATATGCTGCTAAAAATATTTTACAAAATTTATTTTCTTTATTTATACTTCAAAACCATAAAAACGGTCATTTTGCTATTGCAATTTTCCTTTTTTGGTTTATTATTATAGAAAAGTTTTATGTATTGGTATATATCAAAAATAGGAGAACGAAATTTACCAATCATAGCTCGTTTAAAAATTGCTAAAATATATAGTGAGTTATATACGTATCAATAAAAGGAGGAAAAAATATGCAAGACACATATCTGGGGAAAGATATCCCCAAGCTGGGCTTTGGCCTCATGCGGCTTCCCATGAAAGACGGCGCTGTAGATCTGGAACTGACCAAAAAAATGGTGGATCTCTATATGGAGAGAGGATTTACCTATTTCGACACCGCTTATGTTTACATAAACGGCACGTCTGAGGTAGCGGCAAGGGAAGCCATTGTAAAACGCTATCCCCGGGAAAGCTTCCAGTTAGCCACAAAGCTCCCCATGCACGAGCTGCATGGAGTAGAAGACATGGAAAGGATCTTCAACACCTCCATGGAACGGGCCGGCGTGACATATTTTGACTTCTACCTTCTCCATGGCCTGAACGCCAACACGGCAAAAACAGCTGAAGAGGTAGGCGCCTGGGAATTCATCCGGAAAAAGAAAGAAGAAGGAAAGATCCGGCATATCGGGTTCTCCTTCCATGACACACCCGAGGCATTGGAAAGCATTCTTTCCGCCCATCCGGAGGCTGAATTTGTGCAGCTGCAGATCAATTATGCCGACTGGGAAAATCCCGGCGTCCAATCCCGCCGCTGCTACGAAACTGCCCGGAAACACAATACGCCTGTCCTGATTATGGAGCCCGTCAAGGGCGGTTCTCTGGTCACCATGCGGGAAGACATCAGCGCGCCTATGAAGGAATATGCCCCCGATGCATCTCTGGCTTCCTGGGCTCTCCGGTTCTGTGCTTCTCTGCCCGGCCTGATTACAGCTCTCAGCGGTATGTCCACTCTGGAGCAGGTGGAAGACAACACGGCCTTCATGCAGAATGCGAAACCCCTCAGCGAAGAAGAATACGCCGTGATCGAAGAAGTCAAGAAACGTATGGAGGCTGCCAAGACCATTCCCTGCACAGACTGCAAGTACTGTGTGAATTCCTGCCCCCAGAGCATCAATATTCCCGGCATATTTGCCGCATACAACCATTATATGTCCTATAACCATCTTTCCGCTGCTCAAAACCAGTATCGGAACGCGGTTCGCTCAAGAGGCAAAGCCAGCGATTGCATCAAATGCGGCGCCTGTGAGGAACAATGTCCACAGCATATAGAAATCCGCAAAATGCTGGAAATGGCCGCAAAAGAGTTGGAAGGATAACCAGATAAAAAGGAAGAATTCCAAAGGGAGGCGCTTCGTGATGAAGTTGCCTCCCTTCAATTTTTCTAATCAAACGGAATGTTTGAGATTGAAAGTAAAGTTAATATTGTGGGAGCATGACCTTTGATTCAATATCTTTCACATGATATAATTACTACAGCTATTAATTGACTTTTTAGAAAATAAGAATAAGATTAGCTTTGTACACTGGATGTGTTATAGTGAAGCAATCAAAGAAATCAAATAGGATTGAATCGCACGGCTTTATAGGAACTTAATGATTGTTGGGGGGATAAGTAATGATTGGATTAAAACGTGGAACTGTAAAACTATGCGAACATGAAAAGGAATGGGAACTTGAAGCTCAGAATACAATTGCTCGGTTGAAACAGATATTGGGTAATGTTATAAAAGACATTGCGCACGTGGGGAGTACCTCTATACTTTCCATAAAGGCAAAACCGATAATTGATATTGCAGTCGCAGTTGATGATTTCAATGATATTCTCAATTTTGAAAAAGAATTAAAAGACAATGGATTTTACTATCGTCCCAAGGCACAATTATCGATCAAGAATCAGTTGTTGTTTGCCTGTGGCAACGCTTATGATGGTACGGGAGATTTGCAAACTCATTTCATTCATGTTGTCCGTACAAATAGTATGGATTGGATAAATTACATAAATTTCAGAGATTATCTTAACAACACACCTTCAGTTGCAAAAGAGTATGAAAATCTAAAGGTAGCCCTTGCTCTACAAGCGCCCGTTGATAAAGGCAGAGAAAAGTATCTCAAAGGAAAACACGATTTTATTGTCTATACTTTAAGAAAAGCACTTGTCAAATCCTATCTCGGAAAAACAGTGAACATAAAAATAGACAGGCCTATCGGAAGCATACACCCAAAGCATCCAGAACTTGTCTATCCTATCAATTACGGATATATACCGAATGTGTTTGGCGGTGATGGTGAAGAACTCGATGTGTATTTGCTTGGTGTAGATGTTCCGGTCAAAGAATACACAGCTCGCATTATCGGAATTGTTCATCGCCATAACGATGTGGAAGATAAACTGGTCGCCGCACCTGAAGATTTCAATTTCGATCAAAACAAAATTTCAGAATCAGTCAGTTTTGAGGAACAATACTATGAAAGTGAAATTGAACTGTGTAACTAATGGATAAGAAGAATATGAAATATTACGTCCATATGTATAGCGAGCATCAGATTTTGATACCAAAATCCATATACAAGTTTCGTGCGCCTTCCTTACGGAAGGCATCCCAAGAAGAGCCATTTTTGCTCAAAATCGGTATATTCCCGTTAAAATTTGCCTTACCTTCCTTCAATTTCAGTCACTTTTCGTTCCACATTTGTCTCTTTTGTTTTTTTCACATATATCTTAAAATATAAGTGGGGTTGTTTATTTTTTAAGGAAAGCCATTGTGCAGAAAACTGTGTAGAAAGAGGCCTAAACCGGCAAAGAAAAGCTTCTCATAAAAGTATGGACTTTGGCGTCTGTGCCTGCCTGTTATTGCTCCGGGTACGGCAGTTTAAGGCACTATAGGGCCGGGAAATATCCCGGCCATCGGCTTTCTTCTCTTTCATCCAATCCTATCCGATATAGGCAGTAACATACTTTCAACAACTCAGTTCCTACATACATGTATACGCTATAGTCTATTTCGGTATTAAAACTATACTCTGGTTCGTTCTATCATTACAATATACCCATTTTTAAGGAGGAGTTTTTTCATGCCGTATATCCTTTCCTACACAAAGCCTGGCGTAGGCTGTTACAGCGACGCAAATTACCCGGGTCACGTAGCTTATAACTGCGACTGGGAACACGCCATGCATCTTGCCGTCAGCAAAGACGGGGAACATTTTACCCCTCTGCGCAACAATACCGGCATCCTTTTCCCAAAATGCACCTTTTCCGAAGGCAGGATTCAGGGAACTACAAAGACGCTGCTGTATCCATGGATTTTCCGTATGGCAGACGGTTCCTTCGGCGTTTCCGCCGTGCGCCGCAACCAGAACGCTCCCGATCCTCTCACAGTTGGATCCATGATGCTCTTTACCTCAAAGGATCTTGTCCGCTATGAAGAAGCCGGCTTCTTAAAGCTCAGCGAAGAGGATATCAAAAACCCCCGCTGCCGCTGGGAGCAGGAAAAAGACGCCTATTATGTGGAGTGGGAAACGGAAAAAGGGCTTTTCTGCGGATATACCAAATACTTTAAAGAGATTCGGGATGTAAAGGCTTGCGCTTCTCCTTCTTTTGAGGCTGCGCCTTCCTATGGAATCGAAGGGGCTGTCCCGGGGAATGTGATTGAAATTTCCTGTGAGGAAGAGGACTGCATCCGCAAGCACTTCGATGTGATCCGTAATGTGGGCGCGGCTCCCGCCCATATGGAAGTAAAGGCCGGGGAAGCTCCCGCCTTTGAGAGCCTGCCAAAAGCCACTATGCTTTACAGCGACGGCTCCACACACGACAAGATTGTGAAATGGGATAAAGCAGCCTTCGATGCAATCGATTTCTCCAAACCCGGCGATTATGAAGTTCCCGGCGAAGTCTATCTGCATCACTGGCCCTTCCCCATTGAACTGAGCAAAATTCCCGGCCTGCCGGAAAATATGCAGGGACATATGTCCGATCCCTGTGTTGTATATCACGAAGGCCGGTATTTCCTCACTAGCTCCGGCGGCTCTCCCATTGTCATGCGTGTCAGCGACACACTGGAGGGAGTCTTTACCGCAGAACCCATCTTCATCCCTGTAGACAACGACCCTGCGGTCGAAAATATGGGGCACTGGGCAGCTGAACTGCACTTTATCAAAGGTGTTCCCTATCTGTTTACAACACTTTCTTCCTCTACACCTGGCCACTGTTATGTGCGCTCCTGTATTCTGCGCTGCAACGGAGATCCCGCAGTGCCGGAAAACTGGGAACAGCCCCGTCTTTGCTTGAAGCCGAACGGCGCAATCCTCACAGAGGGCGGCATTTCTCTGGATATGACGTATTTCTGTGTAAACGGCGTCCATTACATCATGTGGTCGGATAGAAAAGTCCCCAACGACAGATTGGATTTCACCCAGGCTGCGCCTGCGGATATCTACATCGCTACTGTGGATCCGGATGCTCCCTGGCAGCTTACTACGGAGCCTCAGTGTGTACTGCGCCCGATTTACGGGTGGGATCGCTATGAAACCGAAGTGGACGAGGGTCCCTTCCTTCTCCGCCGCGGCGACGATCTCTTTATTACGGTTTCCGGTTCCAGCACCGGCATGGCCGATCTGTATGACCTTGGCTTCCTCCACGCAAAAGTGGGCAACAATCTTCTTACCATGGATGGATGGGATTGGATCCCCTACCCGTTCCTTACGAAGGAAAGCGTCCCCGGTGAATATGGCCCGGGCCACAATAGCTTTGTTAAGGATCCGGAAAACGGCGACGACCTGATGGTCTATCACGCTGTGCCCCATGACGAAAACGACAAAACACTGGGGCGGAAACCCGGTATCCGCCGTGTACACTGGGCAGCAACAGGGCTTCCCTATCTGGAAATGACGGAAGACAGGGATCTGGATCCCAAATTTAAAAATATTACCCTGAAAATCACGGTAAAATAACGAAACCTATAAGCTACGATTACACGCTTGCCGCCTTACATAAAGGGCCCCGGAAGAATTACTTCCGGAGGCCCTTTTATTTTAGCGTCTTTCCTGCTTACCATATTCCTATAAAACACCTTGTTATTCGTTTCCTTTTCGCCCACGTGTTTTAAAATCCGCATCAATGCGTTTTTTCCAATCGGCTCCAAGAGGCGCGTTGCACCGGACAGCGCTGATTGCATCGCTTAAGACCTCATAATTCAGCTGGGTTCCTATTGTATCCGCATGGTAGTTGACGGCGCGGTCCGCGCTGATGCCAAAATTGCCGGCCGTTTCAACCGCGTCTATATTGGCGCCAAGGAACAGGAACTCCCAACCGTATTTTGTTTTCTGCCGCTCTATCATCTTTTTGACTTTCTCGCTGCTATACTGCCGGCTGGCGTTTTCCATACCGTCCGTGGTAATGACAAAAAGGGTGTGCTCCGGCACATCCTCGGGCCGGGCGTATTTATGGATAGTACCGATATGGTGGATAGCTCCGCCGATGGCATCCAGCAAAGCCGTGCATCCCCGCACGGTATACTCCCTATCCGTCATGGGGCGGATCTTCCGCACGTCGATCCGGTCGTGCAGGACTTCACACACCGTATCAAACAAAATTGTGGAAATGAGGGCCTCCCCTTTCTCTTTTTTCTGTTTCTTAATCATGGAGTTAAATCCTCCAATTGTGTCCGCCTCCAAGCCGCTCATCGAACCGCTGCGATCCAGAATAAAAACAATTTCTGTTCGATTTTTCTTCATTTCCGATTCCTCCAAAAAAATAAGGTTGCCGGATGTTTTCTTCTCTCATCCTTGCAACCTTATCATAAACTGTTTTCGTAATTTTCTGGTCGCCTGCAAAGCGACATTTGCGGATTGCGGGCCAAAGGGAAAATGTATCCAGTTCCACACATTTCCGTTTGGCCTATAAAGTTTTGTATCCCAATTCCGCTAAAACACTCTGTATTTCGTCCGATTTTTCCGGTGAATGGGCATACACCACCGTATTTTCTTTATATAAAACCACAGTAAACGTTCCCTTATCCGTGGTCGTATAGATTTTTCCGCCGCCTTCTAAAGCGCTTTCCTGTTTCTTCCCCCCGTCGGAGTCGCCTTCACCCGAGACATCCGACACAATTCTATTAAAAACAGTCTCTGTTGTATCCCCATCGGTGTATTCATAAAATTCAAACGCCATATCATCTTTTCTTCCGGAGACAACATTCACCAGCTTATCTTCATCTAAAGTCCAATAGGTCGTGGGTATATTGGCTGTTTCAAACCCTCGTTTTGACAAAACGGAATGCACCGTATAAAAATCGGCTGTTTCAGCCGCACTGATCTGCGGAACCCCGGAAGCTTCCCCGGAGCTCTGCAGGATCCCCGCAGCTCCCAGATAGAAGAAAAGCAGAACTCCCAGAAAGAAGCAGCCTATAATTGTATACACAATAGCCGCTTTGGCTCCGCTAATTCCACCTGCTGCTTCTTCTCTCCGTTTTTGTTCCAGAATCTCTTCCGTTTTCCTATCCAAAGGATTCCTTTTTCTGTAAATCTTTCCCGCGCAGGCAAGAGCTATATTGAAAACAAGCAAAAGAACGTTACAGACCAGAACGATGTTGCGTTTTTCCGGGTTCTGGAAAGCATAAGCCCCATAACCGCCCAGGGCTAAAGCCAAAAATCCGGGGATGGTGCTGTAACAATATCCATAAAACAGTTTTTTCGTTTTTAGGGGATCGGGGCTTGTTTCCAGAAGATACGCGAGGATGAATCTTTTTCTTCTTTCCATCCCTCTGCGGGCGGCATGGCCGGTTCCCAAAGGACTTTCCCCGGCTAAAAAGAGAAGCTCCCCAAATGTCACCCCGGAAAGGCGCAGCGCTTCCCGAAAAAGCCAAAAGGAACAAAACAAGTTTATAAGAAACAGCAATACAGAAAAAACAATGGGAAAAACAGATGCAAACATACAGCAGTATCCTTTATCCATGCAAAATTTTAAGCTCCCAATAAGCTTTGATCAAAGGCAAACAGAGCTTCATTGATTTCAAACACATTATAGTTTCCACGCTCAATGAAATATTCGATAATGATATCGAATTTGTTGCTGTGGGAAAGAGAAAAACCGGCCTTCATAAGCATATCCTTTGTCTCATCCAAAGTAAGTTCCAGAGCAACGGCAAAAGCAATGGCCGTAGGCTTTGATGGCTTATACAGTTTATCCCCGCGGATCTTGGAAAAAAGCTTCCGATCAATATTGGCTTTTTTATAACACTGGGCGTCCGTCATGCCTTTTTCATCAATTTTCCGCAGAAGCATTTCCGAAAAGCTTTCATCCATCTGGCTGATGGCTTCCTCCAGAGACAACGACTTTCCAGTAACAGGCATGGAAAACCCGGGAGCTTGCGGTGCGGCGTGCGCCTGCGCAGGAACCGCTTCCTCGTATTCCGCTGCCCTTTGCATTCGCTCCGCATATAAATCGGTATGCTCCTCTACGTAACGGTCGTCAATATAGGAATTGATTTTTGCAAACAGTTTCCTGCTGATGTGATAGGCATTCCGGTCAAAAATCACCAGATATACCATCATATCATTATGAAGAAGAAACTCCCCTATGGTATCAATTGCCACCCGCAGGGCCTTGTCTTTCGGATACCCGTAAATACCCGAAGAAATCAGGGGAAATGCAACCGACTGGCAGCCCTTCTCTTTTGCCAGCAAAAGGGAAGTGCGATAGCAGGAAACAAGCTGTTCCCGCTCCCCATGCAGACCAAGACGCCATCTGGGCCCAACGGTATGAATCACATATTTGCAGGGCAGACGATACCCTTTTGTTATTTTTGCGTTCCCGGTCTCACATCCACCAAGCTTTCTGCATTCGGCCAAAAGCTCAGGACCGGCAGCCCGGTGGATACATCCGTCCACACCGCCGCCTCCCAAAAGAGAAGAATTTGCCGCGTTGACAATGGCGTCCACTTCCATTTTCGTGATATCATTTCGGACAATCTGCAGTGGCATACTCGTTCCCCCTTCCAAAAACAGTAAGAACCGGAAACTTAAGGTTCCTTATGAACATACATCCTGGCCATGCTGCTCTCTTCATCATCCGGAACCATACATAAAAATTCCCATCCATATTTTTCATACAATCCAACATGATCTGTAAGCAAATATACTGTGTCTATTCCTTTGGCCTTCATATCCTTGCATACGAAATCCAAAAGTTTACCAGCAATTCCCTGGCAGCGATATTTTTCTTCCGTATAAACAGCGCATATATTTGGCGTAAGATCTTTTCTGCTGTGAAAATCATTTTCTATGACGCCCATTCCCGCAATTATAGCGTTTTCATGTAAACAAAGATACCAAGCGGGAACACCCGTTTGGGAAGAAAGACTCGCCTCCATGCTTTCCCGGTAAGCCTTAAGGGGAACACCCCATTTACTGTGAAACCATTTTGCTGCGGCATCCTTCCATTGCGGTCTTTCCTGTATACGTATTATCTCATATGCAGCCATCATAAATGATCCTTTCTAACCTAGCATCTACACACATGGTATCAAAACGGTTCTTCCGCTCCAAACCTTTGCTCTTCCGTTACACTTTCGGTGCTATGGACGCCTTTTTTATCATACCACGGTTTTCCAATTCTTACAATGCGGCCAGCGTATTCCCAAACAGCCGCATCCGGTTCTTTTGGCCCGCTCATCCATCTTTCTTCCCTATGATGAGTCTCCTTTGGGCAGAAAACTTCTTTCCCCGCTCTTAAACAAAACGACGGCAGCCGGCAATACGGCTCCCGTCGTTCCCTGGTTCCGGTTAAAGGTTCAAATGGAAAAAGCTGCTGCTAAAAGCATTCCAAAACCGGTTTCTGCAGCTATCTTTTGGTTCCGTCCGCGTTATACCAGATGGTATCTATATAGTTGCCCTTTCCATCATATTGCCATTCTCCATACTGTGTCAGTTTGCCGTCTGCATCGTAATACGAGGTCTTTGTCTCCTTGTTTTTATCGTTATATTCTCTTACCACGTAATCTCTCAGCTTGCCGTTCTTATCGTAATTGCTCTCCTTGGTGCAATTCCCTTTTTTATCATACGCATAGGAAACATATCTGTCCAAGGTTCCGTCGGCCAGATAATAAGAAACCTTTTCCATATACCCCGTATCGCCGTATTCGTATTCCATATACGATTCCAGCTGATCGTTTTCATCGTAGTTGCTTCGTTTCACACATGTGTAATCTTCCACATATTCAGCGATTTCTTTTTTTGTTCCGTCCGCACGGTAGGAAATGGTTTTTGTGCGGCTTCCGTTTTCATCATATTCGCTGGTGATATACCAATCCAAAGCGCCGTCATCCGTATAATAGCTGGTTTTGGTCTGATCGCCCTTCCCATTGTATTCGATTTCAAAGGAAAGGATATCCTCGCTGGTATACCGGGTTTCCTTCACACATTTCCCCCGCTCGTCATACGTAAATAAACTATAATAGGTAAGTTGATCGTTCCCGTCGTAGCCATTCGTCCGGAAACAAAATCCTTTTTCGTTATACTCATTCACCGTTACGTAATCGGGGATTTCCTTTCCGCTGTAATAACTGCTGAAGCGTATCTCCCGTCCCAATTCGTCGTCTTCGGTGATATAATTGAGCGTACCGTCGGAGGAATATTGTTTGGTAACGGTAGGCGTATTCCCTTCTCCATATTCGTATTCCTCATAGAAAAGCAGAGCGGAGTTTTCAAAATAAGACATTTTCATAGTTCTGCCTTGGGAATCATACTCATATGTATACGAATATTTCAAAACACCGTCGGCTGTATAGGTTTCGCTTTTGGTGCTGGAACCTTTTTCATTGCGCTCATAGACAGTATACTTTGTCATCTGGCCGGAGGCATCAAACGTATTGGTTCGTACATTTTGCCCATTCTGTATTATATATTCAGTATAAGAAACAAGATTCTCATTGCCGTCATAGCTGTAGGACGCAGAACGGTTGCCATCCCCGTCGTATTTGTAGGTCGTTATACTTTCCGGCTCCCCCAGCAGATTGTATATGGTGGAGCGCAGCAAATTGTCCCCCTGGTCGGCATACTCGTAAACGGCATAGGATACGCTGTTAATGCGGAAAATCGGTTTCTGCACCGTCCGCCCCTGAGAATCCGTAAGAGTCTGCAGATAGTCTTCGGAGGAAAGCCCTTCTCCCGGGGACTGCGCTGAATCCGTATTTTCATTCTCTTCCTTGTTTTGCTCCGTTTTGGAAGACGTCATGGCGGGGGAAGAAAAGTGCGTCATGGAGGAAACCATCGAATAAAGACCTATCGCCAGCAGTATGGCCGCTGCGATACCGGCGCCAATACCGATCCACAGTTTCGCGCTGCTCTTCTTCGGCTTTACCGCCGTCTGCCCGGCAGAAGGATTGGGCTGCCCGGCAGGAACCTGCTGGGTCTGCCCCCCAAAAGGCACAGGCTGGGGCTGGGGAGGCTGCTGTGCCTGCTGAGGCTGCTGGAACGGGGGAATCTGCTGGGGCTGCTGCGGCTGCTGGGGCTGGGCCTCCCAGGGACGGAATACCTGGGGCGGCTGAGCCGGGGGTGCTTCCTGGGAGACATTCTGTGCGGGCTGTGCAGGTTCGGTCGGCTGCTTTTCCTCATTCCAGGAGGAAGACTGGTTTGCAAAAATATGAATTGTGTGGTCATCGTTGGGAAGACTGTTTTCAGCTTCCGGACGCACGGAAGGCTGCAGCGGAGGAATCGGATCGCCGGTTCTCACGTAGTGGAGGGAATCCTGGGGCACATAGTCTCCCTGGGGATAGATATAGGGCTTCTCTTCCTGGCTGTATAAAATTGCTTCCAGTTCCTGACGCATCTGCATGGGGCTGAAATACCGTTCCTTTGGATCATAGGCGCAGGCCTTCAGCACGATTTCCGCCAGCCGTCCGTCCGCGTAAAGGGGGGGAGGAAGGGGAACGCCTGAGAACCGTTTGACAAGGGCGTTCTCCCGATCACTGTGGGTAATGACCGCCGGGGCCGCGGGCAGGAAGGGAGTACGGTTGCCGTTTAGGAGCCTGTAAAGCACAATACCCAGGGAATAAATATCCACTGTGGAGCCGTACGCTTCTCCCTTATATACCTCCGGGGCCATATATGTATAGGTTCCTTTTTTGGAAAGGCCGCTGGTGGTTTTTTCCACTGTGCGGGCAATGCCGAAATCCCCCAGCTTAAAATCTCCTACCTCTGAGATGAAAATATTCTCGGGTTTTACATCCCGATGAATAATATTATATTTTTGGCAAAGCTCCAGTGCCCTGCAAAGGTCTATTCCCAGCTTAATTACATCTTTACGGGTAACCGTACAGGTGCTGGTATATTTGTTCAAAGGTGTGAGAAGTTCCATTTGGATAAGAATATCCCAACCGATACCGTCCCTATGCTCGATGACCTGATGGTTTTCATAGCTGACTACATTGCTGTTTCCCTTGAGTTTGCTCATCAGAGCGAACTCTTTTACCAGATCCTGCACAAAGCTGCCGAAATAGGTGCGTACACTGGCTTCGTCCATACCCTCGGACATAACCTCCCGCACTTCGCTTTCATTGGCCGGGACAGTAATAGCCTTCAGCGCGGCCTTATAGGTCACGCCGAAATCCTCTCTCTCCATCTCGAAAACCTTGCCAAAACTGCCTTCTCCGATCAAGCGGGTTATCTTCCACGCGCCGAAGATCGGTTCGTATTGCTTATAATAGTTTAAATCCATTGTTCTCCCACCTTCTATGTAACAAAATGAAAAGGCGATACGCTCACCTTATCATTCGTTTTTCAAAATATCCAAGCTGTCATTTTTATAGATTCGCCGCCTTCTTGAGAGCCCGAAAATGTTTTCCACTAGGAATCAGAAAAAAGTGGAAACACGCCGCATATTCCAATTTCCTGAAAGCTCCCGCTTTGGGCTCGAGACGCAAAACCCCGTATTTGCATGAAAAAAGGTAAATTAGTATCTATATTTTCCTAAAAGGCCCAGTGTAACAGAGAGCGCCGCCTTTTTTCTATCTGTATCACTAAAACCGTCACATTATCCCGGCCGCCAGCATCCAGCGCCCCTTGCACTAAAGAGAACGCCTGCTCTTCCGGTGTGCCCCTTCCGGCAAGACAGGCGGCAATAGAAGAATTCGTCACCATATCCGTCAGGCCGTCGCTGCATAATAGAAATCTGTCGCCGGGCTGCAGCTCTACTACAGGGCTGAAAGCGGGCTGGATACGCATTTCCTCCTGAAAGATACCCAGATGCTGGGTCAGCTGGTGGCGGCTGGGATGCCGGGCAGCCTGTTCAGGAGTAAGCACCCCTAACTCCACCATTCGCTTGGCCTTATTGTGGTCGGTGGATAGCTGGAAAAGCTTCCCGTCTCGCAGAAAATAGCACCGGCTGTCTCCAATATTGCAGCATAGGGCCTTTCCATCATCCATATACAGTGCGGCCAAGGTAGACCCCATCCGCTTGCCCCCGTTATTTTGAATGGCAGAGCAGATATGAAAATTGGCTTCTTCCATAGAAGCCATAGCCGTTTTTTCTGTTTTGTCGAAAGAACAAGGCCGCAGGGATTGCACCGCGAACAAAGAAGCATATTCCCCATATTCTTCTCCGCCCATACCATCCGCCACAGCCGCAAGAAAACGGTTCCCCTGGGCGGCACAGCTATACTTTACCTGTTTTTGTTCCACATTCTCCCGGATATGCCCCTGAAGATAGTAGTTATCCTCATTGTTTATGCGTACTTTTCCCGCATGGCTTAAAGCGGAAGCGGTAATACACAGGCTCATTTGCGCAGCCTCCTTTTATGGGCTGTATTTCAACGGAATAGGAAACCGGCAGTATACGCCAATCGCCTCATACCTTAGATATTTTTATATCTTTTCAAAATATCCCTATCTGGAAAAAGCTCCTCCGGTGGATAACAAGATTATATGTATCTGCGCTATGCCAAATACATCACAAAGCAGATAGACTTTTTAAATATCCATTTTTCGCCTCTTCATCCCAAAAAGAGGTGACACAATTTGCTTTACTATAATAAATTATAGCATGCATACTATGGAAATACAATTTTAATACAAAATATTCCATTTAAATATTAGAGAAAAGATACGCAAGTAGAATTGCTTTTAACCTTGCCGTTGAGATTTCATATTTGGAGCAATCGGAGCAGCGTGTGCTGTTAGATGCAATGGAGCAAAACGACTGCATGTCCTCCCGCGTACATGCAATCCGGTTAAAGAAGCTGTCGCCGGAAGGGGCGCTTGATAGTCCGACAATTTGCTAGGTGATGGCGGAGCAAAAGCTAAATCAACAAAAGCAGGACAAGTTCAAGCGGGAACGGGACAAGAACGTAAGATAAAAAAGATGGGTTACCTGCAACGGTAACCCATCTTTTCAATTAAAATTTTGCATAGCAATGAAATACAAATTATTTTGAATCAACTTTCTTTTCAAGATCAATTTCACCGTGCTTTTCCTCGTATTTTTCAATTGCTTCCCGTATCAGGACAAGAATTTCGCTGTTGGCACTGCGACCTTCATAATCTGCAACCACATGAAGTTTGTTCAACATCTTATCGTCGATTCTGATAGATAAACTTTTAATAGCCATAATAAAACCTCTAAACACATTTAATATATGTTTATCCTATATCTATTATGTGCTAAAATGAGAAATATAGACATAAAACACATCTAAAATATATCCAAAGGAGGCAGCTTATGAAAGTTGCAGTTATCGGCTCAAGAAATTTAGTGGTGCAAGATTTGGGAAAATATCTGCCCGAAGAAACTATGGAGATAGTATCCGGCGGGGCGAAAGGGATCGATACCTGCGCAAGAAAATATGCCCTCGCAAACGGGCTAAAGCTCACCGAGTTTCTGCCGGATTATAAAAGATACGGCAGAGGAGCGCCGCTCAAGCGAAATTTACAGATCATCGACTACGCCGACTGCGTACTGGCATTTTGGGACGGACAATCGAGAGGGACGAAATTTGTTATTGAGCATTGCAAGGCGCAGAACAAGCCCATCCGTGTCTTTTTGAAAAAATAAAGCAGATTTGAACTTCCTGCGTCTGCTGGAATTACTATAACTACCAGTATGACGGTTATGTCTTTGTGGACGAGCTGGGCGACTTGATGAAGCCGCATTATCCTTCTTGCCAACGGCGTGCCCCTCAAGCAGATTCAGGAGTGGATGGGGCACAGCGATTTTTCCGCCACGGCAAACATCTTCGCCCATCTGGATTACAGCTCCAAGCTGTCCTCAGCGCAGGCTATGGTAAGCGGAATGCCGCTTCCTGAAATGGTGGATTTCGGCAACAAATGGGCCGAAATTGCGGACAACAGCAGGGCGGAATAACTTATGGGTTCGAATGGAGGGAAAAAGCCAAAAAAACGTCCAGTTCTCTCCAAAAAACCGCCTGTTCTTTCCATGATTTTGCGGTGTTTTCGGAAGAAGAGCAAAAAAGAAAAGTCCAGCAAACCCGCATGGTTACGGGTTCATGGGGTCCCCGAAAAGTCGGCAGACTTTTTGGGGAGAGGAGGAGCAGCGGCGTGAGCGCGAGATGATTTTTCATAAAAAAATCGTCACAAGCGATACATAGCTTGTGACGACGATGGCGGAGAGTTAGGGATTCGAACCCTAGGTCCCTTTCGGGACACAGCATTTCGAGTCTTTTGGTCATCTTGCAAAAAGCAGGTAGCTTTGTGACAGCTTCAGGTCTTTTTGTCTGTGCAAAAAGCCGCATGAAATCAGGCTTTTTTGCCCTCAAAGCCTCTTTGTACCTGCGTTTTGTAAAAGTGGGTTCAAATCGGCATTTTTGCGGATTTTGGGGAGAAAACAGGGAAGACAGGGGAGAAAAAACGGAAGAAGGCAATACAAAAATATACACACCGCAGAACAGAGCTTCAAACCGACAAAATCTATGTTCGAGGTGCATCAAATGAAAAATTTACTGATTGATTGGAACAGCGTTCCCGATGTGATGAACAAAGACCAGTTTTACCGCCTCTGCCATATCAGCAAGTCAACCGCCCTGCATCTGCTCAAAAGCGGTAAAGTGCCTTGTGAGTGGTCGGGCAAGAAAACACGCTGCTACAAAATCAAAAAAGAAGATGTGAAAGCCTATCTTGAAGAGCGAGCCGTTTTCCCAGAGCTCTACTCTGCACCGAGGGGATGGTATGGCAGTCATTATGTAGCAAGGCTGTCGGCTGAATTGCCCGAAGAAGTACTCCGCCAAATGCACGGCTATTACACCGGACTTCTAAAAAAGTATAAAGATGTGGTGACAGTGCAGGAGATTGTCGCCCTGACGGGTTATAGTAAAACCACAATCAATAACTGGTGCAATAAAGGGGTGCTGAAATCCTTTCGCAAAGGGCAAATATATTACATACCGAAAGTCTTTCTTGCAGAGTTTTTTTGCTCTCTGACCTTCCGCTCTATCACCCGAAAGAGCTTGTGGCATTTCCAAACACTGAATGATTTTCAAAGGAAGATGAAGCGCAATAAGTGAAAATAACCGTCTCTGCATTTTCGCAGAGGCGGTTATTTGTCAATTAGTTATCATCTTCATCATCCGACCAACCGGATATGATATGTAATTCACCCGAATCCATATCCATTGCCATATTATCTCCCATACGCATCAGCAAATCGCCGTCAGAATCAATTGCCATATTGTCTGAGATTGTATGAGCAAAATCTCCGTCATCGTAGTCAAAAAAA
>CALWJA010000015.1 GCA_944380875.1 uncultured Clostridia bacterium
CCGTTAAGGAAATAACAGTTCCGTAGATAATACTTTAAAATATTATTTTCTATTTGCATATTAATCACCACAAAATAATAAAAATAAACACCAATCCCGATTTGAAAATATCAGGATTGATTTCCAGTTCCTGTAACCAGGGCTAAAAAGATGTCACCGAATTTTTAATTTTTAGACTTGCATCCACACATACTTAAAATGATTATTTGATTAAATGAAGTTTTATTGTCTGTTCTATCAGTAATGGTTGGATGAGTGGGTAAGTCCAATCGGTGGGAAGCTGATCGAACAATTCAATTTTTTCTATTTCAAGGGGAGGTAATTCTTCAAATTCCAATATATCTGCAAAATATAACATTCCATATGTTTCTTCAGTTCCATTTTTTACAGAATAAGCACAAACCGGCTTCAGACGATATTTTTTAGCACCAGTTTCTTCCCATAGTTCTCGTTTTGCTGTTTCATAGATAGTTTCATTTGGTTCTCTATGACCACCTGGGCATTCATATGTATTACGATTTTTATGTTTACAAAATACCCATTTCTTATTATGTACCGCAACAATTACTGCAAATTTAAATAATTCATCTTTTGCAGATTCGTAAAAATTTACCTTTAACATACATGCTCCCCGTGTTTAATAATAGCATTGTTATAGTTGTATTGTCTAAAAAATAAAAAACACAACATTAGAGCTCAAACTCTATATGTTGTGCTTTTTCTGGTGCTGGTGACCGGATTTGAACCGGTACGGTGTTGCCACCGAGGGATTTTAAGTCCCTTGCGTCTGCCGATTTCGCCACACCAGCAGGATAACGGTATAGATTATAGCATATGTATCGTATAAAAGCAATATTTTTTCAAAGCAATGGAACAGAAACGACATATATAAATTTTGTAATTTTTTCTTCACAGAATTGTTGCTTGTATTCAATATCCGGCAATGTTATAATCAGGATGATTCCATCTACTGCGCCTTATCCTCTGTATACGTTAAGAAGAAAGGACTGAACCTTATGGAGGTATTCCTGATTCCGTGTCTTATTCTGATAGGCGTATTTTTAAAATTATATTTATGGGGGCCGGGCAAAGGGAGCACTGTTTGCAAGGCGGCGGCCACATTTGTTTCCGTGTGTGTTTCTTTTTTCGGAGCACTCCGTTTCGGGGGATGGGCCTGGATTGTATTTGCAGCTGTTTTCCTTTGTATGGCGGCGGATATTTGGATCCAGTATTCCCTGATACCGGGCGTCCTTGTTTTTCTTTCCGCTCATATCTTCTATATAACGTGGATTGTGCTTTCCGGAGGTATGTTGGGATGGAATCTGCTTTTAAGCTGTGTTGTATGCGGGTGCCTGTTGTGGCTATACAGACGGCATTTGAAGTCTTTTGGGGCGCAGTCCATAGGCTTATCCATTTATTTATTGATCTTGCTTTGCATGGTTTCCACAGCAATTAGCCTGCCTTTTGCTGTAAATTCCCTGGGAGCGTGGATTGTTCTTTCCGGAGCTTTGCTCTTTGTATCGTCCGATTTGATTTTGGGGGCGTCTATTGTAACGGGCAGAAAAAGCGGATGGAAGGACAAAGCCATTATGCTTTTATATGAACCCGCAGTCTTTTTGCTTGCATTAAGCCCATTTTACATATAAGTTCTACATATACTATATAGAATTGCGTTGATCTGTTATTTAGGAGGAATGAGGATGCATTTAAATGCTTTATTGGAGCGGATAGAGTATACCGCTTTGGGAAACGTGGATATTCCGGTGGATGATATTGTATACGATTCCAGAAAGGTGCGCCCTGGAGTTGTATTCGTATGTCTGGAGGGCGCCAGTTTTGATGGGCATGCTTATGCGGCGGAGGCTGTAAAAGCAGGCGCTGCGGCAGTAGTTGCCCAGCATCCGGTGGATGTGGGGGATACCCCTGTGATCTTGGTTCAAGATACACGTGCCGCTCTTGCCCAAATGAGCGCCGCATATTTTGGGTATCCGGCGGAAAAATTGCCCGTTATCGGTATTACCGGAACAAAGGGGAAGACCACGTCTGCATACATGATTTGTTCCATTCTGGAAGCTGCGGGAATAAAAACCGGCATGATCGGTACGGTTGGGATCCGTATAGGAGAAGAGACACGGCCCACAGATAACACCACACCGGAATCCTATGTGATACAGCAGGCTCTCCGGGAAATGGCGGATGCTGGATGCGGCGCCGCTGTCATGGAAGTTTCCTCCATAGGCCTGCGTGGGCATCGGGCAGATGCCATTCCGTTTACCATAGGCCTTTTCACCAACTTTTCGGAAGATCATATTGGAGGCGCGGAGCATAAGGATATGGAAGAGTATCTCAACTGCAAAAAGATGCTTTTTCAAAAATGCAGGCTGGGGGTTATCAATCGGGATGATCCCATGTGGAGCCGGATCCAGGAAGGAAAAACCTGCGAAGTTTCCTATTTTGGATTTTCAAAAGAGGCCGATCTGCGTGCTTCCAGTGAAGAGCTCGTTTCCCGCCCCGGCTTTTTGGGGGTTCGCTTCCATGGAGAAGGCGCAGTGGAATTTGATGCAGAAGTTCCCATTCCGGGAAAGTTCAGCGTATATAATGCTTTGGGAGCCGCCGAAGTATGCCATTTGATGAAAATTTCTCCAGAAAACATTGTAAAAGGTCTTGGGGCTGTCAAAGTAAAAGGAAGAGTGGAACCCGTGCCTGTACCTGGGAAGTATACTCTCCTTATTGACTATGCCCATAACGCAGTCAGCATGGAAAGCATCCTGACAACTTTGCGGGAATACCATCCCCATCGGTTGATTTGTATGTTCGGAGCGGGTGGAAACCGTTCTCGGACCCGCAGGTTCGAAATGGGAGAGGTTTCCGGCAGGTTGGCGGATCTGTCGGTTTTAACGGCGGATAATTCCCGGTTTGAAGATGTGATGGATATAATAGAAGACATTAAAGTTGGAATCGGCAAGACGGAAGGGAAATATGTAGTGATTCCCGATCGGAAAGAAGCCATTAAATATTGCATGGAGCATGCGGAAGATGGAGATATTGTAGTCCTTGCTGGAAAAGGGCACGAGGATTACCAGGAAATCCGTGGAGTGAAATACCATTTGGATGAACGGGAAGTAGTGGCGGATATTATCGCAGGTAAGCTCTGATGAAAGCAGGAGGAATATGCATATGGAAATGACAGTAAAAGAAATAGCAGAAGCTTGCGGCGGCCGTCTTCTCTGCGGAAATGAAAATACAGTCGTTACTTCCGTAAGTACGGACAGCCGCAAAATTTCAGCAGGCGCTTTGTTTGTACCAATCAAGGGCGAACGAACGGACGCGCATATATATATTGATGCTGTGTTTGCGGCAGGAGCTGCTGCAACTCTTACGCAGAACGATACAAAAAAAATAGATGTGCATCCTTGGATTTTTGTTCCGGATACGGGTATCGCTTTGCAGCAGATTGCCGCTGCCTATCGTTCCAAATTTGATATACCGGTAATAGGAATTACGGGTAGCGTAGGAAAAACTACCACAAAAGAAATGGTCGCGCTGGCTCTTTCTTCCTCTTATTGCGTTATGAAAACAGAAGGAAATCAAAATAGCCAGGTGGGGTTGCCTTTAACGCTTTTCCGCCTGGAAGAAACACATGAAGCCGCCGTAATCGAAATGGGTATGAGTGATTTTGGGGAAATGAGCAGGCTTTGTTCCATGGCCAGACCCCGGTATGCCGTTATGACAAATATCGGTATATCCCATATTCAGCAATTAAAGACGCAGGAAAATATTTTGCAGGAAAAGCTTCATATTACGGATTCTTTTGATGAGGATTCCATACTTTTCCTGAATGGTGAAGATCCAATGCTTGCGGAGCTTCGTGAAAAGCTTCCCCATATTCGTAAGGTGTATTTCGGAACGGAACCGTGGTGCGATTACCGGGCTCAGGAAATCGAAACTACGGATGCGGGCGTCCGTTTCAGAATGACAGCCAATGGCGTTTCCGTTTATGTGGAACTACCTGTTCCTGGTTTTCACAATGTGCTGAACGCTCTTGCGGGGTTGAGTGTAGCCCATTGTTTGGGCGGGGATGTTTTTGCTGCTGCCAAGGCTCTATCTCAGTATGAGCCTCCGGCCATGCGCCAGCAGATCCATAAAGTGCGGGGGATAACGCTGATAGACGATTCGTATAATGCAAGCCCCGATGCTCTTCGCAGCAGTCTCCAGGTGCTCAGGACTTTTCCAGGAAGAAAAATCGCTGTTTTAGCCGATATGCTGGAACTTGGTGATATGGAAGAGGCGGCTCACCGCCAAGTAGGAAAAATGGTTGCTGAAAATGGAGTAGATCTCTTGGTAACGGTAGGGGAGAGAGCCCGATGGATTGCAGAAGAAGCAAAAGCGCATTCCGATATGCCGTGCAGCTCTTTCAGCAATAACAGCGAAGCGATAGCTTTTCTGCAGGAGACGGTATGTGAAGGGGATGTACTTTTGGTTAAAGGCTCCCGCAGTATGCATATGGATGAGATTGTGAAAGTTTTTCTTTAAGTTTTAAGATAAGAACGAGATAGAAAACCTGATAAAAAGGCTAAATGAAGAGTTTTTTCTTCATTTAGCCTTTTTGCATATCAAAAACAAAATAAATTAATAAGAAATTATGAATAAATTTAAAAGAAATCCAGTTAAGGGTTGAACTTATTGCAAAGGTATGCTAAACTGTAACCAATTTGTTACAAATTGTAATCATTGTAATTTATTGCTTCAAGTTTTGTTCCTTTGAATTATACTATACTTTCTAATAAACATCTATATGGAATCAATGGTAAACCCTTAATCAGGAGGATGTTCAGAATGAAGAAGAAATTTACAGCCATGTCGTTGGTTATGGCAATTGTAATGTCAGTGTTCGCTTTCCAGTTTGCTCCCCTTCAGGCGGAAGCGGCAGGGAAAACCGGAGTAGGGCTGGCGGAACATGTTCTTAATTGCTATTATGGCGGCTGGCAGTATGAATATGGATATGCAGGGCAAGTTGTTAATGGCGTCCATCTGAGCGATTGCTCCGGTATGATCTATGCTTATACCGGCACCGCTCGCAGCAGCAGCTCCCAGATTGGTTCTGCTTCTGCCTCAGGCAGTGTTTCCAGTATCCCGAGGATCCACGGGCTTGGGCTTTGGATGCAGGGGCATGTAGGTGTCTATGTAGGCGGCGGAATGGCCGTTGATTGCCGTGACTATGGCTATAATGTAGTATACGAAGGTGTTACACAGCATCGTTGGGTTAAGTGGTATAAGGTTCCCGGTGTTACGTATCCTACAACAGGATGGGTTACTTTCCAGGGAAATAAATATTATTACGAAAATGGCCAATATGTAGTAAATACTACGAAAACCATTGACGGTGTAACGTACACCTTTGGCTGGAACGGAAAGATTACTTCTTCTAATGGGACCCCTGTAAGCGGGGGGAACGATTCGGAGCCAAGTAAATCTCCTTCGAATTCCACAGGCAATGCGAGTGCCTCTAATGGGGGATCCTCCGTTAATGCCGGTTCTTCCAATACAGGAGCAGCAACCCAGACACAGTCTTCTTCCCAGGCGAATACGGAAGTAACCTATACGGATCTGGGTTTAGCATCCCAAGGCGCAGCCGTTTATAACCTGCAGCAGCGTCTGTTTGATCTTGGTTATTATTATGATATGGTAAACGATTATTACGATGCTTTTATCCAGGATGCTGTTTTGGCTTATCAGAAGGCAAACGGCTTGGAGGCAACCGGAACGGCGGATGTGAAGACCCAGAAGAGTCTGTTTAAATCCGACGCCAAAAAGAACCCCGATAAAGGCACATTGTATCCCGGCCTGCATACCGGTTTGGTTCGGCTTATGCAGGAAAGGCTTGTTTCCCTTGGATATCTCTCGTCCGATGTGGAACTTTCTAGTTATTACGGAGACGCCACAAAAGCGGCTGTTCTGGCGTATCAGAAAGAGTCCGGCTTAAAAGAGGATGGAATAATGGATGCGGAAGCTTTGGAGGTACTGTATTCGGATGAAGCTGTAGCCGCACCTATAAAAGAAGAACCGGAAGATACTTCTTCTTCAGAGGAGGCCTCGGATTCTTCCAAAGAATCGAAAGAATCGGAAGAGTCTGAAGTTACCATCCTGGAGGCTATGGTGCCTACCGCATATGCTGCTGAAATTGCAGAAACCGCAGATTCTGTAAAGGATAATGATTCCAATGCTACTTTGCTGGTTTTTGTTGTAGTATTGCTCTGTGCTGGTTTAACAACGGGTGTTTTCTTTATCCAGAGAAAAGGCGGGATTCGCCCTGTGGTGGAGACCATAAAAACTGTAGTTTTTTCCAATAAGAGAAAACATGGCAGAAAATAAAAAGGGTTTTATAAATAGTTAAGACGGGCCGGAAAGAGAAATTTTATCTTCTCTTTCCGGCTTTTTACGCAATTCTAATAAATCTTTAATATGAAAAGATGAAAATGGAAGAATTTTAGAGAAAACAGGAGTATTTTAAGGCTTTTTTTAAAATAAACATAAAATTTATAGAAAAAACAAGAAATATTCAAAAATATATTGACAAAAAAGGTATTAACCTCTATATTTAAGTCGTTGCGTTTGCATCTAACTGAAAAATGGTTTCGCTTCATTGCCGCGCCCGTTGGGCTGCGAAAAATCCTTTGCGGAGGGCAGTGAACATGGCGAAACTGGGTTGGCGTTAAACTTGCAGGCAGCTTATCGCTGCTGGGGTTCCGGCGTAACTAACTTACCGCAAAGGGGATGCATGAAATGGGAGACAATTCCATAATTCGGTTGGAAAACATCACAGTATCATTTGACGGAGAGCAAGTGCTGAAGAATTTAAATCTCAGCATTCGCGATGGAGAATTTGTAACGCTTCTTGGTCCATCAGGTTGCGGAAAAACGACAACCTTACGGATCATTGGCGGTTTCGTCAAACCGGATGCTGGTGATGTTTTTTTTAATGGGAAAAAGATCAATGACCTGCCGCCGCATAAAAGGGAGGTCAACACTATTTTTCAAAAATATGCACTGTTTCCGCATTTGAATGTATATGACAACGTAGCTTTTGGAATGCGGGTGCATAAGAAGAGCGAAAAACAGGTTAAAGAGACGGTTCGGGAAATGCTGGCTATGGTAAATCTGAGCGGATTTGCCAACCGAAATGTGAATTCCCTTTCCGGCGGGCAACAGCAGCGTGTTGCAATTGCCAGGGCATTGGCCAACGATCCGAAAGTCCTTCTTTTGGACGAACCTCTGGGCGCTCTCGACTTAAAGCTGCGCAAAGATATGCAGGTGGAACTGAAAAAAATTCAGAAAGCCACCGGTATTACCTTTATTTTTGTTACCCATGACCAGGAAGAAGCGCTTTCCATGAGCGATACGGTAGTGGTGATGGATAGCGGTGAAATCCAGCAAATAGGAACGCCCGAGGATATATACAATGAACCCGCCAACGCTTTTGTGGCGGACTTTATAGGGGAAAGTAACATTCTCGACGGTGTAATGCTGGAAGATTACCTCTGCTCTTTTGCAGGCAAAAAATTCCGTTGCGTGGATGCGGGTTTCCAGAAAAATGAAAATGTAGACGTTGTGATCCGCCCGGAGGATATCGATGTGGTGGAAGCGGATTCTACCCATTTAACGGGAGTTGTAACGAATGTGACCTTTAAAGGTGTGCATTTTGAGATCATCGTAGATGTGGAAGATTTTAAATGGATGATACAGTCTACCGATTATCAGCCAGTGGGAGCAAAGATCGGCCTGCTCATACAGCCTGAAGATATCCATATTATGAAAAAATCCGTCTATTCCGGTACATTTGGCGATTACAGCACATTCAGCGATGAAATGGAAGAGGATGTTGCTAAAGAAGAGGAGGCGGAAAGAGAGGATGAAGTCTAAAGCTTTATCGGCTCCATATATTGTATGGATGTGTATTTTCATTATAGTGCCCCTTTTTTTGGTAGCCTATTTTGCTTTTACGGATAAGACAGGTGCTTTTACTCTGGAAAATATTATCCAGGTTGGGCAGTATTCAGATGTATTTCTCCGTTCCATCTGGATGGGGGCATTGGCTACGTTGTTTTCATTGGTATTAGGGTATCCTTTGGCGTATATTATTTCCAGAAGCAGTCTGCGCCATCAAAGCGTTTTGATAATGCTGGTGATGTTGCCTATGTGGATGAATTTTCTTTTAAGAACATATGCATGGATGACCCTTTTGGAAGACAACGGCATGATTAATAATTTCTTAGCCGCTATCGGTCTGCCACGGCTGCATATGATTAATACCGCAGGGGCGGTTGTGTTTGGAATGGTGTATGACTATTTGCCGTTTATGATTTTGCCCCTTTATACGGTGTTGATGAAAATAGATCGTTCTGTCATTGAGGCGGCTCAGGATTTGGGAGCCAATAGTCGGAAAGTGTTTTTGAAGGTGACGGTTCCTATGAGTATGCCCGGCATCATTTCGGGTATAACAATGGTGTTTGTTCCGGCCGTTAGCACATTTATTATTTCTAAAATGCTTGGAGGCGGCTCTAATCTTTTAATCGGCGATCTTATTGATATGCAATTTCTGGGGAACGCGTATAATCCCTATCTCGGTTCTGCCATATCCTTGGTTCTTATGGTTCTGATCCTCATTTGCATGGGTATTATGAACCAATTTGACGAAGACGGCAGTGCAGAAGGAGGGATGATGCCATGAAAAAGGTGATTTCCAGAATATATATGGCTATTATCTTTGTGTTTTTGTACGCACCAATAGTAATTTTGGTTCTCTTTTCCTTCAACGATTCCGATACAAAAAGCCGTGCCGTGTGGTCCGGTTTTTCTTTGCGCTGGTATCAGAAGCTTTTCAGCAACGGAGAACTGCTGAACGCTTTGCGCAATACTTTAATTATTGCAGTGGTTGCCGCAATAGCAGCGACCGTTTTAGGTACGGTTGCCGCCATTGGAATTAACAGCATGAAAAAATGGCCCAAACGTTTTGTTATGAGCGTAGGCAATCTCCCTATGGTAAATCCGGAGATTGTAACGGGTATTTCTCTTCTGCTCCTTTTTGTGTTTGGCGCCAGACTCCTGCATGTGGAATTGGGTATTTTTTCTGTTATATTGGCCCACATTACCTTCTGTCTGCCTTACGTAATTCTTTCCGTTATGCCTAAGTTAAGACAGATGGATAATTCTCTTTTTGAGGCCGCGCAGGATCTGGGATGTACCCCCATACATTCTTTTTTCAAGGTGGTTTTTCCTGAAATTCTCCCTGGAATTATCACGGGAGCCGTTATGGCGTTTACACTTTCCATAGATGATTTTGTAATCAGCTATTTTACAAGCGGGACAACCCAAACTTTGCCGGTCTATATCTATTCCATGACTCGCAAACGTGTCAGCCCGGAAATTAATGCGCTTTCCACCTTGCTGTTTGGCACAATTCTGGTCCTGCTGCTGGTTATTAATTTCAGCAAAAAAAGAAGTAACGATGTTAAAGAAAAGGAAGAGGCGAGGTAATGCAATGAAAAAAATTCTCTCCTTATTTCTCAGTTCTCTTCTTCTGGTTTCCTGCTTTGCCCTATCTGCTTCTGCTGAGCAAGAAGAACCTTTGGAAGCGGAGGATACGGGAATAACCATCAATGTATATAATTGGGGCGAATACATTTCAGACGGTTCAGATGGTACAATGAATGTAAATCAGGAATTTACAAAACGGACGGGTATCCATGTGAACTATACGACTTTTGATACAAACGAATCCTTGTATTCTAAGCTGGTAAGCGGCGGAGCCAGCTATGATGTGATATTCCCCTCGGATTACATGGTTGCACGAATGATTGAAGAGGGAATGCTCCAAAAGCTGGATTTTTCCAATATTCCAAATTATAAGTATATTGATGAAGACTACCGAGACCTTGCATATGATCCCCAGAATGAATATTCCGTGCCCTACACGTGGGGAGTAGTGGGAATTTTTTACAATAAGAATTATGTGAAAGAAGCCCCTACCAGCTGGGACGTCCTATGGGACGACCAGTATCAGGGAAAGATTCTTATGTTTGATAACCCTCGAGACGCATTTGGTATTGCGCAAAAACGGTTGGGGTATTCTTTTAACAGCACAGATATGGCGGAATGGCAGGAAGCGGCAGAGTTGCTCAAGGAACAAAAGCCGTTGGTGCAGGCCTATGTTATGGATCAAATTTTTGATAAAATGGAAATAGGCGAGGCTTGGTTAGCTCCTTATTATGCCGGTGATGCAGCTGTTTTGGTAGAAGAAAATGATTCCATCGGTTTTTCCATTCCAACGGAGGAAGGGACAAACTTCTTTGTGGATGCGATGTGTATTCCCGCTGATGCGCAGCATAAAGCGGAAGCGGAAGCCTATATAAATTTCCTCTGTGATCCGGAAATTGCAGCGGCTAATATGGAGTATGTAGGGTATTCTACTCCTGAATCGGCTGCCAAGGAACTGATGGATGAAGAGATTACCAGCAATCCTATTTATTATCCATCACAAGAAATTATAGATAATTCGGAAGTGTTTCTTACTCTTCCTTCTGAGATTAACGAAAAAGTGGATAAGCTATGGATTGAGGTAAAAATGGGTTCTTCCGGAAGTACAGCCACTTTGATTGTGGTTTTGTTAGGATTTTTGCTTTTATATATAGTAATTGTCATTACCAAAACCATTAAACGAAAACGGATGAATCGATATTAAAGAGTTTGATTTTTATAAAAAGGAACTGTCTGTATACCAATTACAGACAGTTCCTTTTTAATTTCTATTTGGAATCAAAAAATAGACACAAAAATTTCCTTGCCTTATTCTGGCATTTTTTTTAAATATCCGTCTGTTTTAAGGATTCTATTTCGTCTTCCAGAATGTGACGGTATATCGAATAACTGACATCATATTTTTTATAGCCCGGGTAAAAGTAAAAGCAGAAAGGAGGTGATTCCAATGAGAAAGAAAATACAGGGGTTCACAAAAATTATGGCTGTTTGTTCTGCCGCTTTACTACTTTCTGTTGGTATAGCAGACAGGCATACCGCGGATGCGTATTCTGTTCCTGAAGGAAGCGGATTGGCTTGGAAATCGGGAATAGTATCTGCTATGGATACTGCTTCTTCACAGGATGGAAACATGCAGCTAATGCTGTTTCAAAGCATACCTGTTAAAACCGTACAGGTTTCGACATCGGTTGAAACCAGCGTTGTTCTTTGTGGCACACCTTTTGGAATAAG
Organism: uncultured Clostridia bacterium; assembly: GCA_944380875.1. Taxonomy (GTDB): domain Bacteria; phylum Bacillota; class Clostridia; order Oscillospirales; family Acutalibacteraceae; genus UMGS1264. The sequence continues at coordinate 11,266 of CALWJA010000015.1, forward strand.
AATGTTTACAAATGGTGTTATGGTTGTAGATATGGCACAGATCCTGTCGCAGGATGGATCCAAAGATCCTGCCAAAGAAGCAGGAATTCAAATCGGGGATATTATCCTTTCCATTGATGGAGAAAAAGTATATCAAAATGAAGAAATCGCAAAATTAGTGGAAGAAAGTAACGGCAAACCCATGCAAATAGAGTTTAAAAGAGGAAATGATATTTTAACTACAACTCTTAATCCGGTTCTTTCCAAAGCGGACAACACCTATAAGGCTGGCATGTGGGTGAGAGACAGCACAGCCGGAATTGGAACCCTGACTTTTTATGACCAGAATTCCCAATCTTTTGGTGGATTAGGCCACGGGATCTGTGATGCGGATACCTGTGAACTCATGCCTCTGCGTACAGGAGATATACTTCCTGTTACCATCAGCGGTGTAACGAAAGGGCTTAGAGGAACGCCCGGGGAACTTCGCGGATATTTTTCAGACGATACGGCTATTGGTACTCTAGGAGCCAATACAGACTGCGGTGTATTTGGAAAACTGGAAGAACAGCCGGAAGGAACTGTCACGCAGATTGGTTTAAAGCAAACTGTGCAGACAGGGGACGTTAAGATCCTGACAACCATAGATAATGAAGGTCCCCAGTACTACAGCGCTGTAATTGAATCCATTAATTATCACGGCGATGAGGAAGGAAAAAACTTTGTACTGCGTATTACCGATGAAAAACTGCTGGAAAAAACTGGAGGAATTGTCCAAGGCATGAGTGGCAGCCCAATAATTCAAAATGGGAAATTAATAGGAGCGGTTACCCACGTTTTCGTAAATGATCCTACAAGAGGTTACGGGATTTTCGCAGAAAATATGCTAAATGAATCCAGATCCGTATTAAATTCAACTGATTCGTTGAATTCTGCAGCTTAATTTTGGTTTTTTTATTTTATATTAAGAATATAGTTCCCTTATTTTGAAAAAACATCGAAAAATCTATTGCCAACTTTTCCAATATATGGTAAAATAACAGCACAATCAATCAAATGGGGGACTAAACAGCATGGAAAAGCATTTAAAAGTATTGGTGTCCGATGACGGTCAAGAATTTCTGCAGCAGTATGGGAGGGTGTTTGCAGAAAAAGGTTTGGAAATCGTTTCATCTCCCAAAGATGGCTTAAAACTCCTTGAAAAAATGGAATCTGTCCACCCGGACGTTGTTTTGGCAGATCTCTTCATGCCGGGTTTGGACGGTATTGGTGTTATGCGCGCCAGTGCTTCCAAAGGAGGAAAACAGCCTTTATTTGTAATTTTGTCCGGTTTTTCCAGCCCCAGGCTGGAAAGAGAAGTAATGACATCCGGTGCATCCTATTTTGCAGTAAGCCCTTTTAATGCTTCCGAATTAGCCGATCGTATTCTGCATCTTTCCGGTATGGAAACGGATTCGCCCTCAACCGATCAGATGGATTTGGAAGTGCAGGTAACAGAAATTCTGCATCAGATTGGTGTGCCTGCTCACATTAAAGGATATCATTACCTGCGGGACTCTATTATGATGGCCGTTAGAACGCCGGACATCATTAATGCTGTAACCAAGCAGCTCTATCCGGGTGTGGCAAAGGATTATTCCACTACACCTTCTAGGGTAGAACGTGCGATCCGCCATGCTATTGAGGTGGCATGGGATAGAGGCGATGTAGACGTCTTAAATTCCTATTTCGGGTATACTATCCACAATACAAGAGGTAAACCTACCAACAGTGAGTTTATTGCCATGATTTCGGATCGTCTTAGGCTGCATATGCGGTCTGCAAGCTGATATTTCCCCCCCCGACTGAATTCCCGGTCGGGGGGATTTATTTCTTTCCCAAAAGAATCTACTGGCAATCTAAAGAAGTTTGCGTATTTTAATCTGACAAGTACTATACCTTTACAGTATAAGAACCGTTATAACAAGCTATTTGCGAATGTATATGTATTGAGAATCCGGAAAAAGATAAAAAGATTATTTACAATTTAGCAAAATGTTTCCCTTTCCAGAAATTTGCCATTGTGCTATAATGTGTATCAACTATAAGAACGAAACGCCCGAGCGGGGAATATCCCCAGCTTTTAGATATATTTAAGAGATAATATACAATTGCGTATCGTTTAGTAGGAAATGATGGAAATATCGGATTAAGGAGGTTGATTTATGATACAGGATAGAATATCACAGTTTAAACGTGATTTTTCTTCCCATACGGAACTTCGGGCTCAGGTGAATACCACTCGAAGAATCGGATTTTTGGGTGGAAATTTGGTAACCAATCTGCGCTCGGAGCAAGGAGGTGTTTCCGCTCGTGTGTACGAAGGCGGAGTATATGGCTTTTCTTCCAGCGCCGATTATACGGAAGACAGTATTCGCGCCGTCTTAAAGGCCGCCCAGGAAAACGCCCGATTTTTAGACAGCCGGGTTCGTAAGGGAAAAGGGCCGTTCCCCGTTATAGGGGCTGGAAACAGGAACTTGGATTTGGAATTTCGGGATGCGGAGCAGAAAAGATATATAGATTTTGCCAAGGAAGTGGATGCGTATATTGCCGGTAAATATCCTAATTTGGCAAGCCGTTCCATTATATTGCGTTCTGAATGTACAGAAAAGCTTCTTGTAGTAAGCGATGGGTTCGATTCTCATTCCCGTCTCCCCAGAACGCATATGTATGTGATTCTGACAGCCAACACACCGGAAGGATCCACCGTTGAACTTGTCTGTATGTTTGGTGATTCCGGAGACTTTGAGAGCAATTTTACGGCTCCGGAACAGCTTTTTCCCGAAATTGACAGGACCTATGAGGAACTGATGAAAAAAGCGGAGGGAATCTATGCGGATGCGGGACTTAAGGACTGTGTTCTCCATCCCAATCTGGCGGGGATTCTGGCCCATGAAGCCGTGGGGCATACGGTAGAGGCGGATCTGGTTTTAGGAGGTTCCGTTGCCTCCCATTGCCTGAATCGGCAGGTAGCCAGCGAGCTTGTAACCATGATCGATTTTGCCCATACTTTACCGGATGGTTCTCCGGCGCCTCTGCCTGTTTTGGTGGACGATGAGGGAACACCGGCTGAGGACGCTGTCCTTATTGAAAACGGTATCCTCAAGGGGTATATGAATAATCGGGAATCGGCGCAGCATTTTGGTGTGAAGCCTCAAGGGAACGCCAGAGGATATCTTTTCTCGGACGAGCCTTTGATCCGCATGCGCAATACAGGTATACTTCCCGGCAAAGATAAATTAGAAGATATGATTGCAGCGATTGACGACGGCTATTATCTTACAGAAACCAATAACGGACAGGCGGATACCACAGGGGAATTCATGTTTGGTGTCTGTATGGGCTATGAGATCAAGCATGGAAAATTGGGAAGAGCTATACGGGATACTACTATATCCGGCGTTGCCTTTGATATGCTGAAAACAGTGGATATGCTTTCGGATACCTGCGTTTGGAGCTGCAACGGAACCTGCGGGAAAAAGCAGCCCATGGCAGTCGGTATGGGCGGACCGGCAGTAAAATGCCGCGTTACCATTGGCGGAAGGTAAGGAGGTGCTTTAGATAATGGAAAATCGTGAAATTGCGCAGTATGCTTTGGAAGCTCTGAAAAAGGCGGGAGCAGATGAAGCCCAGTGCATCGTATCCAGAGGGAAAACGGATGAATTGAATGTGGATGGCGGCGAATTCAGCCTGATGCGAAGCCTTTTGAACAGTTCAATTTCCCTGAAAGTTTTAAAAGATCACCGGAAAGGTGTTGTTTCCATAAACAAATTGGATCGGGAATCCATCGATAAAGCCGTTGCCGATTGTATAGCTGCAGCGGAATCCTCTATGCCGGATGAAGCAGAGGTTATAGCGGAAATATCCGAAAATGCAGATACAAATTTTATTTCCGGAGCTTTAGAGCCGGATAAGGACCGTTTGTTTGATAGAATTCAGGAATTTTTAACTGTAGTAAAGAAAGAATACCCAAAGGTAATTATGGAGCAGTTAATTTCCGAATATAGCCATACGGATATGTTGTATATGAATACAAACGGAGTGGAATTTTCTTATAAAGCAGGAGGATATGGATTCAGCACCATGTTTTCAGCGCATGAAGGGGAGAAGGCTTCCTCTTTCATCGGTTACGGCGCGAATCTGAATACATTGGATGAGCCCTTCCTGGAGATAGGCCAGCAAAAAATCCTGCTGGAAGAAAGCGGGAAACAGCTTTCTGCTCGACCTGTTGATGGAAAATTTGTCGGTACATTGGTGATTACTCCGGCGTGTCTGGGAGAGATTTTGTCTACGATTGTTGGAAATTTCATGTCTGATTCTGTTATCATAGATAAAACTAGTCCTTGGATCGAAAAGCTGGGGGAAAGGGTCGCGGATGAAAGATTTACTCTTTCTACCATTCCTCTGGATGATCGAATCGTCTGCGGTGAACGTTTTACAGGGGAAGGGTATCCCAGCCAAAATGAGACGCTGATTGAAAACGGCATTCTCAAAAGCTTTAAACTTTCCGCCTATGGTTCTCGGAAGACGGGATATGCTCGTGCGCTGAATTCCAGCTGGAATATGGAGGTTCAGCCTGGAGACACTTCTCTTGAAGAAATCCTCTCCGGTATCGACAAAGGGTTGATTTTGAACCGTTTTTCAGGAGGTCAACCAGGCACAAACGGCGATTTTTCTGGTGTTGCCAAAAACAGTTTCCTAATTGAAAATGGGAAAATGACAGATGCTGTAAGCGAAACGATGATAAGCGGCAACCTGGCTGACATTTTGCTTCATATCCGGGGAATATCAAAAGAGAGGCTTTGTGACGGAGCTTCTGTTTTGCCTTGGATCGCCTTTGACGGTGTTACAATTTCAGGAAAGTGATATAGTGATATAAGGGAGAGAATCATCTATGCGGACTTTGTGTATTGACCGTTTTGAAGGAAATTTTGCTGTATGCGAGGAATTGCTGGATCATCCTGTAAAAGCAAAGGATATCCGCTATTTTGGAATTGAGAAAAATGAACTTCCGCAAGGCGCATCGGAGGGAAGTGTGCTTGTTGTGCAGAATGATGGCACACTATCTATAGACCAGAAGCAGACCGATGCCCGCAGAGCGAAAGCTCTAAAAATGCAGAAAAATCTTTGGAAATAGGGTTATATCCAGTTTTAGAAAATGCATATGTTTTGTGTTTCTCCAAAGTATAGAAAGCAGAATTGAAAAACGCTGTATTTAGGCAAGAGGCGCAGAGAAAACTGCGCCTCTTATAATATTTCTATTTGTCAGAATCCATTTTGCTGCTTGTAGAAATTTGATATAGTAAAAAACATATTGACAGATTTGTTAGAATATGCTATTATAAACAGCGTCGCTTAGGTTTGTTATTGAATATTGAAAATGCGAGAGTGGCGGAATTGGCAGACGCGCATGGTTCAGGTCCATGTGAAAGCAATTTCATGGGGGTTCAAGTCCCCCCCCTCGCACCATAAGAGGGCACTAAAAAAGATGCCCAAGCGAAAAGCCTTGATTTATCAAGGCTTTTCGGCATTTTCAGGGCAAGTTTTTCAGCATAGATTCTATAGATGCCAAATGGCAAAAATCCTATACTGA
>CALWJA010000016.1 GCA_944380875.1 uncultured Clostridia bacterium
GGCTGGCAACGGCCTGGAACAATAGGAAGATGCCAACTTAAATATTCCTCCTTAGCTCAGCCGGTAGAGCATGCGGCTGTTAACCGCAGGGTCGTTGGTTCGAGTCCAACAGGGGGAGCCAGAGAAAGCCATCCGATTTTTTTTCGGATGGCTTTTCTATTGTGAAAAAAAGCTGTATGTGATATTATGATAAAATATATGGAGATTATTTTTGCATGTATTTACATGTAAGTGTATAATGATCTCTTCAACAAAAATGGTATTAAAGTTAGTGTGCCAACTTAAGGCAGAAGTTGCGTATGTATGGTGTTCGATTGAAATGACATATATGCGTTAGGCTCAATCCGAATGATATTTTGGATTGTATGAATGAATTTATAAAATGTGTATATACAATTTTTAAAGCTGTCTAATATATAGACGAACTATTTTCAATCTTGAAAATAGTTGCAAGTAAGAATGACTGCGTGGGGAGTAGAGTATGGATCTTATTAAAATGACAGAAGATATCTGGAAAACATATTTCTTCGGCGGCGAACAAAGCAATTTTCAATTGTTGGATATTTTGGATCCCGATTGTGTCATTATAGGTACTGGTAAACATGAGTTTTACAAAAATGTGAAAGAATTTACCCAAGCTTTAGCTATTGAGATGAAGGAAAGAAAGGATATTCAATTTCAGGTTAAAGATTTTTGGTGCGAAAAAAAAGAAATAAGTCCAGATGTTTGCCTGGTGTATGGTGGTTTATATATTTGGTGGGAAAGTGAAGATAAAAGAATTTATATCAATATGGATAGCCGTTTTTCTTTTCTGTATAGGATGGAAGGGCAGGCTTGGAAGCTTGTGCATATCCATCAGTCTCTGCCTAATATGGAACAGTTGGACGGAGAATATTTTCCTAAAACCCTTTTTAAACAGATGGAAAAATCCCAGGAAAAGATAGCTATCTTGACAGATTTGGCGCAAAAGGACAGCTTAACCGGTCTGATTAATTACCGCACGTTTCAGGAAATGTATAGATCCATGGAGAAGGACAAAACGTGGCTGTTTGTGTTGGATTTGGATGATTTTAAAGATATTAATGATTCCTTTGGCCATATGGCCGGGAACGATGTGCTGCAGAAGATGGCCGATATTTTAACTTCTGCCGTACGGTCTCAGGATATTGTATGCCGTATGGGAGGAGATGAATTTGTCCTTCTATGCAGTAATTTGCATAATGATAACGCCGCAGAGGAATTGATGAAAAGGTTATTGAAAAGTGTCAATCAAAGAGGAGAGACGGAGAAGGTCTGGACGGGAATGTCCATTGGGGGGACACTGGTTCGAGATGGAGAAATATTGGAAGATGCATTTCGCAGGGCAGATTCGGCGCTCTATGCTGCTAAAACAGATGGAAAAAACAGATATAGAATAGTATGAATACAGGTTTGTCGCAGAGTAGGGAAAATTCAGTCTGAAAAATTGATAATTAAGGTATGCGTTATTACAGATGTTCTGGGGTATAAAATGTATTCAATCATTTAAAAAAACCGTGCAGTACCTTTCCTCTTTCCTGCATTGACAATCTGGTATCCTCCATATATACTGAAAGAAAAACGGTTTTTCCTGCGAAATTGGGGAAAATTCGGAAACGGAGGGTAAAATATGTATGTTTTTAATACGGAAAATATGGGTCGGGAGTATACCCCTATTTCACTTGTCACAGGTGTAAATTCTTCTGTGAACAATTATATGATTCAAGACGAAATTATCAATACCTGCAAAAATCAGGCAGTTTCCAACATGTGCATGGAGGCGTCCCGCTATGGGGCGGATGCCGTAATGAATACTCGCTTTGAGGTGACCATAACAAATCGGATAACGGTGTTTGTTTATGGAACGGCGGTGAAATTCAACTGAATACGGAGAAAAAAACAGAAGGGAATGCAGAAGGAAAGAAGAGCAAACTTCTAACAGTAGAGAAGATTTCCCCCTTTTCCCTTTTGATATCGGCCGCAGGGCATTTAGCGTTGGGAATCAGCCTTTTGTTTTATCCAGAAAAGGTGTGGAAACTCTTTATCTGGCTGGTTCCGCTGTTCCTATTTTCTGCAGCTGTGGTTGCTCTTCTGAATATACCTATCGGCCATGGACATAAAAAACGGGTTCCCGTATCCACAGCGGTTTCGTATGCAGTATTAGGGTTGGCAGTTGCTTTCTTTCCATGGATGATAACTCGTTGGTTAGCTGTTTGTCTTGGAATTTGGGCGGTGCTAAATGCCGCGATCCGTTTCATAAATGGTATAACCCTTTTAAAGGATCATGTGCCGGGGTATCGTCGCTCTTTTTTTGATACCGTTCTTTCCCTTGTGTTTGGCCTGTTATTTTTCTCCAATCCCTTGGGAAATGGTTATTTAGCTCTTCTTTGGTTTGGCGTATATCTCATTTTCTACGGATGTACCATTGTGGGAGACGCTATAGGTGTGCTTTTGCGCACAGAATATGGAAAAACTAAAATACGCAGGAAAATGCGTCTGGCATTGCCCGTTTTGGTGGCTGCTTTTTTGCCCCGGAAGCTTTTAGCTTCCGTCAGTGAATCTCTTCGAGAGGATCCTCCGGACAGGCTGGAATTATCTCCGGAAGATAATGAAAAACCTCATTATCTGGAAATATTTATCCATTTAAAAGAAGGTTTCTTAGAAGGATTTGGCCATGTGGATCTATGTCTCGATGGAACCGTGTATTCATACGGCTGTTACGATACAGCTTCCCATCGGTTAGGAGGAATTCTTTCGGATGGAACCATGGCCATAGCTCCCAGGGTTCCCTATATCCGTCATTGCTTGGAATTTGAAAACAAAAAGCTGGTAGGTTTCGTTGTCCCGCTGACAGAAACAGAATTTCGGGATGTAAAAGGAGCTCTTGACGAGATTTTGCAGCAGTCATATCCTTGGGCCTGTGCCTTGGAACAGCGTAGGAAAGATCGGAAAAAAACACAGCACAAGCGAAAAAAGGAAAAAATAAAAATGGATGCTGCCAGCATACTTTACAGAAGTACAGGGGCAAAATTTGTTAAATTTAAAAAGGGTAAATTTAAGACCTATTATGTGTGCGGCACAAATTGTGTGCTTTTAGCCGATGCTGTAATCGGTCATTCAGGCGTGGATTGGCTTCGTACAAACGGTGTTATCACACCGGGAACCTATTATTCCCATCTGGATTCTCTCTGGAAACTGCAAACGGGCAGTGTAACAGAGAAACGTATATATGGCCGGAAGGAGCAGACGAAAAGCGATTTTATGAAACCGATAGAGGATCAGAAATAGTTTGCCTTTCACCGAAATATTAAGAAGGATGAGCAGCAAATGGCTGCTCATCCTTTTGATTTTTATACCTGTAAAGTTTTTAATCTTCTTCCCAGGAAACCCCTATAGTGCCTGTTCCGATATGAATACCCAAAACAGGTCCCAGTTCCCGAAAAGTCATGGGAATATTGAAAAAACGGCGACGTATAGCGGCAACCAGAGGCTGCAAGTTTTGTGGGTTTCCGAAATAGTGAAGGGTAACGGACTTGGCCCCGGCAGATATTTTTTCTGCCAGACGGGATGCCTGTCCCGATTTTCCTATGGCCGTATCCTGGCTGAAAACGGCACCGTTTTCCAAAAGCAGGATGGGTCTTCGATTGAGAATAGTGCTTACCGATTGGCGTACAATTCCCAGTCTACCGCTTTTCCGCAAGCGGTCCATGGTATCCACGGAAAAGGCAAGTCCTACCTTATCCCGAAGGCTTTCGCAGGCTCGGGCCAGTTTATCCAGCGGAAGCCCCTGATCCGCCAGGGCGCGGGCTTTTCCCAAAAGGAAACGCAGGGCACCGGCCGTTGTACGGGAATCCACCACTTGAATCCGTCCGGCGTACCGCCGATGGGAGCAGAGAGCCAGAGAGGCCGCTTTTGCGCTGGAATAAGCCCCGCTTAGACGAGAAGACAGTACAACACATAAAATATCGTATCCTCTCTGCAGAAGCCCTGTGAAGGCTGCATGGAAGGAAGAGATGCTGCATTGGGCGGTAACGCAGATGTTTTCCTGCAGAAGCTGGGTAAAGCCTCCGTTTTCTCCGGAGAAACCTTCCGCATAGGTCTGTATTCCAGTCGTATAGGTGTGAGGCACCACATGAGCATGTAAATATCGGGCGTCTTCCGGTGTAAGATAGGCTGTGCTGTCTGTTACTATTGCGATCATTCTCCATACACCCCCAATTTACGGAAACGCTGATACCGGTTTCGGCAAAGATCTTCCAAAGGCAAGGCATTAAGTTTATAGAATTCTTCGGAAATCGCCTCTCGCAGGAGAGAATAAAGCTCCCCCCGGTCCTCTGGTTCCGGAATGATACGTTCGATAACCCCCAGCTTTAAAAGATCGGAGGGCGTCATGTGAAGACACTCACAAGCTTCTTTTACCTTACTCGCGTCTTTCCAAAGAATGCTGGCGCAGCCTTCCGGGCTGATAACGGAGTAAACGGAGTTTTCCAGCATCCAAACCGTATCGGCTACGGCAAGTCCCAAAGCGCCTCCGCTTCCTCCTTCTCCAATAAAGAGAGAAAGAATAGGGGTTTTAAGGGTCATCATTTCCATAAGGTTTTCCGCGATGGCCGAGCCTTCTCCCCGGGCTTCCGCGCCGATACCGCAGAAAGCTCCTGCCGTATCCACAATACACAGAACAGGTCTGTGAAACTTTTCCGCCTGTTTCATAAGCCGCAGGGCTTTCCGGTATCCTTCCGGATGGGCGGAACCAAAATTTCTCCGGGCTTTGTCGTTCAGATCTCCGCCTTTTTCATGGGCAATCACCGTTACCGGCATTCCAAGAAGACGGGCAACTCCGCCCACAATGGCGGGATCGTCCGCAAAGCGACGGTCTCCGTGCAGCTCCATAAATTCCGTTGTGAGGTTACGGATAAAATCCAGGCCTGTAAAACGGCCGTTCTTCCGGGCTTTTTGCAGGATCTGATAGGCGTTGAAGGGCGCCGTTTGATTTGGCCGCCCATTCGGCCCATATGCCGTATATTCTGCAGCCATTTTTTACACCTCCCCGCAGTGAAGCCGCAAAAGGCGGCCTATAGTTTCCTTCAGCTCTTTTCTGGGGACAACTGCATCTACAAAACCTTTTTCCAGAAGGAATTCAGCTGTTTGGAAACCTTTGGGCAGCTTCTGCCGCATGGTTTGCTCAATGACTCTAGGGCCGGCAAAAGCGATAAGAGCTCCCGGCTCCGAAAGGATAATATCTCCTTCCATGGCAAAGCTGGCGGTTACGCCTCCCGTCGTAGGATCTGTAAGAACCGTGATATACAGGAGTCCTTTGTCGCTGTGGAGCTTAACGGCGCCGCTTGTTTTGGCCATCTGCATCAGGGAAAGAATCCCCTCCTGCATTCTGGCTCCCCCGGAAACGGTGAATCCCACAACGGGAAGATTTTCGGCAGCAGCTCTTTCAAACAATCGCGTAATTTTTTCCCCCACTACACTGCCCATACTGCCCATCATAAAGCCTGCATCCATGGCGAAAACGGCGCAGGGGACGCCTCCGATGGCGGCCTTACCCGTAAGAACACCCTCCACTTCCCTGCTTCTGAAGCGGCTTGCCTTCAGTTTCGCTCCGTAGCCGGGGAAGGACAGGGGATCTTTCGGCGTGAGGTTTTCATCCCAGGCCTCATATGTGTTTTCATCACAGATTAGGCCGATTCTCTGCCGGGCAGAGAGACGAAAATGATGGCCGCATTTTGGGCAGACGGCGTTGTTTTCCTCCAGATCGCTTTGAAAAAGCATAGCCTTGCAGGAAGGGCAGGAGGTGCAGAGCTCCTGAGGGACATAAGGTTTATCCGTATGCAGGTTGGGGGAGAACCCTTCCAGCTGGTTGCGGCTTTTTTTAAAATTGGATTTTCTCAGCATACGTATCCTCTATTCTTCATAAAGTCCGTTGTGTAGCTTCCGTCCAGGAAAGCTTCGTCGGAAAGGAGATCCATGTGCAAATCTGCGGTGTGCGAAACCCCTTCCACTACCAGTTCACAGAGGGCAGCCTGCATTTTGCGGATGGCTTCCTCTCTGGTTTTTGCGCGGACAATCAGTTTCCCAAGAAGGGAGTCATAATAAGGGGGAACCAGATATTCCTGATACAGGGCTGTGTCAAACCGAACCCAGGGGCCTCCGGGCGTATGAAGAAGCTTGATACGTCCGCAGCTTGGCGCGAAATTATTGGAAGGATCCTCTGCGTTGATCCGGCATTCGATGGCGTGGCCGGAGAAGGAAATATCTTCCTGAGAGAAATCCAAAGGCATACCTGCCGCTACCCGGATTTGCCATTTCACCAGATCTATATCGGTGACCATTTCCGTCACGGGATGTTCCACCTGTAAACGGGTATTCATTTCCATAAAATAGAAATTGCCGTCCTTATCCACCAGATACTCGATGGTGCCCACGCTGTCATAGCCCACAGCTTTGGCCGCCTGGAGGGAAGCTTTCATCATTTTTTCCCGAAGGGCGGGTCCTACGGCCGCAGAAGGGCTTTCCTCCAGCAATTTCTGGTTTTTTCTCTGCATGGAGCAGTCCCTTTCCCCAAGACAGACGGCGTTGCCAAAATGATCGCAGAGTATCTGCATTTCTATATGTTTCACGGGAGAAAGAAATTTTTCCATATAACAAGCCCCGTCGCCGAAGGCGCTCTGGGCTTCGGAGCAGGCGGAAGTAAAGGCGGAGGGAATCTCTTCCATGGAATTTACAAGCCGTATCCCTCTTCCGCCGCCTCCGGAACGTGCTTTAATGAGCAGAGGGAAGCCTATGTGTTCCGCTGCCCGGCAGGCGGCTTCCGTATTTTCCACCAACCCCTCCCCGGGGACAACCGGAACTCCCGCCTTCATCATAGTAGCCCTGGCGTGTTCTTTATCTCCTAAAAGGGAAATAAGCTTGCTTCCCGGGCCGATAAATGCAATATTGCATTCTTCGCAAAGCTCTGCAAAGCGGGCGTTTTCGCTTAGGAGACCATATCCGGGATGGATGGCCTGGGCACCTGTGGCTACTGCCGCGGAAAGAATGGCAGGCATATTCAGATAGCTTTCCTGCACCCGTGCCGGGCCTATGCAGATGCTTTCATCCGCAAGGCTAACATGGAGGGCTTCCCGGTCCGCTTCGCTGAATACCGCCACGGTGGATATGCCCATTTCCTTGCAAGCGCGGATAATACGAACGGCGATTTCTCCCCGGTTTGCAATCAGAATTTTTGAAAACATTGGATCGCTCCCTTACTGTGCATCGCGCAATATGGATTTTGCAGAGCCGCGGGGAAGAGCGGCTCTGCCGCAGCCGTATCAAGCCGCATTATACCACCAGCGCAAAGCTGAATTCTCCCTTGGCACAGAGGTTTTTTCCCACCATGACTTTCCCCTCGCCAAAGTAGAACATGTTTTTGTTCCGAAGAAGCCGGCAGGTAATTTCCACCGTATCCCCGGGACGGACAGGATGTTTGAACCGGACTTTGTCCAGACCTGTAAAGAACGGGACGCATCCCGGATTTTCCTCCATGGTGCTTTTTAAAAGGACACTGCAGGTCTGAGCCATCATTTCGCAGAGGATAACGCCCGGCACAACCGGATTGCCGGGAAAATGCCCCTGCAGGAAGAATTCGTCCCCGCGGATCTTGCGGCTGCCTCTCGCTGTATTTTCTTCCAGAACTTCCGCCTCATCAATGAGAAGCATGGGTTCCCGATGGGGTATAAAAGCTTTGATTTCTTCTTTATTCATATGGCATCTCTCTTCCAATCGTTGGCATGTAGTCGATTTATAATAGAAAAATATGCGGTGATTCATCAGCAAGCCGCCGGGTTAAGTGGGCAGGCTGCGGCAGAGTATTATACCATTTTAAATAAAACTTGCCCGAATTCCACCAGTTCCTCATTTTGGAAACAGACGTCCAAAATCTCTCCATCCTCAGGCGCGGTGTATTCATTCATCAGTTTCATAGCCTCAATGATGCAGAGAACCTGCCCTTTCTTTACCCGGCTGCCGGGTTTTACAAACGGCTCAGCTCCCGGCTCCGGCGCGGTATACGCTACGCCTACCATGGGGGATTTCAGTTCCTTCATACCGTTAAAATCCACCACGTGCTCCCCAATGGAGCTGTTTTCCTGGGCAGCGGGCGGAGGCGCCAGGGGAGGCACTGCTTGCTGCACGGCAGAGACAGGAGCAGCAGCTGGAGCCGGAATCCCATATACAGGGGCGGAAGGTTCAGGCCGTTTTAAGGCGATATGGGTTTCCCCTTCGCTGATCTCAATAGAGGAAAGGTCTTTTTCTTCCATCAGGGCGGCCAGGCGTTCTATAGTATCCAGATCGGTTTTCATAGAAAATCACTCCTTTGGCGCTTTTCGGAACAAAAGGCAGGCGTTGTGTCCGCCGAAGCCCAGGGAGGTGGAAAGGGCTGTTTGAAGCTCCCTATGTTCCGCTTGGTTTGGGGTATACTGTAAATCGCATTCCGGATCCGGCTCCTCGTATCCGATAGTAGGGGGAACACAGCCGGTTTCCAGAGCTTTCAGGCAGGCAATCGCTTCCACTGCACCCGCTGCGCCCAGCATATGGCCTGTCATGCTCTTGGTACTGCTGATAGCGATGGAGGATGCGGCGTCCCCGAATACGGCTTTGAAGGCAAGGGTTTCCGTTTTGTCATTGAGAGGGGTGCTGGTGCCATGAGCGTTTATATAAGTGTGTGATCCCTGCTGTTCCGGCGCTTCTCCCGCTTCTTCCAAAGCCAGGCGAATCGCCCGGATGATACCGGCCCCTTCCGGATGGGGAGCGGTAACATGGTGAGCGTCTGCCGTGTTCCCATAGCCGCAGATCTCGCCGTATATGTGGGCGCCCCTGGCTATAGCATGCTCGTATTCTTCCAGAACCAATACCGCGGCCCCTTCTCCGATGACAAATCCGCTGCGGCGTTTATCAAAGGGAGTGCAGGCTGTAGCGGGATCGGGATTCGTGGTAAGCGCCATACAGCTTGTAAATCCCGATATAGCCAGCGGACAGATTGCGGCTTCCGCTCCGCCCGCCAGAATTGCGTCGGCATATCCATGCTTGATAGCGCGGAAAGCTTCCCCTATTGTGTGGCTGGAGGTGGCGCAGGCTGTTACCACGGGCAAAGTGGGCCCCTGAGCGTTGCAGCGAATGGAAATGGTTCCCGCAGCCATGTTGCCGATCATCATGGGAACCATAAAGGGGGAGACCCGCTTCCCTGCGCCGTAGAGCTTGTTGGATTCCGTTACAATGGTGTTGATACCGCCGATTCCGCTGCCTACATAGACGCCCAGCCGCTGAGGATCTATATTTTCTTCCCCGGCTTTGGCGGAAAGGCCGCTGTCCTGCATGGCTTCCTCTGCCGCACAGACGGCATATTGGGTGAAAAGGTCATTTTTGCGGAGTTCGGATTTTTCAAAATGCTCCAAAGGGTCGAAATCTTTAACTTCTGCCCCTACTTTGACCTTATAGTTTTCCGTATCAAATTTTGTAATAAGACCAATACCCTGGCGGCCTTCCGCCATGCCGGCCCAGGTCTCCTGCAAATGATTTCCCAGGGGGGTGACGGCACCCATCCCCGTAACGACGACTCTACGCATACCTGATTCCTCCAATCGATGCATATTGTGTGTCAACAGAACGCCATGCTGCTGGCGGCGTCTGTAAACCGGAATTCTTTCCGGTGTGGGTTTTACATGCCCATACCACCGTCTACCCGAATGACCTCACCGGTGATATACGAAGCGCTGTCCCCGGCCAGAAAGGCTGCCAGAGCGGCTACATCTTCCGGGTTTCCGGGCTTTTTGGCGGGTATGGAAGCCAAAATAGCTTCCCGAGCCTTTTCCGGTATGGCCGCAGTCATATCCGATTCGATGTATCCGGGGGCGATGGCGTTGCAGGTTACGCTCCGGCCCGCCAATTCCTTGGCGGTGCTTTTGGTCAGACCGATCAAGCCGGCTTTCGCAGCGGCATAATTGGCCTGCCCCGCGTTCCCGTGGAGACCTACCACAGAAGAGATATTTATAATTCTTCCCCGGCGTTTGCGCATGAAGTGGGAATACAGGTGGCGGGTCAGATGAAAGGCACCTTTTAAGTTTGTATTCAAAACATCGTCAAAATCTTCTTCCTTCATGGAAAGCAGAAGACCGTCCCGGGTAATGCCCGCATTGTTTACCAGGATATCCACCTGGCCGAAATCAGCGAGGACGGCTTTTACCAGTTCGCCCGTGGCGGCAAAATCCGATACGTCGCAGGCATAGGTTTTTACCTTCACGCCCAGGCTTTGGATCTCCTCCGCTGTTTTTTGAGCGGCCTCGTGGTTCCCCGCATAGACTGCCGCAATGGACGCCCCTTCCCGAGCCATTCGAAGTGCGATGGCTTTCCCGATTCCGCGGGAAGCCCCGGTGATCAGCGCCACTTTATCTTGAAGCTGCATGATAGTTCTCCTTTTCCAGTTTCATACTGGCTTTTATGGATTTTGAATATATGAGAGAAAGTGTATCAAAAGCGAAAAAAATCAGTTGTTCTCTTCCGCAAGTGCTTCCAGGGTTTTATGGAGGCTTTCTTCATCCTCCACATGCAGGAGTTTTACATTTGGATGCTCTTTGAAGATTCGTTTTCCAAATCCGGTAAGGGTTTTCCCGGGTCCCACTTCTATAAAGCAGTCGAAACCCTCCGCAAAAAGCTTTTCCATGATTTCCTGCCAGCGGACAGGGTTTTGCATCTGCCCGGCCAAAAGCTCTTCTCTGTTTGCCCCGGAATTTTCCTCCTCCGGATAGAAAGAAGCTGTTGTATTGGAATAGACGGGGATCGAAGGCGCCTGCATGGAAAAAGCATCGCTTTTCAGCAAACGGAGAAACTCCTCGGAAGCCTCTTTCATATAGGGGGTATGAAATCCGCCGCCAACGGCAAGAGGACGAGCTTTTCCGCCGGCTGCTTCCACAGCCTGACAGAACTGGGGCATCTGGGAGGGATTCCCAGCCACCACCAGCTGGCCGGGGCAGTTATAGTTGACCGGCCAGATTTCCGAAAAAGAGAGGCAGATTTTTTCCACTGCTTCGTTGGAAAGCTTCAGCACAGCTGCCATAGCCCCTGGATGTTTCTCCGAGGCTTCCTGCATCCGTTCGCCCCGGCGGCAAACAAGGCGCATGCCTTCCTCTAAAGTAAAGGCTCCTGCAAAGGTCAGGGCAGAAACTTCTCCCAGAGAGAATCCCGCGCAGGCCTGGGGAATTACTCCGTTTTCTTGCAGAGCTTGGGCTGCGGCCAGAGCCACGGTAAAAACGCAGGGCTGGGTGTTCCGGGTTTCCCGCAGTTCTTCATCGCTGCCGGAAAAACACTGTTTTTTTGTGCCAGGGCGGATAGACTCCGCTGTGGCAAAAACCTTTTGGGCGGCCGGGCTGCATTTTTCAAGGGAAGCGCCCATGCCGGCATATTGGGCGCCCTGCCCGGCAAATAAAAACGCTATTTTACCCATTTCGCAGCCTCCTTCAGAAGGGTTTCTGCCTCTTCGCAGGTTTCACGGATAATTTCAGCCGCAGGCTGTTCTTTTGTAACCAGACCAGCGATCTGCCCGCAGAGGAAGGAGCCTTCCTTCTCGTTTCCATCCACAGCGGCCTTCCGCAGAGCGCCTACCCCCAGGGATTCCAGTTCTTCAGGAGAGAAGGATACATCCCATTCTTTTTTTGCATATTCCCGGCTGAAGGGATTCTTCAGACCACGGCAGGCGTGGCCCAGCCGGCGGCCTGTTACCACCGTATCAATATCTTTGGCTTTCAGAACCTTGTTTTTATAATTGGGGTGCACGCCGCATTCTTCCGCCACCAGGAAACGAGTGCCCATTTGCACGCCTCTGGCTCCCAGCATGAAGGCAGCCGCCATTCCCCGGCCGTCTGCGATACCGCCTGCGGCAATAACAGGAATGGATACGGCGTCCGCGATTTGGGGAACTAGGGGCATGGTAGCGGCTTCCCCGATATGGCCGCCACTTTCGCCGCCTTCTGCAATGACGGCGGCGGCTCCGTGACGTTCCACCATCCGGGCCAGTCCTACACTGGCTACAACGGGAATGACGTGGATCCCCGCTTCTTTCCACAATTCCATATATTTGGAGGGATTCCCGGCCCCCGTGGTTACAACGGGGATCTTTTCTTCCGCTACAACTTTTGCCACTTCATCGGCAAAGGGGCTCATTAGCATAATGTTTACGCCGAAGGGCTTCTCTGTAAGCTTCTTGGCTTCATGGATCTGTTCCCGAAGCCAGTCTGCGTTGGCGTTCATGGCGGAGATAATACCAAGGCCGCCTCCGTTGCTGACAGCAGCAGCCAGCTTGGCGTCTGCGATCCAAGCCATGCCGCCCTGGAATACGGGATATTGTATACCCAGCATATCGCAGATAGGGGATTGTATCATAGGGTTTCCTTCCTTTCTAAGCCGCTTTCCGGTAGGCCAACACGTTCCTTTTCCGGGAAGTATCCGATATAAAATAAAAGCAGAGAAATCGTTTAATCCAGAAGATCCAGCAGATCGCCTATAGTCTTGAGATCGTCATTCAGTTCGATGGTTACGCCGAAAGTGTCTTCGCAGGCCATGGTCATATCCACAAGATCCAGGGAATCCAGTTCCAGTTCTTCAAAGGTGGTTTCGGCTGTCAGAGAACCGGGCTCCAGTTCTTTATATTCCGAAATGATCTGTTCCAGCTTTTCTAAGTTTGTCATAGTAAAAAACTCCTTTTCTAAATTGAATATATAAAATAAAATTGCATGCTGTCCTTATTTCTTTATTTTCTTATTTCCAGGTTAAAATAGCTGTCCCGGAAGTGAAGCCGGCCCCGAAGGCGCAAAGAAGCAGGTTTTCACCGCTGTGCAGAAGTCCGTCCCGGGAGCAGAGATCCAGCAGAGTGGGAATACTGGCCGCGGAAAGATTTCCGGTTTCTTCGATGCAGCAGTGATACCGTTCCTCGGGAATGGAGAGTTTCTTTCTGGCGGCATCAATGATACGCATGTTTGCCTGATGAAGAAGCACATGGTGGATATCTTCAGGAGAAAGACCGGTTTCTTCCAGGGCTTCCTGCACGCCTGTGCAAATAGCGTTTACTGCGAATTTATACACTTCCTGCCCTTCCATGTGCACAAAATGGGTATGGGGTTCCTCTTTTGTCCATGGACTGTTTCCCATCGGGAAACGGCCGTGCAGGGGAGCACAGCAGCCCTGGGTGCGAAGCTTAAGATACCGAAGGCCGTCCCCTTCTCCCAAAACTACGGCGGCTGCCCCGTCCCCAAAGAGGACACAGGTGGAACGGTCGTTCCAGTCCATAATCCGGCTCAGGCCTTCCGCAGCTGTAATCAGCACATATCGTGCCTTTTTGCGGGCGAAGATTCCATCCGCCGTATCCAGGCTATAAACAAATCCGCTGCAGCCTGCGTTTATATCAATGGCCGGGCAGGTGGCTCCCAGTTCTTCCTGCAGGTTGCACCCGAGGCCCGGTGTAATATAATCCCCGCCCACGGTGGGGCAGATGATATAATCCAGATCCTGCGGGGAAATACCGGCCGCATCCAGAGCCTTTCGGGAAGCTTCTGCGGCCAGATCCAAAACGGTTTCCGATGTGATTACATGCCGGCGGCGGATCCCTGTTCGGGTATAGATCCATCGATCGCTTGTATCCAGGATCTGGGAAAGGTCATCATTTGTTTTTACACAGGTGGGCAGAGCACTTCCGGTGCCCAAAACGGCAAAACTCATGGTTTGTCGCCTTCTTTCGTTGAAAGTGGGTGTTTGGGAGAACGGACTTTTTTATGGAGGCTTTCATCCAGAAAACAGTTGAGCTTGGTGATTCCCCGGAGCATGGCGTTTTTTTCCTCATCGGTAAGCCCGCTGGCAATAGAAGCGGCCATCCGGTGGTGAAAGAGCGCGTGGGCGCGGTTGGCAGCTTCCCCGGCGTGGGTAAGAAGCACATGTACTTTTCGGCCGTCCTTTTCACTGCGCCGTTTTTCCACATATCCTTTTTTGAGAAGTTTATTAATCGCCAATGTAACGGATGGCAGGCTGATCTGCAGGTCTTCCGAAATTTCGCTGATGGTTTTTCCTTCCGGGTGACGTCTCGGATTTCCAACTGCTTCCAGAAGATGGATTTCTCCAATTGTAAGGTTCAGGCGCTCTATATTTGCCAGCTGCTGCTCTTCAATCATTTCGACGGAGCGGTATGCGCGCATGAGTAGGGCGTTTAGCTGGGTCTCAAAGGATTCCATGAAAGCACCTCCTAAAATTAATTAGTTAGACAAACAAATTATATAGACAGAAAATGGTATTGTCAATATCTTTTTACCTGAAATTCTAAATTCGTATAAAGTAAAAGTGAATTAGCACCAAACAAAAAACCACCTCCGGGAATTCCGGAGGTGGCTGCAATGCGTATTCTGTCGATATGTTGGATGGCGACAATAACCAATAGCTATGTTTAGATGAGCGCCAACAAAACGAAATTCAAAATAAAGAGGGCGCTGGCACCCCACAGAATGGGATGTACTTCTTTTGCTTTGCCCTTGCAGATTTTTACAATGCAATAGAAGATAAAGCCAGCAGCAATGCCATAGGAAATGCTGTAGCAGAAAGCCATAAAGATACCTGCAAAGAAAGCAGGCACAGCTTCGGAAAAATCATTCCAATCGATTTCCTTAAAGGAAGAAGACATCATAATACCAACAACAACCAGAGCAGGCGCAGTAGCAGCATACGGAATAGCACTGACAAAGGTTGCAAGGAAAGCACTGATGGCAAAGCAGATTGCTACGACAACGCTGGTCAAACCAGTGCGGCCACCTGCGCCGATGCCAGCTGCACTTTCAACAAAAGTGGTGGTATTGGAAGTACCAAAGATAGCACCGATAGAAGTAGCTGTAGCGTCGGCAAACAGAGCTTTATCCATTTTGGATTTGAAGCCGGCGCTGGTTTCCATAGCTTTTTCATCTTCTTCGCTGAAGATGCCGGCTCTGCGGCCTGTTCCAATAAAGGTGCCGATAGTATCAAAGGTATCTGAAATGCTGAAGGAGAAAATCGTAATCAGTGCCAGCGGGATTTTCGCGGGATCTGTGAAAAGGGACGGAAGACCCGCAGAGGTGAAAATGGCGCCGAAGGTGGTCGGCAGGGCGTTGCAAGCATCTGTAAAACTAACAGTATCTGCTGTAGTGGTAACACCCATAGGAATGCCGATAATAGAAGCTACAACAATACCAATCAGTATTGCGCCTTTTACCTTCAGCAGCTGGAGAACAACAATCAAAACAAGACCAATGAGGAAAAGCCAAAAAGCAGGCTGATCCAGTGTGGCAAGAGCGGGAACACCGGAGTCAAAAGTAATAATGCCCACATTCAACAGGCCAATATACGCTACAAAAAGGCCAATGCCTCCGCCAATGGCGTGCTGAAGGCTGAGAGGAATGGATTTGATGATATATTTGCGTATTTTGGTTACGGTGATAAAAATATTAATCAAACCGCAGATGAAAACCATGGAGAGTGCCTGCTGCCAAGTGAACTGAAGGCCAAAACATACAGTAAATACGAAGAAAGCATTCAGTCCCATACCGGGAGCCTGTGCATAAGGCACATTAGCCACCAGACCCATAACAAGTGTACCGATTATGGATGCAATGATCGTGGCGAGAAATACAGCGCCCCACTCCATGCCGGCCTGACTTAAAATGCCGGGGTTTACCGCAATAATATAGGCCATGGCAAAGAAGGTTGTTAACCCGGCGACTACCTCTCTGCCAGCGGTGGTGCCGTTTGCTTTAAGCTTGAACAGTTTTTCCATTGAACTACCTAACCTCTCTTTCTAAATGTTTGGGAAACTCATCCTCCCCGAAAGGAGAGACATACCGAGATTTTTTGGATGTCTCTTGCAACCTGCAAATCCTGTTTTAATTTGATCCTGTATGAAAACAAAACCGCAGGGCAAAACATAGGAATCCCCTGTTCATAATTAAGTCATAAAAATAGTACCATGAAAATAGGCGAGAATCAAGATTTTTACAAGATATTTAGTCAAAGAAGGCGAATCTTGTTCTTTATATTTCCGTAGTGAATTCATGACGGTTTATAAATATTATTAGGAAAAAGAAAAGGGGCATGAAGTGGGATACTCTGTTTTAACCACAGGCAAAAATATATGTATTTGCTTTATTTATGGTTTTTGCATTCTATGTACATAGCAGAGCCCTTTTCAATGCAAGAATGTTGGAATACCGGCTGCGGTTTTCGATAACTGTGCATTTGCGGACTATTTTATGGAAAGGCCTGCCGCAGAGCCTTACAGAGGGATGTTCCCCTGTTAAAAGCAGATTTATGAGAACACCCAGGGAAAAAATATCTGTCCGCTCATTGGATTGGGCGATCCCGTATTGTTCCGGAGCCGCATAGCCGGGGGTGCCCAGAGCCCGAGTGTCTCTGTTTTCCCCTTCCTTATAGGTTTTTGCCGCGTCGTAATCGATGAGCTTTACGGCGCCGCTTTTGTCGATCAATACGTTTTCCGGCTTGATATCCCTGTGAACAATTCCGTTTCGATGCAGAACTTCCAGGGCGTTGCAGAGTTGAATGGCAATGCTTTTTACCTCTTCTTTTCCAAAGGGGCGGTCTTCCAGAATAGTGGAAAGAGGGATACCGTCAAAATATTCTTCCAGAATACATATATAGCCCTCTTCTTCCCGGACCTCATAGATCTGGGGAAGGTTGGGATGGCTCACCTGAGAAAGCCATTGGTAGACGCTGGGATCGAAGTTGTCCTGCAGAATTCTTTCCAATACGGAACGCCCCAGCTTTGTATGGCGAAAAACACGGATTTGTTTTTGAGGAGTATTTCTTAGGATTTGCGTACATACATAAAGAGGATGGTTTTCAAGAGACTCCATACTGGAATTTCCTCCTTTCTAAGGGGATACTGCCGAGCAGAAGACTTAATTTGGAATATACAAGAACTGAAAAATCCCATATTGTGCGGCAGGATCGTATTCGGTGCTGTCCGGCGGAACAGGGGAATTTTCAGGGGAAACAGCGGAAAAACCTACGAATCGGAGACGGTAAGAAAGACCAGGTTCTCCTGAACCATACGATCTGAGAATTTCGGCCAATTGCAAGGCTACTTCATCCGTGATTTCTTCCGTACTGCCGCTTTCGGGAATACAAACAGGGATAAAACCCGGATAAAACATATGGGACTTTTCCGTGTTTTCTTCCCAGGGGAGATTTGGGCAGAGTTCCATGGCCCGCCCTATACATTTTTCGCTGTCGAAACCGTTCTTTTTATAGGTTACGGGAGAGTAGTCAAAATAAAATTCCAGGCTGCATTGGGTGGGATCTGCCGGATCGGGGTTTTCGTTTATACATACATAATAGATGGGCCGGATTCCGGGAAGGTGGCTTCGTTCCGATTCCCAGGCAGCATAAAAAAAGTTTATATGGAGGGCCGCAATATCTTCTACTGGAGAAGGGTCGTTTTTGTTCACCAGCCCATTGGAACAGGGCAGGGAGGAGCGGGCATCAGGAGAAAAGGTGAGCCAGCTGTCGAATTGGGAGCGGGAAGCTGCGATAAGAGCATCCCTGTCCAGAGAAGGGGCGGGAGGAGTGGAAATTTCGGGAGTGTTTTGGGAAACACGGGGGCTTTGTGAGGAAGGAAAGTCACTGGAAATCTGGGAACCCTCAGAATGATTTGTCTGCCCAGCCGTTTGCTGAGAAATAACTTCTTGGGAGGAGACTGCCTGGGAGGAAAGCTCCGTCTGAGAGCTTTCTTTCAGGCTTTGGGAAGAAGATTCGGGTTTTTTTATGGCAGAAACATTCTCCTCTTTCAAACCGGAGGAAGAAGTTTCTTCGTTTTTTACTCCGGTGGATAGAACGGAACTGGTCATAGCTCCGGAGACTGCAAAACTTTTGGAAACCCATATTCCGGCAATTCCCAGAAGCAGAAGGGAACACAGCCAAATATAAGGCATAAACAGACGAACGGCGCTTTTATTCCGAAGGGACGATACAGGGGAAAGCGTATGCATACATGTTCGGCAGAAGGAAGCCGTATCCGGCAAAAATTCTCCGCAGTATGGGCAGCGCATACAAAAGCCTCCTTCTCTCAAAAATAGATGGGCAGTGCTCCGATCCAGCAGGGTTCAAATAAAATACAGACCAACACTAATATTTCCGTCCCGAAAATCCAGCAGACGATAATCAAAATAGGAATATCCCCTGCCTGCTTGAAGGACAAATT
Organism: uncultured Clostridia bacterium; assembly: GCA_944380875.1. Classification (GTDB taxonomy): domain Bacteria; phylum Bacillota; class Clostridia; order Oscillospirales; family Acutalibacteraceae; genus UMGS1264. The sequence goes on from CALWJA010000016.1 coordinate 18,278, forward strand.
CCTGTATCTTCCCGGCAAATTCTTCTGAGCTGTTCAAAGGAAAGGAACAGAAAGTCTCATACCGGCCGGCGGTATTGTAGAGATCTTTCCAGGCCATCCCTGGAATATCCAGTTTTTTAACCAATTCCAGCGCTTGAGAAGAATGGAAAGAGCCGGAAGAAAAGTTTGCCCTAATGGGGAGATAGTAAACCCGGAACAAGTGAGCGCTTCCTGTATATCCCATATATTCCAGAGAATAGGAATATGTGGAAAAAGGCAGGGGTGTATCTCCCCCGTCGTCCAGGGAGTGATCGGATGGCGACACCACCGTATTATAGATCCAGGAAGCGCCATAAGAAGGCATGAAAGAATCTTTGCTTTCCAGGCTGTATTTCTCCGGCCCGGTCAATTGAGTAGAAATTTCCATAGTTTCATAACGAACGGAAACAAGACCGGGAGAATGGAGGAGATTGGGCGTCGTGCCGGCAATATGCTCTGTTAAAAGCTTTTGGAAGATTTCGATATCCGCGCTGTCCCAGGTGCAGCCCCTTACAGGAGATTCCTCCGAAGAAGAGGTTTCCTCCGGAATAGAAGAGGAAGAAACTGTATTTTCAGAAGGAGCGGGATAGGATGAGGCAGAATCGGGAGAATTGGTTGAAAGGGGAACACTTTCTTCGCTGGATTCTGCCGTTTCTATAGGAGAAGAGAAGGAATTTCGCGAATGTTCGCCCGCAGAAGAGGAGAAAAATTCTGCAGAGTACGTCTCGGAATTTTGGATGGAGGAGAAAACAGGGGAAATCGCAGAACTGGAAAGGGGAGCGCGCAGCAGAAATAAGGCCGTAAGGAAAGCGGCTGTGGAGAACACGCTCCCCAGGACTGCCCATCGTATTTTTCGGGAAAACCGCCGCGAGGAAGGGGGCAGGGGAGCATTTTCCTGGGGAACAGCGTCTTTTTGACGCTGCATACAGCTGGGGCACCAGTTGGAGGAATCCTCCAATAGATTGCCGCAGAATCTGCATGGTTTCAAAACTGTCTCCCCCTTTATTTCCGCCTCTATAAAAACTACTTTTCATTATAGAGGAATGAAGAGAAAAAGCAAGAAAAAGCCGACCTTTAAAGGTCGGCTTTTTCCATACATCCGGATTGCCAAAAGGGAGAGAATCATCCGGTCGTATTCCGTATGGCAGCCATAGCGGCATCCTGTTTGTTTTTTGCCTGCCTGAGATCCTGAAAATCCCCAAGATGTTCCAGCTGTATTTTTGAGGCGTCCACACCGGCGCCGGGCTGTTTTTGCTGCCCGCTGATAGTGGAAGGGATTTCTCCGGAAAGCTGCTTTCGTGCGCTTTCTGCCCGAAGAAGACACACCTGTTCCAGGGTATCCACTGCCAATTGATGATCGGAATAGGAACAAAACGTTGTGGGATCCTTCTGCACATAAGGAGCAATTCTTTTTTCGGCTTCTCTTAGGGTGGCCTGAAACCGTCCATTCTCAAAATATTCCGACAAGAGAGTATCAAAATAGCTGTGGTATTGGGAAAAGTATTCGGAATGCTTCATCAAATTGTGATAGAGAGGACGATTGAGCATGACTTCTCCTTCGGCGGGTGTGTTTATAGGATAATTAATCAAAATATTTGGATCCTTGATTGGATTTGTCATACCCAGAGCATAGGTGCCGAATGCCAAGTTATAGTCCCAGGGAAGGATGCTGATTTTTCCATTTTCCTCATATAAAAAATAGTTATGACCGGTATATCCGAGATAACTATCCCAGTTCATAACAAATACCTGGACAGCAAAATAACGGAGGACTTCCTCAATATGAACGGCTGTTTCCAGGTTTTCTCCGGAAGCAAGGGTTTGCAGAGCGCGGATGAGCCGCTGCTGATCGGCTAAAGATGGCTCAAATTTAGCGTTTTCGAATATGTTTTCATAGCTGTCGGGGTTATCGTCAATATATTTTAGAGCAACATCGGCATTTTCCGCATGCAGTGAACGATAGTCCGGCTTATATAATTGCCCGTATTCCCGCCCGAAATTTCGCCGGGCGAAAGCTTCTTCCGGTTCTTCAATAGCCAGATACAGGCCCCAGTTTTCACCGTTTATCGTTACCCAAACAAAACTGCACAGAGGGGTAGGTACTTCCATAAAATCCATCATATCGAAAACCATATAGGTTTTTAGATAGCTGTTATCCTGAAAAGAGGCATCCAAGGAAAATTTATCCAGACCGTAGTAGTTTCCCCCTTCTACATACTGGTCAAATTCGAGCTTTACACTGTATCGGGATAGCTCGTATTCCTCCGTAAGCCGCAGAGAATTGTTTCCTTTCGCGCGGATCCCTACCTGTTTGAATTCTTCTCCGTCTATAACCAATGTGCAGGTTTCGTATTTTTCTGCCCTTGCATTTTGTATAAATGCATCCCAGTCCTCTATTTGGATATCCACCGTATGCACTCGGTTTTTATCAAATAAACGGCTGGCATATCCCGGGGAAGCGCTTGCTTTTGGGATGCCAAACTCTCCTCCAAACAGCAGAAGAAAAGAAAGAAAAGCTGCCATAATTCCTGCGCCGATACAGATAGCGTCGATATGTTTATGATGTATCATATGTTACCCCATGTAATCCCCATTGTAGGAAACCAGAGCGGCTCGGCTAATGCCGGGCATAGACTCCAGACCGTTTAGAAAATCGGCGCTGCCTTTTTGAAGGCGCACTTCATAATTTAATTCAATGCAGCCGTTTTCAATGCTTTTGCTTTTCAGATGCATCCGTTTCACCTGGGAAGCAACGAAATTGCGAGCGCTTTCTTCAGCCTCGTTGCTGCAGTAGAGAACCAGGATATAGGGAGAATCTGCCGTTTGTTTCCCGGAAAAGAGAATGAGCACCACGCCGATAAAAAGGCTGCCGAATACCGCCAGCGGAATAAGCCCTGCGGCCAGCACAATTCCAATTGCTATGGCCCAAAATAAAAAGGCTATATCCAGAGGCTCTTTAATGGCCGCTCGAAAACGGACAATGGAGAGTGCGCCCACCATGCCCAAAGACAGGACAATATTGCTTACAACTGTCATAATCAGCAGGGTAGTAATAAGGGAAAGGGATACCAGCGTGATTCCAAAACTTCTGGAGTACATAACGCCGCTGCAGGTTTTTTTATATATGAAAAAGATAAATAATCCCAAAAGAAAAGCAAGAAACAGGCCGATTGCCATATCCAGGAGAGAAATGCTCGCTATGTTCTCTAAAAAGCTGGATTTGAAAATATCCTGAAAGGTCATATGTTTATTCCTCCTCAAAACGGTAAAGAATGTAGGATTCAGTCAAACCGGCGGCACAGCGCATATTTCGAACAGGCCGCCGCCCGCCTGTCCGGAACTTGCACAGCCATTCTCACAAGCTCTGGGAGAAATCCGTCATACTTTACTTCCAGAACCGTATATGTATCCAAAGCGCATAGACGAAAAGAATCGGTGCGGAAGAAATCCAGGCTGGAAAGCCCTGTTCGGATATTTCTGTCCAGAGTAATGCGCACATTTCCCGGACCAAAACGAAAGGCTTCCCGGTCATAGCGGACAATTGTCTTAGGAGCCAGACAATTGCCTTTTAATTTGCTGTAAAACTCCATTAAAAGTGGATTGTTTGTTGCGAGCAAAAATGCATACTTTCCCTCTATTATGTTTTGAGCCTGTTCATAAGACAGGGAAGCGCTATGTTTTCCGCAAAGTCCATGTATTTTAAATTTTTTTTCCAGCTTGATACAAGATGTATTCGTGCCATAATACCGAAGACGAAATTTTTCCCGTCTGTTGACCCCGTCCAATTTATCCCGTAAAGCGTCATCATATAAGGTATCAAAATATAAGCTTGTTACTCTATATGTTCCATCTTTCGTCGCGTTGTCGTCATGTGGAAAAAGTTTTCTAAGTCTTTGGGAAAGCACCAGATCTTCCCCTGGGAGAATCTGGTGCTTTTGTTCATGGCGCAAAGATTTTGAAGGTTCAGTCGTCGTCATCATCGTGGTCGTCATCGTCATCCCGGTCATCGTCGTCATCATCGTCGTGATCGCTGTAATTGCTGCCTCCATCATCATAGTTGGTGTCACCATTATGGGCGTCGTTGTAGTCGGTGACGCCGTCATTGTTGGGGCCGTAATCGGTGTCGTTGTAGTCGGTAACGCCGTCGTTGTTGGGGCCGTAGTCGGTGTCGTTGTAGTCGGTGACGCCGTCGTTGTTGGGGCCGTAGTCGGTGTCGTTGTAGTCGGTAACGCCGTCGTTGTTGGGACCGTAGTCGGTGTCATTGTAGTCGGTAACGCCGTCATTGTTGGGGCCGTAGTCGGTGTCGTTATAGTCGGTAACGCCGTCGTTATTGGGGCCGTAGTCGGTGTCGTTGTAATCGGTAACGCCGTCGTTATTGGGACCGTAATCGGTGTCGTTGTAGTCGGTAACGCCGTCGTTATTGGGGCCGTAGTCGGTGTCGTTGTAGTCGGTAGAACCGCTGCTTGCATTTGAGGAGGAACTGCTGTTGCTGTTTCCTTCGCTGTTCTGCTGCTTTTTAGCGGTTTCATGTTCGGCTTTCAGAACTTTTCCGGTGAGAGCATCGATATCATACTCATATTCTTTGCCGTTTGCGGTGAATTCCAACTCAAAAACAGCTTTTCCGTCGTCGTGATCAAATTCCTTATCTTTAAATACAGCATCCTTAGCATCTACATGTGCCTGAGCCAGAGCAATTTCTTTTGCTTTTTCCAAGGTAATGTAGTGAGAGGCTTTATCCCCTTTGGCATAGGAGGGATCATAATCATCATCATCAATGGTAACAATGCCGGAGGAAAGTTTCAGACTTTTTACTGCGTCTTGGGCGCTAATACTCATTTCTTCCAGAAAATCATCCTCTGGAAGCACAGAACCGGGTTCCAGCTGGAGTACGATATTCTTTTTATTTCCGTCTATATCCTCCACGAAATAACCAGCTTCATTGATTTCCAATACCAGATCTTTCAAAACGGTGTCACATTCTTTTCCGATGTAATCGGGATAGGAGGCAACAATTTTTTTGCCGTCTGCATTTTTACCCGTGAGCTCCGTTACACGCCCCTCTTTATCGTATTCAATCTGAATTTCGGGATTTACACGCAAAGTAAGGATCCCGCTTTCTGAAAGAGCTGTACCTTCAGGAGCCGGTGCTCCGCAGCCGGTTAGAAGGAGGGTTGCCGTTACAGCCATGGAAGAGACCGCCGCCGTTATTTTTCTTCTCAGTTTCATGTTGAATTGCTCCTCTCAATGTTTTATATGGATTCTTTATAATTGGCTTTTTGCCTTACACTTATAGATTACGGAAAACAATTTTCAAAAACGGGGTAATTTAAAAAAATTTTTATTCGTCTTCGTCTGATTCTTTTTCCTCATAATCCGATTCCTGATCCTCTTGCTCTTCACTGCTGTAATCTGTATCATCGGTTTCGTTTTCATTCTGGTTTTCTTGATTATAGTTGGTATTTCCATCGTTGTAATTTGTATTGTCGGAAACAGGTTTGCTGCTGGCAGGGGGTTGGGAAGAAGCCATGCTGCTGTTTTCACCATAATCAGAATCGGAATAATCCGTATTGCTGCCGCTGGGCTTAGATGAACTGGGTGTATGATCCGAAATACTTCCCGCGGTGGGTTTAAAATCAGATTCTCCTTTGCCGCCAGAGTAAGAAGAAACGATTTGGGAAGAAGTTTTATCAGAAGTTACAGCAGAGGATTTTTCAGGCAATGAGGAAGGGGAGGAAGAAACTTTTTCTGGCTGTTCTTCTTTAGAACTTTCACTGCTATTGCTGTAATCAAAAATTTCTATTTCGACAGTTATGCGTCCGTCAAGGTGTTCTGTAACTTTGCTGCGGAGTTCCACGCCGTATTCCTGGAAAATAGCTTCATCCGGCGTATCAATAGAAAAGGAAACGCGCCCTCCCTCTGAAAGAAAACCCATTTCAATGGCACGGTCAACCAGTTCATCGGCGATGGTTACCTTATCTTTCCCTTTCCACTCATACCCCTCTATAAGTGTTTCTCCATCATCATTTGTTCCTGCAAGACCTACAACGGAGCCGTTTCGGTTCAGATCCATCCGTACTTCCGGGTTAATTGTCAAAAATATGGAGGAATAGGGAGCCATATAACTTTCATAATAGTTCATTCCAAAAAGCAGAAGAAGGCAGGCGGCTATGGCTGCAGCACTGCTTATAAGAACACGCTTCAAACGAAAACCGGAGGAGGACGGTTTTTTCATTAAAACAGGATTTGTTACTTCCTGCCCTACCTCATACCGCAAATTGGCCGCTATCAGGAAACGACCTTCCTTGTCCAGAAGAATTGCATAGCTGGGGTGGCACTCCATTACCATATATTTCATTTTGTCGCCACTCCTTTCATAACCTGCTTTAAATGTCCGCGAATCAGTTCATATCCGTTTGTAAAAACCAGCAGAAGGGCTACCATATATTTGCGGTGTCGTTCCAGTGTTTTTCTATCTGCACCGCCTTGGACCAGTTTGGATATAGGAAGTCGTTTTGTCCGCAGGAGTTCTTCCAGAATATCGGGGGTCTCTTTTGCATATTGCAAAGCTTTCCTGCACGCATCTAATGTACGCTTTTGTTTAGGGCAGTTTTCAGCCACGTCTGTTAGAGAAACACCGAACCCCTCCATTTGTTTGCGCAGTTCTTGAATTTCAGCTTTTGTGGCTTCTCTCGTATCTGTCTCTTCGCTGTGATTTTTTTGATCTGCCAGAGTATCCGAGAGGGAGGTGCCTTCCTTTTCGGATCCGTTTTCAAGAGAAATTGCTCCAGAATGACGCATTTCTTTTCTTGCATAGTCAATAAGACGGCTTCTGATAAGCATAGATGCATATTTTAAAAAGGCGCCTCTGTTCCTAGCATATCCGCAGATTGCTTCATGGAAAGCAATCATAGCTATGCTGAGTTCGTCGTCGTGCCCCTCTATTGGAGGACGCCGCAGAAATTTTGCAGTTTCCGCTTTAATAAACGGCATATAATCGTTGATGAGTTCGTCTGCTTTCTGCATATTTTCCTTTGCTTTATATACCTGTTGAATGATTAATTGTTCTTCGTTCATACAACAGTATCCCCCTATGTATAGAATACGGATTCCTTTTTTGAAAACCGGGGTAACTTTGGATTTTAATAAATTTTACATGAATACCCATTTAACAATATAAATGCTGTGTTAAATGTGAAATCATAAATCTGTTAAATCAAAGTAAAATTATAGATTTCCAGAAAATACACAAAAGGCATTTTACAGCAACAGCAGAAATTTTCGCGGTGGAAAAATAGAATTCTTATTGCATAGATGTACCTAGACTTTGCATATCCATAGAACGAGGTTGGAATCCACCATATAAATTTTATTGCACAGGGCATTTTTCCATTGGAAAAAACAGTGAGAAGATCTTTTAAAGATTTTACATTAGCAGGATAGAGAGCGTAATACCAGTGGGATACAATCAGATAGGGAGGGCGGAGATAGATACTTCTATGTCCCTGATTGTTTTGATTCAGTTTAGAAGCAGGTATTGATAATGCGAACTGATATGCAGACGGAAGCTTCAGGTATAAACGGCCTGTTTTTCTGGATGTATGTAAAAACGAAAGGAGAGGTCATAATGATTCCCTGCCGTGAAGGATGCCCCCAATATGAAGAAGGCTGCCACAAAACCTGCCAGAAATGGAAGGATATGCAGGAAAAATTAAAGATTGAAAAGAAGCGAAAAAAATCCTATCTGGAATATCACAATAAAATTTGCTCAGCCGTAATCCGCCAATGTTACGAATCATATCCCCATCGCTTTTTTCGGTGAAAATCTGTAAAACCAGCGTTAGATGTTTAAGGCTTAATTTTTAAATATGTGTATAACAAAAAGCTGTTTCGTGGAGAAACAGCTTTTTTATGAATTACTTGGATACTTAATCCCGAGCGAATAAAACAAAAAAGGTATCCGGTGCGAAAACACCGGATACCTTTTAAAAACAAATACCTTTTCGGTAAGACCCTTATTTCAGAGCTTCGTAAACAGCCACAGCGCAGGCAACTGTTGCGCCTACCATGGGGTTGTTGCCCATGCCGATGAGGCCCATCATCTCTACGTGAGCAGGCACGGAAGAGGAGCCAGCAAACTGGGCATCGCCGTGCATACGGCCCATGGAGTCGGTCAAACCATAGGAAGCAGGGCCTGCAGCCATGTTGTCGGGATGCAGGGTACGGCCCGTGCCGCCGCCGGAAGCAACGGAGAAGTATTTTCTGCCGTTCTCCAGAGCCCACTTCTTGTAGGTGCCGGCTACCAGATGCTGGAAACGGGTGGGGTTGGTGGAGTTACCGGTGATGGAAACGTCTACACCCTCATGCTTCATGATAGCAACGCCTTCTAGAACGTCGTTGGCACCGTAGCATTTAACAGCGGCGCGCTCACCGTCGGAGAAGGATTTGGTTTCTACAACGGAAAGTTCATCGGTATAGAAATCATAATCGGTCTTTACATAGGTGAAGCCGTTGATTCTGGAAATGATATAAGCGGCGTCCTTGCCCAGGCCGTTCAGGATGATCCGCAGGGGTTCCTTACGGGCACGGTTTGCAGTACGGGCAATGCCGATTGCGCCTTCAGCGGCAGCGAAAGATTCGTGGCCGGCCAGGAAAGCGAAGCACTTGGTTTCGTCGCGGAGCAGCATAGCGCCCAGATTGCCGTGGCCCAAGCCTACCTTGCGGTTTTCAGCAACAGAGCCGGGGATGCAGAAAGCCTGCAGACCGATACCGATGGCCTCAGCAGCCTCGGGAGCGGAAGATACGCCCTTTTTCAGAGCAACAGCACATCCCAGAGTATATGCCCAGGAAGCGTTCTCAAAAGCGATGGGCTGCACGCCCTTAACGATTTTATCCACGTCAATGCCCTTGGAGAGGCAGAGATCGCGAGCGTCTTCGAGGCTGGCAAGGCCATACTCGGCAAGACACTTTTCTATTTTGGCCATTCTTCTTTCTTTGCCTTCAAACATTACATCGTTAGCCATTATAGTCTAGTCCTCCTTTTTCTGCTTTGTCAGCTTATTCCTCGCGGGGATCGATATACTTGGCAGCGCCGTCGAAGCGGCCATACTGGCCGATATTCTTCTTAAAGGCTTCGTCAGGATTTACGCCGTGGCGGATATCCTCCAGCATTTTGCCCAGTTTAACGAACTGATAGCCGATAACCTCGTCGTTCTCATCCAGAGCCATTTTAAGTACATAGCCTTCGGCCATTTCCATGTAACGAACGCCCTTGGCACCTGTGCTGAACATGGTGCCTACCTGGGAACGCAGGCCTTTGCCCAAGTCTTCCAAGCTAGCGCCGATGGGCAGGCCGTTCTCGGAGAAAGCGGTCTGGCTGCGGCCGTAAGCCAGCTGCTTGAAGATTTCGCGCATGGCTACGTTGATAGCGTCGCATACCAGGTCGGTGTTCAGGCACTCCAGAAGGGTTTTGCCCGGCAGAATTTCAGCGGCCATAGCGGCGGAATGGGTCATACCGGAGCAGCCCAGCGTCTCTACAAGAGCTTCCTGGACAATGCCGTCTTTCACGTTCAAAGTGAGCTTGCAGGCGCCCTGCTGGGGTGCGCACCAGCCCACACCGTGGGAGAGACCGGAGATGTCTTTGATTTCGTAAGCTTTTACCCAATTTCCTTCTTCAGGAATCGGAGCCGGGCCATGATGAGGGCCCTTTCTCACACTGCACATTCTTTCCACTTCATGGGAATAATTCATAATGTGGTACTCCTTTCGGTTTTGTATTCCAGGCCGGAAGCCCGGCCCCTGAGCCCTGCGGCATGGCAGGAGCCCCAGCCCATATGAGGTATGGAATAATTTTCAGGACAAGTTCATTATAGGATATTTTGAAAGCTTTCGCAATAGGGCATGCCTTTGGGTTTATGAAAGTTTTCACAATCTTTTCCCGCAGGATTTTGGGAGTTCCACACAAACCGCTTTCTTTTTCCCTTTTTCTGTGTTATACTAGCACAGTGAGTACGTCTGTGCGTTTTTCCTGTGATTTACCAAATTTTTATGTTTTTGTAATAAGGATATGGCGCATTTCTACGCGGTTAAATAGAGAAAAAAGGCCGAAAGAACGGCAGACGTTTTTTATAAAGACTGATAAAAGTGCAGATATGTAAATACAGAAAAGAATTTTTGAGGTGATGGATTCAATGGCGAATATTCTTGCCGCCCTTTTTGGCAGCTACAGTAAACGCGAATTAAAGCGCATTCGTCCAATTTGTGAAAAAGTTCTCGCGCTGGAAGAAAAATATAAGGCTCTTTCCGAGCAGGACCT
>CALWJA010000017.1 GCA_944380875.1 uncultured Clostridia bacterium
CCTCGTACTCTGTAGTATGGCTGCCCCCAAACAAAGTTTACCAAATTACACTCTATTGCGGAAGCACCAGCCTTGTTTCATTTCTCGTTGGTGCCTTTCGCGGAAAGGCATGGTCATATATGAACAAAACCATACAATCTTTAATAGAAGCGGCAGATCAGGCCATTCGGGAAGAGAGATTCGACGATCTTATGGAGTATTACACAGATGACGCTGTTTTGATCGTAAAACCGGGAACAGAAGCCAGAGGAAAGAAAGAAATCAAAAATGCTTTTATACGGATTGCGGCCTATTTTAAAAACAGCATCATACCAACACAGGGCAAAATGATAACCATTGAAGCTGGGGACACCATATTGGTTCTCTCGCAAACCCATTTGGATGCGGAAAATAAAAGCACTTCCGAATACGATATGGAACGCAGAGCAACCTATGTATATAGAAAGATAAACGGCAGATGGCTTTGCGCCATCGACAATTCCTACGGAACCTCCCTGCTGGACTAATCCGGGCAAAGAAATACCCTCTAAAACAGAGAGCAGCTTATTGGGGATTTTCCTCGGGCAGAAGCCACCCGCTGAATTCCGAAATATCCACCTTTCCGCCTGCCTCGCTTTTTTCTACAATCCGCTGTTTCCGCTTATATTCGCTGGGAGTCATCTTCATAAACCGCATAAACTGTCTATTGAAATTGGAGACAGAGCAAAAACCTACCTTCTCAGCAATGGTCAGAATAGGATCTTCCGACCGGCATAAAAGACTGCAAGCCTTTTCAATACGGACTTCCTGCAAATACGCAAGAGGAGAAGTATGCATGATCTGCTGAAAAAGGCGGCGAAAATGCGTCTCGCTCAGGCAGCATACCTTCGCCAGGTTAGCCATTGGAAACTGTTCCGGATATTTCTCTTCCACATAGGTAAGGGCCGGGATTATGGAAGGCATCTGCTGATGAGGGAATTCTATAAAATCCTTTTCCAATTCTTCGGTTCCCTGCAATTGAAAGTAGTTTACCTTTGCCCGGGATATTTTTACAAGAAGGGAAGACAAAAGCAAACGCACACAGATTCGGTAATGCATCTCTTTTTGCTCCAATTCCCGCAGAATTTCCTGGGCCAGGGGATACAGTTTTCCGGCTTCCTCTCCGGAAAATACAAAGCAGGAATCTCTGCCCGATTCTGAAAAAAAGGACGACAGAATACTGCCCGGAAGCATATCCCGGAAAAGCGCCTCCGGCTCAAAAAACAGATAACTCCATCTGCTTTTTTCTCCCGGATCAGACCAAGTCGTATGGGGAATATTTGGGGGAATACAGGTGATATCCCCTTCCCGAAAGGGAATATACCGGTCATAAACCTGCAGGATTCCCCCATAGGAATGGCAGATCCCGATTTCCACACAGTTATGGAAATGCAGTCTGCTGCTGGGAATATCGGATATTTTCCATTCTTCTCCAGATAAATGCAGTAAAGGAAAATTTTCCGCAAGCCGGTAATTCCGGTACTCCATCCCTCTATACCCTTTTTTGTGCACCTTTCTTCTCTCCTAACAAGGCAATTTTTCACTATAATACAGCAAAATGGTTGAAACTGCAAAGCTATTCCCCAAAAAAGAGTAGATTCAGCAAAGAAAATCCACTATGATGAAGAAAGAAACGAAGGCTGTTTGCCAACGGCCAAGCGGCCTGTATAGGAAAACGGAATCTGACAAAGGAGGAAAACAAATGGATACCCAAAAAAGAGGAGGAAGATTCACTCTCCCGGGTGAATCGGGATATGAAAAACTCACCCTGGAACTGGCGGAAAAGTGGGGCGCCGATGTGATCCGCGACAGCGACGGCACGAAACTTTCCGATGAGATTCTCCATGCCGGTTACGGGATTTATTCAACCATATGCCTTATACGAGACCACAACCAGTGGGCGTCTCAAAATATGGATAAGCTGCAGCAATGCTTCCTGATGACGCCTCCCCAAGCCGCTCCCGACGATACACTGTCTATTTCCTTACTGGAAAGCTTTTTTGCGGAGCAGTTTAAAATCAACGACAGCCCGGATGCCATGAAATACTGGCAGGTCTATGACAGAACGGAAAACCAGCTTGTGCCCCGGGATCAGTGGAAGTATGACGCCCCATCCGGATCCGTTGCCATTTCGGACGCCATACCTTTCCATACATATACAGTTAGCTTCATGGCATATCGTATATGGGAAGAAATTTCCATGTATAACCACACCACCAACCACTGGGACAAAGAACATCTCATGCAGATCGATCCCATGTATCCGGAAACCCAGGAATATCTTCTGCAGTGGATGCGCCAATGGTGCGAATCCCATCCAGATACAACGGTAGTGCGCTTTACTTCCATGTTTTACAATTTTGTGTGGATTTGGGGTGCTTCCGAAAGGAATCGGAATCTCTTTACCGATTGGGGTTCCTATGATTTCACCGTAAGCGCCAAGGCGTTGGATCTTTTTGAAAAGAAGTACGGATATGCCCTTACAGCGGAAGATTTCATCCATATGGGTAAACTGCATGTAACCCATATGCCCGGCACTCCCCAGAAAAAGGACTGGATGGAATTTATCAACGACTTTGTGATCTCCTTCGGGAAAAAGCTCATCCAGATTGTCCATGAGTATGGTAAGGAAGCCTATGTGTTTTACGACGACAGCTGGGTAGGTATTGAACCCTATAACGGCCGCTTTGAGGAATTCGGATTTGATGGGCTTATTAAGTGTGTATTCTCCGGCTACGAGGCCAGGCTCTGCTCCGGCGTCAAGGTAAAAACCCACGAGCTGCGGCTTCATCCGTATCTATTCCCGGTTGGGCTGGGCGGCGCCCCTACCTTTATGGAAGGCGGAGATCCTACCCGGGACGCCAAAGAATACTGGACCAGTGTCAGAAGAGCCCTTCTTCGGGCACCTATTGACCGGATCGGGTTGGGAGGCTATCTGCATCTTGTGGAGGATTTCCCGGATTTTAAAGACTACATCGCGGCTCTGGCCGATGAATTCCGCCGGATCGCGGAACTGCATAAAGAGGGAGCGCCTTATCATATAAAGACAAAAGTGGCCGTTCTCCATTATTGGGGCAGCCTGCGTTCCTGGACCCTTTCCGGCCATTTCCATGAAACCTTCCGGAACGACCTGATTCATATTAACGAAGCTCTTTCGGGTCTGCCTGTGGAAACCGTATTTTTAAGCTTTGAAGATGTGCTCAACGGGGCCCTCAAAGATGTGGATGTGGTTATCAACGCCGGTTTTGCCGGAAGCGCCTGGAGCGGCGGAGACAGCTGGAAAAACGCCCGTCTCCTGCAGGAGCTCTTCCGTTTTGTCTACGAAGGCGGCGCTTTTATCGGAGTAAACGAGCCCTCCGCGGTTGAAGGTTATGACAGCTTTTTCCGCATGGCGCCGGTGCTGGGCATAGACGAAGATACCGGAGAACGGCAGTGCCACGGCAAATGGGCTTTTGCAGTAGAAGAGGAACCCGGGCTTTTGCCAAAAGGCAGCTATGTAAAAGGAAAAGGAAACTATTCCAGGGGTGTGCCCTTCCTGACAGACGGAAAAGCAAAAGTCCTTATGGCGGATGGGGATGTTCCTGCCCTGACCATGCACCCCTTTGGTAAAGGTATGGGCATCTATCTTTCCTCCTTTGAAAAGGGTGCGGAAAATAACCGTCTTCTGCTCAATCTGATCCTGAAAGCCGGCGGCGAAGAACTGGATGGTCTCTATCTGACAGATAACCCCTATACGGAATGTGCCTATTATCCAAACAGCGGCCAGCTGGTCATTATCAATAACAGTAAGGAAGAGCAATCCGCTAAAATTCGTACGCCTGAAGAAACGCTCTCCTTCCTTCTTACTCCGTATGAGACAAAAATCATCTCTGTAAAATAAAGCCAAATGCAGTATTAGTCTTTGACATCTTTATACAGTTTTTAACCGGCAGCCCTAAAGCAGGGCTGCCGGTTTTTGCTGCAATGCACTTTATACTTTTCAAAAAAAGATTTTTATATGTAACCGATTTTCTTCATGCATTTTGAAGTGCAGTTTTTCCCAGCAAACCGGATGTATGCCTAAAAGCTCTTGAAGCTCACCATTTTATTATACTATTTTTTATAAAATCTATTGACACGGATGAAATTTAGTTATATCATTAGTGCATAAATTAGATTGCTAATTAGATGTTATAAGTTTTTCCTTGCAAGGAGGTGGACTTTATAGGAAAATCAGCTGCCCACACTGGTTTAAGCGCAAAACATATATGAGAAGGGAAGGTTTCGATGAAAAAATTGAAAAAAATACTCTCTGGAGTAATGGCAGCGGCGCTTATCCTATCCGCCTCCGCATGCCAGAATCAAAACGGTTCCTCTGTTGCTTCGGAAGGTACAGAAAACACCACCAGTTCAGGAAATGAAAACTTCAATGCGGAAGGGTGGCCTGTTGTAAAAGAAACCGTTACTCTAAATGTATACGGTTCAAGAGATCCTAATGCTTTAGAGGACTATAACGATTACATCCTTATTCAGGAAATGGAAGAAACCACCAATGTACATATCGAATGGGAATTGGTAGAGGACACCGCTTATGCGGAACGCAGAGGTATCCGTCTGCAGTCCGGCGATCTTCCGGAAGTGGTTATGAATGGGTTGACCCTTTCTGAGATTATTCGATATGGATCGGACGGGGCTTTCCTGCAGTTGGAAGATTACCAGGAGAAATACTGCCCGCAGTTAATGGCGGCATATGAAAAAGTGCCCAGTTTAAAAGCAGTCTGCACAATGCCGGATGGTCACACATACACTTTCCCCAGTTACGGCGACTCCCCTTGGTTTGGTATTATGCGTATCGGCGTCATTAACACCGATTGGCTGGATGCAGTAGGCATGGATATGCCCACTAACCTGAATGAATTTAAAGATGTATTGATTGCCTTCCGGGATAAAGATCCCAACGGAAACGGCAAAAAGGACGAAATCCCCCTGGGATTTGCCGGAGCTCTGTACAGCACATTTAACGGTTGGGATTATGGCCTGAACTTCCTCGGAGATTCCTTCCGGGCACCTGCAAATACAGACCTTCTCGATCTCAGAGACGGAAAGGTAACATTTGTAGCCGCTACGGAAGAATACAAGAACTTTGTTAAATGGATGCATGAACTCTATGAAGAAGATCTGATTGACGACACCGGATTCTCCCAGAGCGTAGATCAGTTTAAATCCAAGCTGACCGGAGAAGATGTTATATACGGTGTATTCGGAGCCTGGGAAATCGGCGATGATCTTGCCGATATGAATGCGTATGACCATTGGGAATATCTTGATCCCATGGACGGCCCCAATGGAGAAGAAGTTCTTCCCTGGTGTTCTGCGGGCGCTGCCAGCGGTAGTTCCGCATATTGGGCTATTACTTCTGCCTGCAAGCAGCCCGAGGTTGCCTGCCGCGTAGCGGACTATTTCTATGATGAAATCACTTCTCTGGAACTGGCAGAAGGCCGTTTCGGAGACGCTGTAGATCCTGACCAGCAGATCCGCCAGGTTCCCTGCACAGTATGTAACGATGGTGTAGCCCATATGATCGGTGATCCGCCTGAGGGGGTTAACACACAGACTTTCCGTTTGAAAACCTGCCCAGGTTCCAACCATCTGCCAGGTTTCTACACTATTGAGGGTGTAAAGAAATATCAGCATCTCCATTATACAGATAAAAAAGCAGCTAAAATTGAAGCATTGGCAAAAATCTGTGATACGGAAAGAGTTGGCATTTTGAATTACACTCCAGAAGAAGCTGAACTTGTAAGTCAGGTACAGACTGAAATCATTACTTTTGCCAACCGTAAAGCTGCTGAATGGGTAATGAATGGAAAGATTGACGAGGAGTGGGAAGCTTATCTTGGTGAACTAGAAGGCCGCAATCTCAGCGGTATGCTTAATGCCATGCAAACGGCTCAGGATCGTTTTGAAGAAACCTTGGCAAATTAAACTTTCGCTTTTTTTCCTCTCTTTGCAAGCCGCCCCGGCTTCTGGCAGGGGCGGCTTCATTTTCATCTTCAAAATATTTGACACATACGGCTGAATGCTCTACAATGAATGAGACAGACACTTTAAAAACAGGAGAAACCCATATGACAGATAAATTGTTCATTGCCTTACTCAACGCCTACGGAGCACATAGTAAAATCAGCCGGAACTCTTTCCAGAAGCTGGGACTTTCCTCCGGCCAGCCAAAGATTTTGTATGTCTTAAAAAGGAACGAGGGAAAACTGCAAAAAGAAATCGCCGAGCTTTGTTCGATTGAACAATCCACAATGACGGTATTAATCAAAAAAATGGAGGCACAAGGTTGGGTGCGCCGTGAAACCGCAACGGTTTCTGGAGGCAAGCGGGCATATTTCCTTTTTCTAACGGATAGCGGAAGAAAAGTTGCGCAGGAAATAGACTATATTGTCGATCTTTTAGAAGAAAAAGCCTTTCGATATTTTTCACAAACCGAAAAGGCTTCTCTTTTAGAATATTTAAGAAGAGTAGAAAGAAATCTTTCCCAGCCTTATGCGCCTTTTCGGAGCGATGGTATGTATTATTCATCTAAAGAGATATCGATATTTCATCACGAAAGACGCCTTGTGGGAACTTTGTATCTGCCGGAAACGGAAAACCCTGTTCCCTTGGTTATTTTCAGCCATGGATATAACGGCATTGGCGAAGATTTCACACAAAACAGCCGATTTTTAGCCGAAAGAGGCATAGGATCCCTGTGTTTGGATTTCTGCGGCGGCTCTGTTAAAAGCAGAAGCGACGGAAAAACAACGGATATGACCATTTTCTCAGAAAAAGAAGATTTACTTGCTGCTTTCCAGGAGGCCGCTTCCTTAAAACAAATACGCAAGGATGCCATCTTTCTCTTTGGCGGCAGCCAGGGAGGTTTGGTCTCCGCTTTGGCCGCGGAAGAGCTGCAGGACAGTATCCGGGGCTTGATTCTTCTTTTCCCCGCCCTCTGTATTGCGGACAATTGGAATGACCGTTTCCATTCCGCTGAAGAGATTCCAGATACCTTTGAATTCTGGGGAATGGTTTTAGGAAAACGTTTTTTTGAAACCCTTCTGGGTTTTCACACTTTTGAGCATATAGGTTCCTTCCAAAAAAAGGTGCTTATTCTGCATGGAGATCAGGATAAAGTGGTAAATCTTTCCTATAGCCAAAAGGCGGCTGGCCTGTATCCAAACGCCAAACTGGTCGTATTCCCTGGCGAAGGACATGGATTTTCTCCTGAGGGAGACAGTAAAATGTCCCAAATGGTATATGATTTTGTAACCAACTGCCTTAAGGAAAATGACATTTGAATCTTTGAAAGCTATAGTAAGAATAAAAATCCCGTCTGTCTTTTATAGAGACAGACGGGATTTTTCTATCCCAACAGTTTTTTCAAACCAAAAAAGTTACTAAAACATTCTAGTATGCATATTAAAAATCTATACCGAGCAGCACTTGGCGGTTTGTGCCATAGAATACATCTTCCCTATGGGCTATACGTTTACAAAACTCCTCGAACCGGCCCCAGGTATCCTGATAATCAAACTCATAGCTATGACCCCATATATAATAGATTTTGGGCTCCGTATACTCCTGGGAGAGGAACTCATCTGCCAGCGAAAAAAGCGTATCGAAATGCAAATGATACACGGTGGGATGAAAACGATACAGATTGCTCTGGGCGTCAAAACAGCGGGTTTCGGTAGTAGTGCGGGCATACTGAACCGCCGTATGACTGCGGATAACCTCCGCCACCCGGTCGTCGTTGTTCACTCCTCCGCCCGGATACGCCATACCTACCACCGGATACCCCACTAAATCTTCCAGATTTCTTCTGTCGTCCTCCACCTGGGCAATAATTTCCGCCTCATCCAAAGATGGCAGTAAAGGGTGTGTGCAGGTATGCACAGCCACCTCATGGCCGGCATATATTTTGGGCACATCTTCCCTTTTTACCTTATTGTGGGAAGCTTCTCCATAAGGGGAGGAAATCCTGCCGTCTTTTCCCAACAGCATGGAATTCAAATTGAAAGTGGCTTTTAAATCATATTTATTAAAAATTTCCACCAAGCGTATATCCTGTGTTACTCCGTCATCATAGCTGAATGTAATGGCTTTCTTTTTTCCCTGAAACATATAGATTTCCTCCTTTTACCATTCGGAATGGATTTTATCCATAAACAAAAAACAAAACCATACCGGCTTGCCTATATTCATATCCGAAATTTGTTTCCTCTGGGCATGAAAAGCACCGATACTTTTTAAAGTATACCACCATTGCCCGAAAGAGGGAATTCTTTCTTATACAAGCATGGAGAATTTTCTGCATACAAATGAAATAGAAAAGGGGTCGACAGATAAAACTGTCGACCCCTTTTTAATCATCCCATTTTTCACAGTGAAAAGGATTCTGTAAGGCCATAGAAAGCTACCAAAATCCTCCTATTTCTTTTTGGATACACCAAGAATATGAGTAGAAAGACCGATTATGTCCTCTTTTCCGTCTAATAAACGAACTGTGCGCATTAAAGCTTCCCTGGATTTTTTATTCTTAAACAGAGTATCGA
Organism: uncultured Clostridia bacterium; assembly: GCA_944380875.1. Classification (GTDB taxonomy): domain Bacteria; phylum Bacillota; class Clostridia; order Oscillospirales; family Acutalibacteraceae; genus UMGS1264. The sequence goes on from CALWJA010000017.1 coordinate 8,598, forward strand.
TATCCGGTGCAAGCCAAGCTCCTCCTACAACGCCGTGTATTCTTGTATTGAAAAAACCTCCTGCGGCCAATTCGGATTTCAACTCATTTGCTGTATGAAAATGAGAATTACCAATTCCTTTATATGCTCCTTTTTCCGGTTTAATATGGCTGCCATCTTTTAATTCACGCTCAACCATCAACATAAAATCCTCTTCTTCCAACAGGCGGTTTTTTGTTCCAAACACCGTCGTTGCCCACAACAAAGTTGCATAGGGAGTAATGGAGGCTGTAAAAAGAACGCCATCGTCTTTTAGAAGTCTGTAACTTTCTTTAATTGCCTCAATACGCTCGTTATACTCTGTAATATGATACAGCGGGCCCATAAGTAAAATTGCATCTGCGCTTTTATCCGAACGGGCTATTTTCCTTGCATCGGACACTGCACTTCCCCGCAATGAACAGGAAGGATATTCCAAACCCAGTTCTTCGCTCATCCGGATATTGGTTTCCGCTAAATCGAATAAATATACATCATACCCTTTAGAAGCAAGCCACCATGCATATTCCCCATATCCGCCGCCAATATCATATATAATAGCAGGCGGCTTTGGTAAATATTCCATAAGGAGCTCTTTTGTCCTTTCAAATTCGATCAGTCCAAGATCCGTTCGCAACCTATTACGCTCTATTCCGGCATTATATCCTGCCAGAACTTCTTTGTCGATGGATTTCATCAAACCACTCCCAATATAGATTTGGATACGCCAATTTCTTTTTCCAATTCTCCTTTTGGGGGAGTCCTCGTTGTTCCAGCATTCTGATTCCTCCTCTGCATATAAAAAACGGATGAAAGCGTATATAAGCTTCCATCCGCTACCATTTCAAAAAATACTTTCTAAGCACACAACAACAGAAGCCCGTTATTCGTTTTTAACGGCGCTTTGCTGATATCTTTCCATTGTGTGTACTTTATACATACTATCTGTTCCTTTCAAAACATCCCACAAAGGGATATGAATTGATAGCCATTATACATTAGATCAATTTGGATTACAAGTAATAATTGCCGGATATTTGCTTAAAAGCGCCATACAACGGAATTATATGGCCTTATGGTATATCTTTTCTATGGAACCCCATGGAGAAAGCGCTCGATCCACAACAGAAAAACCATATTTCTCGTATAGATTTTCATGGTCGCTAACTAAGTATACTTCTTTGAAACCTATTTTCTCAAGGTAGGCCATGGCAAATAAAATAAGGTCTTGACTCAGGCGATCCCCACGATAGGATTCTCCAACAAACATATATCCAATATAAGGGGTATACGGAATATCCGGGATGCAATCCCTTTTGGCAACTGTGCAGTACCCACAGATTTCCCCTTGGTTATGCGCCACGATTACCCGTTCCCATTCTGAAAAAACATGGTTTTCCATATCATGGGCCAAAGATTTTCCTGCAGACCACGAACAGGATGCAGCGTATTCTTTTACGGTTTCCCACAGAGCATGTGACGAAGTCATGCATTCCATTATCAACTGTTAACCCCTCCACAGTAAAATAAACAACACTTCTAACCGCGTTCCAATAAGGATTCCTTTTAATAAGCGGAGCTAACCTCTACGGCCTGCCGCAAAAGATATCCATGCTTTATATTTAGAAATTCCTCAACAATACTTTTTACATTCATAGATAGATCCCTGCTTCCATCCAATCTAAGGACTTTACACTGCAAAGATTCTGCCCATTTTGTATGGAGCATCGCGCTAGTGGAGCCGCCGCCGAAATCGTAGGCGGCAACATCATCCAGAAAGCGCTGATGCGCTTCGTACATATCTCCTCCTCTGCATATTCTGTTTCCGAATAGGTTGTATTCCCGCTGATGTACACGCGCCACACGCACTTCTGCAGGAGCTGTCAAATACACGGCCAAATCAAAAAAAGGATCGAAATATGCATGGAAGCTATCCATGGAACCGGACATGACAAAAAAATCCGTCTTTGATATGGCCTGCATAAGTCTGCTCACTTTCTCTGTTCGAGAGTACATAACCGAAAAAGGAATGAGTGTATCCTTTCGCCATATATAGTCGTCAATATCAATAAACGAAAATGCCAGCTGGTGGGCCACCATTTTTCCCAGGGTGGTTTTTCCCGACCCAGAGGGGCCAAAAATCAATATTCCTCTTGCCAATGCCATCCCCTCCTCTTTCGCATAAACGCAAATCATCCGAACCTGTTTTTAGAGAAAAACAAGTTCGGGTGATTATACCCTGCCTGCAGAAGCAAAAATTTGCCTGCCATACTGGGAAGCCTCTTTATGGAATTCTTTTCTAGCAAAAGGTTCTTCTATCCATCAAATCCAACATTAAAACCTGGAGCTTTTTGCGTCATGCAATATTTCCTACTAAATTCAACAACTACAATTTATACAACAAATCTGCGCATGTGTGAAAATCTTTTCTGTGGGATACAGAAATAATCGTCCGCTCCTGCTGATCTACAAGAGACTTCAAAGTATCCCTGACGTATTCCTGGCTAAAGGTATCCATATTAGACGTGGCCTCGTCCAGAACAAGCAGCGGGCGATTTGTCATCAGCGCAATCGCAAGGGCTAATCTCTGTTTTTCTCCTCCGGAAATGGACAGTCCGTTTTCTCCTATGTAAGAATCCAGCCCATCTGGCAGATCATTAACAAAATCATATATATTTGCCTTTTTTAATGCGTCATGGATTGTATCTGTGTCAATATCCCCACAAAACAACTGAATATTTTCGCGAATCGTACCGTTAAACAGGAACGGATCCTGGGGCACATATGCGATATGCAAACGGTACCAATCCAGCTTTATATCCTTCAGAGGTATCCCGTCCAGAGTCATGGTTCCGGCTGTGGGAGTGTATATTCCGATTAAGAGATTAATCAGGGTTGTCTTTCCAGCGCCGCTTTTTCCTTCGATCCCCAGCCATTTCCCTTTCTCCAATGTTAAGCACACATCAGAAAGAATTGTTTCTTTATCGTACTGAAAATAGACGTTTGTCATCTTCAGTTCCCTGGAAAGGAACGTTTCGGGAACTTTCTCTCCCAAAGCTTCTGTCTCTAGATCCAAATACTGGAACAATTCGTCATACTGACTCACTTCTTTCTTAAAGGAAAGTTTCGCGCTGACAAGATTTACCAGCAGAGAATGATATTTCGGTAAAATCGTAATACAGGAAATCAGTAGCCCAATGGTCAGCGTTTCAGCTGAAACAAACGCAGCGCACTGAATAAAAGCAATTCCTAGGAATACGGCGGAGAGAAACTCCCGGATCCCGTTGGTTGAAACCGTCTCAATCGCAACGGCGCGTCCGAAAATCCTATTTCCCTCTTCATAAACTTCCGCATATTTCCTAAGGATTTTTTTCTCCAGCCCCATAGCCTTAACCGTAAGGATACCACTGAATGCTTCCGATACAATGTACCGCGCTTTCACTATGGCTCCAAACAGTTTTTTGGAGTTTTCTCCTATGATTTTTCCGCTGATACGAACCGGCAAAAGAAGAAGAACAATAAACAGCGCCTGAACCAGGGCGACATAGATATTGATCGTACCGATAACAACAAATATCACGCCGATAGACAGCATGGAAGATATCGCCTGAGGGATCGTGCAAATCCATAAATATACATAGTCGGAAACATCCTGCATAACCTTAGCTGCCAGCTCTCCTCCCGGGTTTGAACTATAAAAGGTCATGTTTTGGCACAAAAGCGTATGAAAAATGCGCTGATTCAGCTCAAGGGCGCTTTTTCTGCACTTGACAGCCGTATAATACACATACAGGGAACTTCCGATCCCGCTGACTAGAGGAACGGCGATATACAACAGCACATAGAGCACAAGCAGCTGCAGATTGTTCTGCGGTATGACCACGTCAACAATATATGACATAACGTACGCCGGAACCAAATTGACAATCTGCACAAAGAAAAACATGAAGAAGGATACCAGCATCCAGGGCAGCAAATGTAGAATCATTTTCTTTTGCATTTCTTTTTTCATTGCGTATGATACCTCCTTATATAATCCCATATATCACGTCGGAACACCCGACGGTAGTTTATCCACTTTAACCCTCTGATAGTGCTCCTGAGAGACAGTCTCTATCCGCTTATGAACTCTACTCTCCACAGCACAATAAATACCCTGAGAACCTTAATACACGCCAACAACCAATCCAAACAAATATAAGCAACCTGGCAAAATCTAGCCCCAAAATAGTATTTTAAAAGTAAATCACTAAAATTATCGAATTATTTCCTTGGATTTTGTGTGATTTATATTTTCATGTCCATAATATTCTGTTCTAGGATAAAAGTCAATATCTTTTTTGTGTTTTTAGATAGATGTATATATACTTAGAACTAATATATTGTACAAAGTATGATCATCAGACGAAAACTTTAAATGATTTCCAAAAACATTTTCTTCATCTATCATAAAATACATGTGTTCTGATATGATAACACCATATGATTCACACACCTACGTATCCATGACAGGAGGCGTGTCATGGAAGGAGAAAGAACCTTTGGAAATTTCCTGGTAAAAAACGGCTGGAGATGGAGCTGTCCACGCGGCAGCTTGCCATCGCTTTAGACTATTCACCTGTTTACATATGCGACATTGAAAAAGGCCGTAAACCAGTACCGGATGGAATTCTGGAACCGTTTCCTCAGATTCTTCATCTAACCAAATCTGAAACAGATGAGATGTATGACCTAACCGCCAAGTCACGAAATACACTCAGCTTTGGGGCTTTTGTCAATCTATCAATAAACTGCCAGAAACTTTTAAGCTCCGACAACGAGAAAAAAGGGGAGAAAAGAAAAAACGGAGTTCCCAGCCTGAAAAACCAGGCGGAAACCCCGCTTAGTAGAATACCCTATGGATTTCTGCTTAGACATCTTCAGTAAAATGGTTTTCCGGATTTTACTCCAAAAAAACCGCATGAATACAAAGAAAAAAGGGTTGACATCTTTTCTGTCAACCCTTCCTGGTGCGCGAGACGGGACTTGAACCCGTACGTCATGCAACACACGCCCCTCAAACGTGCCTGTCTGCCAGTTCCAGCACTCGCGCACATATCAGCAACGTTGATTATTATAGCACTCTGTTTTATGAATTGTCAATAGCTTTTTACAAATTTTTTCGAAAAAAGGCGGAAATCTCTAAACAGCTCTACTTTCCTATTCACGTTCACTCAATTTCTCTATGGTATCGTATCCAAAGCGGCGTTATTTGGTTTTCTCCCCACGGATTTCTTCCAGTAAGGCTGGAATTTCCTCCCGGCTGGAAACTGTATTGAGCACCCTCAGCAGTGCATTGGAGGAAAGGTATTCGGGCAGCTGAAGCCTGTGGAGCAGTTTTTCCCGCAGCAGACGGCTCTCTTCTCTCCCCGAAAGGCCCCATTCATATAAATCGCTTTTCTGAATGGGATCCATTTTCCCGTCTCTTTTGTTTGTTTCTTCCCCTTCTATCTGCGCCCCAGCTCTGCGAAGAGCCTCCAGAATAACATCGGCTGAAATTCCCTCCACGCCCAGTTTGCCTTCCTTGGAGGGCTTTTCTTTTCGCTTTTCCTTTCCGAAAACAGAGGGAATGTACGCATGTTTAATTTTATGGGGATCCACAGAGCCCGAAAGATAATTGCGGATGACAAATCCCGCCCCGTCGCTGTCTGTAAGGATGAGAAGCCCTCTTGTATCCGCCATGCGGCGAATCAGCGCCATTTGTTCCCTGTCTTTAAAAATTCGGAACCCGTGGGTCTCCAGAATCAAACCATCCACAAAAGAAGAAAGCTTGATTTTATCGTATTTACCTTCTACTATAATAGCTTCCTTTACCCGTATCAAGATACCTTCTCCTTCTCTGCAATCCACAAAAGTTCAGCAATCAGTTTTTCCAGAGTCAGTCTTTGAAAGAGCTTTCTATCCCCTCTTCCGCCCTTAAGCTGGGCGTCTGCGGAAGAAAGAGCCTCCAAACTCTGACGCAGCATAGCTGTGGATAATTTTCGCCCGTCTCTTTCCGCATTCCGCAAGCGAAATTCCTTATTTTTATAGTCGAAATGCTTTGCGGGCTCTACTGCTGTTTCGCCGCTTTGAAGCGCCGCCCGGACACGGTATACATCCAAGTAAGCCGAAGAAAGCACCGCCAAGATGGAAACCGGCTCTTCATTTTGAGCAAAGAGGGTATCCAAAACTCCATAGGCCGCATCATACCGCCCGGCAAAAATATCTTTTGAAAGGGCAAAAACCGTTGTTTCCAGATTTTTGGTAACAACCCTGTCGATAACCGAAGGGGAAATCTCCCCTTCTTTTACATAGGCGCAGAGCTTTTCCACCTCGTTTAAAAGGGTCTGCAGATCATCCCCGCAAAGGCCAATTATCCTTCTAGCATTTTCCCGGGAGAGCACACAGTATCTCTTCCCCGCGGCAGTCCCCAAAAGCTTTTCCAAATCCGCGGACGACCGCCGTTCCAGCGACAAAGCCTTCCCTTTTTTTACCACCGTATTCAGGAATTTTTTCCATTTGGCAGAACGTTTCATATCCGGCGTCAAACCGGGGAGATAGAAAAACAAAACTGTGCTTTCCGGCACATCTTCCAGGCAGCCGTAAAGCTTCTCCATTTCCGCTGCATTCCTTGCCTCTACATCCAGATCGGAAACCATTACATACTTTTTCTCTGTCATAAATGGAAGAGCTTCTACAGCTTCCGCCAATGCATCCACAGTGCATTCCATGCCGTCAAACTCCTGCAAATTGAAATCGGGAAACGTGCCCTGAAGCGCTTTTTCCTTTACCCGCGCCGCGCTGCGCTGCACCAAATATTTTTCGGGGCCATACACAAAATAGAGCCCCTCCAATGCATCCTTTTCCAGTTGTTTTTTCCATTCTGCTTCCGTAATCTGGGGCATACTATTCCCTCCTCCATTCAATTTTCCGTTCACCGATAAAACGAAGCTCTATAGTCCCATTTTCTGCCGCTGCTGCCGGAAAGGACAAATCTTCCGGAGCCATTGCAGAAAGGGTCCTGCTATCCATACAAAGAATCGCAAAAGATGGATGCAGGCAGGAAGCATCCTCCGGCAATTCTTCAAACAAAATGCAATCGCTGTTTTCCCAGCCGGAGGGAAGCTTTTCCTCGTCGCTTCCCTCCGGCCAGAATAGAATCGTAGTTCCGCGGCAGGAAAGACGCGTAAAGCCATCCTCCGTTTCCACAGTTCCCTCTCCCAGCAAAAGGCCGGATCCCTCTTCATACAAAAGGGAAATGGTTTCTGCGTTGTCTATAGAATTCAGTAATTTTCCGCTGGAAAGGGAACCTTCTCCTACAATAAGATAATCCGCCGGCCTGCCGGACAAAACCCCGCCAATATTGTCCGCTTCTTCATACCGATCCTCAAGTTCCCAAACCGCCTCCAGATCAAAAATTCCCTCACTGAGAAGAATGCGGTTCAGGGGTTCTTCCGAATATCCTGCCCCGCCCAGCACCGCCGCTTTTCCGTCTTTAAGAAAAACAGAGGAAATCCCTCCGCCCGAACGAGCGATAATGAGCCGCGGTATAGCATGAAGGGATACCTGCCAGGATAGTAAGCTTACAAACAGCAAAATCGCGCACAAAAGGCCTGTGGCTCTGAAAATCCGGGGTTTCTTCATAATCAAAACGGTAATGCCGCAAAGTAAAAAGCAGCATGCCATCCAGAAAAACGCCTTTCTTCCTGAAAACGGCGCTCTTGCAAAGGGAATACAGGCAAGAAGCTCTCCCATACCGTATACATATTCGCAAAGCAGCTTTATCAGACTGATAAAGGGGCCAAGCAAAATGGAAAAATACGGTATGAAGCTTAAAAGGAGCACCGGAAGCGCAAGCTGGATCAAAAAGGAAACGGGAGCCATCAGAAACAGGTTGGCAACAGAGCCTGCCAGTGTAATGGTGCCGAAAGCCAAAACCGATACCGGCAGCGTAAACAACGAAGCGGCAATGGAACCGGCTATTACGGAAATAAGGGATCTTCCTATTTTACGGAGCACATTTTCTTTTCCCCACCGGGGCCGCAGCTTTTGAGGAAGCATGGCCTTTTCCAGCCGGGGTTCCAAAAGGATCATCCCCAGGCACGCGGATACGGAAAGCAGAAGCCCGATATCAGCTGCCGCCCAAGGATTTTGCAGCAAAAGGAAAAGCACGGCAAATCCCAAGGAATTGAGAGAATCCGCCCGCCGCAGGAAAATACGGCCTGAAAGCATAATCAGGCACATAATTCCGCTTCTGGAAACGGAAGGCAGAAAACACGTAATACCCATAAAACAGAAAACCGCCGCCATGCAAATTCCCGACCGGAGCCGCCGAAACGGGATACACCATCCCAAAACCAACAGCAGTATCTGCATGACTACCGCCATATGAAACCCGGAAATCACCAGAAGATGCGAAACGCCGATGGTACGAAAATTCTCCTCCAGTTCCGGGGAGAGAGCCGAAACGTCCCCCAAAAGCAGCGCCCGAACAAGGCCGTGATCTTCCGGAAACAGTTCCATGGCGCGCCTGTTCCATTCTTTTCTTGCATCCAATAGGAGAAAATACAGATTGGGAGACTGCCTCTTTTCATATTGCACAGATTCTTCATCCAAAAAGGAGCCGTAAAGGGCGATACCGTCCGCAAGGAGGGAGGAACGGCTGTCGAACCCGCCGGATTGGGAAGGAAGATAAAGGGACATTTCTCCCTTGAGCCGGTCTCCCGGCCGTTCTGCCAGCTTTTCCCTTGCATAAACCCGAATCTGAAATTCCTGGGAAACATCGGGAAGGACATTTCCCTTCACCCGCAGAACATACCGATACCGCCCATCCGCATACTCCGGTTCCTGGGAGACAGTTCCCTCTATTAAGGCTGTTTTTCCATCGTAAGACGCAGGCGGCTCCACATACGCTTTCGTATACCCATAAAAACTTCCCAATGCCAATGCAGCCGTTAAAAGAGAAAGGGAAATAAGGCGGTAGGTTTCCTGCCTGCCCAGAATAAGCAAAATTCCATATGCCAATAAACAAACCGCTCCCAAGAAAAGCGTATATTTCTGTAATGCAACAGCGGCCATCAGCGCCAGCAGATATGTAAATCCAACCAACGCCAACGGCCGCTTCATAGCTCTGCCTCCTGCCCTCTAAGAATATCCGTTTCAGGGCTCCCAGAGGCCCTATGCTTTATTTCTGCGCTTCCTTGAAAAACAGGGGAAGGGGCTCCAGGAAAATAATATCATCCCTGTCCGCAGCGTCCCCTTCGGCAAGGACGCAGGCCCTGCCTACGATGTTTCCGCCTACATCCTTCACCAATTCCTCGATAGCGGCCAGAGATTCTCCTGTGCTGATTACATCATCCACGATGAGAATGCGTTTTCCCTCAATCCCTTTGTAATCATCTTCCGCCAGAATCAATTTCTGCACATGATCTGTGGTGATGGATTTTACCTCCACCTCGATGGGATTGCGCATATACGCCTTAATTCCCTTACGGGCCACAATATAGCGGCCGCAGCCCTGCCGGGCCATCTCATACGCAAGAGGAATCCCCTTAGTTTCCGCCGTCACAATAATATCGTGTTCCGGGCATTTGTTCAGAAGGGCTTCCGCCGTCTTTTCCGTGATCTCCACATCGCCCAGCATCACAAAACCGGCAATATCCAATGTATCGCTGATGGGGCAAATAGGAAGATCCCGTTCACAGCCCGCTATATTCATATGGTAATATTTGCGCTCTTCATTTTCGCTCATTTTTGTTCCCTCTTCTCTCATTTTGCCGTTCTGCTTTTCAAACTCCTCTGCAGATTCCCCATCAGCCGGGAGGCCACTCCATGGAACGCCCGCCCAAAAGATGGAAATGAAGATGGGGCACTGTCTGGCCGCCGTCCTTTCCAGCATTGGAAACAATGCGGAAACCTTCGGAAAGGCCCTTTTCTTGGGCAAGCTTGGCCGCTACTTCAAAGATGTGTGCCACAATAGAGGAATTTTCCGATGTTATTTCCGCGCAGGACTCAATATGCTCTTTGGGAATAATCAAAATATGCACCGGAGCCTGGGGATCCAGATCGTAAAAAGCCAGCACCTTCTCATCCTCATACGCCTTGTTGCTGGGGATTTCACCCTTTGCGATTTTGCAAAATACACAATCCATTATTTTCACCTGCCAATCCAATTCTTACAGTTCTTATATCTATCGGGTTTCGCCGAAAGCTAGAGAGTTTCTGCGGCCCCCAAAAGAGGCCGCAGCTTTCTCATTTCTTCCATCATATCATTTTTGAAGAGATTCCGCAACAAGACCTTCCACAGCTCCCAAAGCCTCGTCGATCTTTGTGAGATCCCGTGCTCCTGCCATGGCAAAATCAGGCTTGCCGCCGCCGTTGCCGCCTGTGATCTGGGCTACGGCTTTAACCAATTTTCCGGCATGGAGACCTTTCTCCTGGGCGTTTTTGCCCAGGGTAGCTGCGAAATTACCCTTCCCGTCGTTAATTCCGGCCAAAACCGCCACGATATTGGGCGCCTGATCCCGAATACGGTCGCACATCGTGCGCAGGGCGGAGGAATCGGTGGAAGAGAACAGCGCCGTTACCACCCGAACTCCATTGACCAATTTGGAATTGTTGAAGGGTCCTTCCATCCTCAGTTCCGCCAGCTTGCCCTGAAGGGATTCCAGAGCGCTTTCCTTTTCCTTCAGCTCATTCATAACCTGGGAAGCTTTTCCCGCAAGATCCGAGGGGTTATTGGCCTTTAAAACGGCTGCCGTTTCTCCGATGAGCATGGCAGAATCCTGCAGAAGTTTCAGAACGCCGAAGCCCGTAACACCTGTAATACGGCGGACGCCTGCGGCCACAGAAGATTCCGACACAATCCGGAAAAGCCCCAGCTTGCCCGTATTGGCCACATGTGTGCCGCCGCAGAATTCTCTGGAAAAGTCGCCTACGGAAACCACACGAACGATATCTCCGTATTTCTCTCCGAACAGCGCCATAGCCCCTAATTTTCTGGCTTCTTCAATGGGCATTTCCCGGCAGGAAACTTCTTCGCCTTTGAGGATTTCCTCATTTACCAAAAGCTCTACTTTGTGGAGTTCCTCCTGAGAAAGAGCGGAAAAATGGGTGAAGTCAAAACGGACATGCTCTTCATTCACCAACTGGCCTGCCTGCTCCACATGCTCGCCCAGCACCTTCCGCAAAGCTGTCTGCAAAAGGTGGGCTGCCGTATGATTGCGCATGATGGATTCCCGTCTCATGGAATCCACAGACATGGTAACCTCTTCCCCAACGGAAAGAATGCCTGCGGATACAATTCCGTGATGCAGGAAGCTCTTGGCCTGATTCTTGGTGGTATTGCCCACTTCAAAGGAGCCGTCGTTGCCCTGGATCAGGCCTGTGTCGCCAACCTGGCCGCCGCTTTCTCCATAGAAAGGCGTTCTGTCTGTAAGGATTACGACTTCGTCCCCTTCCAAAGCGTTCTCCACCCGCTGGCCGTCCTTCACGATCGCAAGGATTTTTGCCTGGCAGGAGAAGGTCTCATACCCTACAAAATTTGTTTCCGGAATATCTTCCAGCAAGTTGCTTTCACCCAGCCATGCGTCAGCCCCCGCATTTTTCCGGGCGGCGCGGGCTCTTTCCTTCTGGGCCTTCATCAACGCCTGGAAGGCTTCTTCGTCTACGGATACGCCTCTTTCTCCGGCGATTTCTCTGGTTAGATCCAGAGGGAAGCCGTAGGTATCGTTCAAGCGGAATGCATCCTCGCCGGAAATAGCGTCGGAAAGGTTTTTATCCAGGATCTCATTGAGCATGGCCATGCCCTGGTCAATGGTTCTGGAAAAGCTTTCTTCTTCCACGCTGATAAGCTTCAGGATCATGGGGCGCTTTTCCAACAGTTCCGGGTATGCGTTCTGGTTTTCGGAAATAACCGTTTCCGCTACCTCGGAAAGGAAGGGACGATGGATCCCCAGAAGACGGCCATGGCGGGCAGCCCGGCGCAGCAGACGGCGCAGCACATATCCGCGCCCTTCATTACTGGGCATTACGCCGTCTCCAATCATAAAGACGGTGGAACGGATATGGTCTGTAATAACCCGCAGGGAAATATCCTTTTTCTTATCTTTCCCATACTTGATTCCGGCTACCCGGCAAATGTGCTGCATAATATTCTGGACTGTATCCACAAGGAAAAGATTATCCACATTCTGCATGATGCAGGCCAGACGCTCCAGGCCCATTCCTGTATCGATATTGGGATGCTCCATAGGCGGATAGTTGCCCTTGCCGTCGCTGTCAAACTGGCTGAACACCACATTCCAGAATTCCACATACCGGTCGCATTCACAGCCGGGGCCGCAATCCGGTTTGCCGCAGCCATGCTCCGGGCCGCGATCAAAATAGATTTCCGAGCAGGGGCCGCAGGGGCCGGAACCATGCTCCCAGAAATTGTCTTCTTTTCCCAGCCGCACAATATGGGAAGGATCCACGCCCACGTCTTTTGTCCAGATCTCATAGGCCTCGTCGTCATCCAGGTAAATGGTTACCCAGAGCTTATCCACGGGCATCTCCATCACTTTGGTGCAGAATTCCCAAGCCCACGGAATAGCTTCTTTCTTAAAGTAATCTCCGAAGGAAAAATTGCCCAGCATCTCAAAGAAGGTGCCGTGCCGGTCGGTAATACCTACGTTGTCGATATCCCCGGTGCGGATGCATTTCTGGCAGGTTGTCACCCGTTTGCGGGGCGGGGTAACCTCGCCGGTAAAATACTTTTTCATAGGCGCCATGCCGGAATTAATGAGAAGCAGGCTGTTGTCGTCCTTTGGAATCAGCGAAAAGCTGGGAAGGCGCAAATGGCCTTTCTCCTCAAAAAATTTCAGGTATTTTTCGCGCAGTTCATTTAATCCTGTCCACTGCATAATCAAAACTCCTATCTCACTTTATATGGTTATAGTATAGAAATTCTCGAAGAATTTTTAGACGGTATAGGCCAGCAAAAGCTCAAATGTATTTTCTACGCCCTCTTTATGGGAACGCTCATAGCCGTGGGAAGCATAGACCCCGGCGCCGATCAGCCCGTGGCGCACATCATAGCCCGCCCGCAGGCTAGCGTCCGCATCGGAACCATAATAGGGATACACATCCACCGCATACCGAAGGCCTTTTTCCTTCGCCGCCTTTACCAGCGCTGTGGTTACGCTGTAATCATAGGGGCCCACGGAATCCTTGGCGCATATGGAAACTTCTCTCTCCGTGCAGGTGAGTCCTTCTCCCACACAGCCCATATCCACGCTGAGAACCTCCGAAACATCCCCCGGCACAGAAGCGGACGCCCCATGGCCGACCTCCTCATACACCGTAAAATGCAGATACACTTTCCGTTTGGGAGTCAGATGTTTTTCTTTTAATTCCCGGGCATAGGCAAGAAGAATGGCCGCGCTGAGCTTGTCATCCAGGAAACGGCTCTTAATATACCCGCTCTTCGTGATCTGTGTTCTGGGTTCAAAGCAGACAAAATCTCCCACTTCGATTCCCAAGGCTCTGGTTTCTTCCTTTGTGGAAACCGGCTCATCGATCACCACTTCCGTATTTCCAAAGCTTCTCTTTATGTCTCCGTATTCCCCGTTCACATGGACGGACGCATTGCAAAGCTGCAAAGTCCCGGTATATTCCCCGGAAAAGCGGGTGCGGATCACGCAGTCCTCCGCCTCGCAGTTATTGGCCTGCAAGCCCCCGATAGGGGAAATTTCCAGCCTTCCGTTCTCCTTTATGGAGCTTACCACGGCGCCTAAAGTATCAATATGCGCCATCATAAAAAGGCCGTCTTCCGCTCCGGTTTCTTTTCCGCCCAGGCATACCACAACCCCGCCCTTGCGTGTCTTTTCCGGGGCATATCCCAGCCGGGAAAACTCCTCCATGAGATATGCGGCGACCTCATCGGTCATGCCGCTGGGGCTGTGTATGGCGCACAGCTTTTTTAGCTGTTCCATACAGTAATCCATGCTCTTTTGTTCCATGCTTGATTCCTCCATACATCCTTTTAAGAGGGTTTCCGGCATCAAAAAAGGCTTTTCCATCCACAATGGGACGGAAAAGCCCGCGGTACCACCCAAATTGCGCTGATATGCGCCTCTTAAAACTCCATAACGCAGAGCTGCGCCGCGCTCTTCACGCAGGGCTCCGGGACGGCCGGCATCCTTCTTTCCGCAGACCCCTTTCAGCCTTGGGGATCCTCTCTTTTAGCGGTATCCGGAAGCCTCTTCCCTTCCTAGCCATATCTCCATATGCTCTTTTTTGATTATATCCCCCGCTGATAGAAAAGTCAAGCCGTTTCGCAGTTCTTATCCCCTTCACTCAGTCTGCCAAAGCATGGAGACCCTCCGCGATTTCTTTAAATACAGGGCCGCAGGTTGCGCCGCCGCCTTCGCCGTCCTCTTCAAAAACCGTAATCACATAGCGGGGATTTTCCGCAGGCCAAAATCCCACATACCAGCACTGCAGGATCTCTTCCCCGTTTTCTTTATATCGCCCTGTCTGGGCAGTTGCGGTTTTTGCGCCGGCTCCTCCCGCATCCTCGGGATTTCCAAATTTACTGGTGCCCTCCTTTGCAGAGGCCAGCATGCAGCTCTGCAGAAACAGCGCCGTCTCCTCGCTCATAACCCGGGTTTTTTCCGTCACAGCCGAACGCTCCAGGTATTCCAGGGAATCATCCACTACTCCTTCGTATAAGCGGGGTTCGGCATATACGCCTCCGGAAGCGATGGCGTTTACCATAGCCGTAATCTGTATCGGGGTAGCCGTCAGCTCTCCCTGGCCGAAAGAAACGTTTGCCAGCCCTTTTGGGAGATTTAACGTCTCTATAGAAGGCAGCACCCCCGCTGCGGAAACACATCCAGGCATAAGCTCCAATTCTTTACCAAACCCAAGAGATCGGGCCGTATTTAAAAAATACGTTTGGGGCACTCCCTCCATAAGATTCACAAAATAGGTGTTGCAGGAATTAGCGATGGCTTCTTTCATGGTTTCCGTTCCGTGGCTCTGCCCGTTAAAGCAATGAAAATAACTGGAGGAAACCCGGATGGCCCCTGTACATGTATACTGGGTGTCTGAAGGGATTCCGTATTCCAAAGCCGCGGCGGCGGAAACCAGCTTAAACACACTTCCCACCGTATACGCGCTGAAGGCTCTGTTCAGAAAAGGGGAATCCTCGTCTTCCATGGAAGAGGATGGGTCCGAAGGGGAATAACCGGGCACACTCACAACCGCCCGCAGCGCGCAGGAAGGTATTTCCCCAATCACTACCGCCCCTTTTTTGAGATATTTGGAACCGGCCTCTTCCGCAAGCTGCTGAATTTTTTCATCCAGAGTCAGCACCACTCCGGAGGTCCCTTTGTATGCCGTATTGGTAATGGATTTTCCTTCGCCCTCCATCTGCCGTTGAAGAGCGTCCACCTGATAGGTTACGGATACTTCCCCCTGACCTGCTTTGAGAATAGCGTCATAGGCCCGTTCGGCCCCCGCCATGCCGTTTCCTTCGCTATCCAAATATCCCAAAACATGCACAGCTAAAGGCTCTTCTCTGTAGCGCTCGGAGACCTGGAACACATCAATCCCTTCTGCTTCCACTTTTTCAGGCACTTCCAGCAGAAAGGGGCGCCCGGCCTCAAAAAGCTGTCGTATATCGTGCATTTCCCCGGCGCTGAACATTCCGTTTAAAGCCGCCAGGGATTCCATCCCCGGCACAACAGCAGCCACATACCTTGTTTTTCCTCCTGTAAGAGGCTGAAGACGGCAATCATAGATCGTGCCTCTGGTTTCCGTTATATCCAAGGTCCACTGGCTCTGGGCCTGAGCCGCTTCCCGCAATTCCTCCCCGGATGCTGTGGAATACAAATTGAGTTCACACAAAAAAAGCGCTAACAAAATTCCCGCAAATACAGCTACAACCCGTTTTTCCATAAAAATCCCCCATTCCGGTTTCTTTCTACAAGTGTTACCGAAACAGGGGATTTTTAATCGTGTTATTGAAAGAAAAGCAAAAGGAAAACGGCTTTCCATTTGGGATTTCTGCATTTTAAGGAAAGATGGGTGAAAAGCTCTTTTGGTGGATTTCCCTTCTAGTATGCCGCTTTTTTTATTCTGCCTGTTCTTTCCGGACTTTGCGCAAAAGAGCTCCCGGCCCTATGGGCGTATCCGTTTTCAGCAGCACGCGCATGGTGGCGTGAGGCGCCGCCTCTATGGGTGTTCCCTCTTCGTCGTAAATCGCATCCAGCGAAACGGTATATGGCTCCTTGCCAGGCTCCAATACATCGGCTGTATCGCCGCGGAAAAACCGGTTTCTCTGGGAAAGAACCGTCATTCCGTCCGCCCTTCTGCCTTCGCAGACAGCCACCACTTCATAGGAACGAACATATCCGCCGCTATGGGTTTCCTGGCCCGGTTCGCCGCCCATATAAAAGCCTGTGCTGTATTCCCGGTGGCTTATTTTTTCAAGCTCTTCCGGAATCCAGGCGGGCAGCGGCATTCCCGGATGATCCCTGTGGAAATCAATGGCAGCCCGATATGCGTTGGTGGTTACGGAAACATAATACGCCGATTTAGCTCTGCCCTCTATTTTCAGGCTTGTCACACCCGCCTGCAGCATTTCGGGAATATGGGAAATCATGCACATATCTTTGGAATTCAGAATATAGCTTCCTTCTTCCGTTTCCACCACCGGCATATATCGCCCGGGCCTTTTTTCTTCCATAAGCGCGTATTTCCACCGGCATGGCTGGGCGCAGTCTCCCCGATTGGCATCTCTTCCGGTTAAATAATTGGATAAAAGACATCTGCCTGAAAAACTCATACACATAGCCCCGTGGCAAAATGCTTCCAGCTCCAGATCCGGGGATGTTTTGGCGCGGATACCCGCAATTTCCTCCAGGGAAAGTTCCCTGGCCAAAACCACCCGGGAAGCTCCCATTTCGTGAAACATACGGGCGGCGGCCCAGTTTGCCACGCCCGCCTGGGTGGAAATATGCCTCTCCACCTTGGGAGCATACCGCTTCGCCATTTCAAATACGCCCAGATCCGTCAGGATAAAGGCGTCTACTCCTGCGTCCTGGGCAAATTCCAGAAACCCGGGCAGCCGGGAAAGCTCTTCATTCCTCGGGACGGTATTACAGGTAAGATACAGCTTTGCTCCATAGCTATGGCAAAGCTTTGCGGCACGGCATAGCTCATCTTCCCCGAAATTTTTCGGCGCGCTTCGCATACCGAACTCCCTGCCCGCTAAATACACGGCGTCCGCCCCGAAGGAAAGAGCGGCCGAAAGCCGCTCCATATCCCCTGCGGGAGACAGTAATTCCACTTTGTTCTTCTCCGCATATTCCATCAATCGATCAACCCCGCCTTACGTAGATTCTGCTGATGCTCTGCATACGTGGTGGCATAATACGCGCCCCCATCCCCATGGCAGAAATAATAAAAATTCGTCTCTGCCGGATTGAGAACCGCGTCGATGGCGTCCATACCGGGGCTGCAGATGGGTCCCGGAGGCAGGCCGCGGTTGTCGTAGGTATTATACGCGCTTACAAACGTATCCCGGATATTGGAAGGGATATCCCCTTTTGTCCGATAGGGATAATAGGTCGTGGAATCGCAGTCCAGCGTATAAATATCCATGGAAGCGCCGTTATTCAGGCGGTTCTGCAGGACGGAAGAAACCTTATACATATCTTCCTTATTGGCCGATTCCCGCTGGACAATAGAAGCCAGCGTCATCACCTCATCCAGCGTCATTCCTTTTTCTTCCGCTTTTTCCCGAATATTCTTCGTCAGCTTCAGATTACAGTTGCGTATGAGCTTCTGAAGGGCCGTTTCGGGATCCTCATCCACGTAAAAATCATAGGTATCCGGGAAAAGATATCCTTCCAGCCGATAGACCCTATCCTCGTTTTCCGGAATTTCCCCCAGCATCTCATAGGTTTCGTCATACGTGGTGCTGTTGCAGAGTTCCAGAATAGCGTCTGCGTCGCAGACTCCCTTTTCTTCCAGAAGATCCGCCACTTCCGGCACACTAAGGCCTTCAGGGAAGGTAACGGAAACAATATCCAGTCGGTTGGCGTTGGATTGAAGCGTAGTGACCAAAGCCTGATAATCCATTCCTGTGTCCAGTTCAAAAGTACCTTTCCGGAAATATGTATCCGCATTGGTAAGCTTACAATACAGCGTGAAAAATTCTGGATTTTCAATAGCGCCCTTTTCTTCCAAGAGGGAAGCTACCTCCTCCGCTGTAGGATCCTTAGGGATATCCACCGTGATATTTACCGCGCTGCGATTGGAAGCCAGCATATCGTTAACACCGAATACCAGATACTGGCCCAAAGCCACAGATACCAGCACAATCATGGCAACCCAAATAGCCCGGAAAAAACGCCTGTTTTTTTTGCGTTTCATCCGGTTTCTCTGGCGGTGGGCCTCTTTGGCTTTCTTAGCGGCAGCTTTTTCCGCCGCTGTGGGAGTTCCGCTTTCCAAAGGAATGGGCCTGGTTGGATCACTGAAGCTGCTGATTGCTTCCACAGTCTGGCTCTCTTTTTTAGGAGAAGACTCTTCCTGCCCAAAAGAAAATGCGTCCACACCCGCAGGCTGGGGCTGCGTCTCCTTGGAAATGTCTGTTACGTCTGTATCGGTTTCTGTATCCGTATCCGGAATATGGAGTGTAAAATTTTTCACTCTTTTTTCATACAGACGCCGGTTCAATTCCCCTTCATCCATCTTCTGGGGATCAAACCCATTCTTTTTTTCACTCATCGGGTTTCCTCCTGCTTTTCCTCCCGCCGGATATTCCGCACATACCGCTCCGTAATCAGAATATCCACCGGTCTGTCATAATAACCGTGGGGCAAATTCCATTGCACACACCCCAGGTAACAGATTCCCACCGTTTTTCCCCGGAATCCGGAAAGAAAACGGTCGTAATACCCTTTTCCATACCCCAGCCGATAGCCTTGCGGATCAAAAGCCAGGCCCGGAACAATACAAAGGCCCTTTTCATTTTTATCCACTAAATTTCTGGGATCCGGCCTGGGCTCAAGGACTCCGAAAGCCCCCGGCTCCAGATCCGCCATAGAGCGGATATAGTAAAATTCCATTTCCCTTGTGCCCGGCACACACCGGGGCACGGCCACTTTCTTATGGTTCAATAGGGCGGCTTCAATAATCCCCACCGTATCCACCTCAATGGCCTTGCTCACATAGGTAAAAAGAATGTTTGACTGAGCATATTCTCTGAGAGCCAATACCCTGGCCTGTATAGCGGCATCCAGTTTCCGTTTCTGCTCCGGATCCATCCGTTCCCGGAAACGTCTGTGTTTAGCTCGCAGATTGATTTTAATTTCTCTTATATTCCGTATATACATGGGCATTTCTCAGGATCTGGCGTAGCCGATCTTCGCCGCTATCTCATCGGCCTTATCCTTTCCGCAGAGAAGCTCACCCAACTGCAAAGCAAAAGGAAGAGCAGCGCCTGCACCCCAGCCGGTTATAATCTTTCCGCTTACCACAACGGGCTCCTTTATATGCTCCGCACCCTCAAGCTCCGTTTCAAAGCCGGGAGCGCAGGTTGCTTTGTGGCCCTTCAGAAGCCCCCAATGGCCTAATACGGAAGGAGCAGCGCAGATAGCCGCCACAAAAGCTCCGCATTCCGCCGCCGCCTCTACGGCTGCGCGAACAATGGGGGATTTTTCCAAATTGTAGGTTCCCGGCAAGCCGCCCGGGAGAAATACCATCTCCGTAAAATCGGTATCTACATCTTTTTCTTCCAGATCTGCCGTTACGGTTATACCATGGGAGCCTGTTACTTCCTTTCCTCCAATGCCTACGGTTTTTACATCGCAGCCCATCCGGCAGAGCATATCCACGGGAACCAGAGCTTCCGTTTCTTCAAAGCCTTCTGCTAAAAAAACATAAATCATATTGATTTCTCCTTTTCTTTCCATTTTCCGGCGGTATGCTTAAAACCACCAATGTATTTCTGAAAGCCGGAACCGGCTGTGTATACAGTATAAACTTTGTATGCCGAAAAAACAAATGGAAAAGATGTGCCGATTTTTTAATCTAAAGGAAAAGCGAGCCACGGAGCTGCGTTTTCCTTCTGCAATGGAAGTTCCCAGCCCCCAAGAGGTTTTGCCATTCCAAAAGGAGTCCTCTCTCCCTCTTTTCCCAAAAACACTCTGCTTTTTCCCACCGGCATACGAAAACGGTATCGGGCAGAAGGGGCATACCGAAGAATGCTGCCCATAAGATACGGAAAGGCTTTCTCGGAAAATGCCGTCTCCGAAATAAACTGTATCCCATTTTCCTCTGTGCATAGGGCAAACCCATTTTGCAAAGGAGAACCGGCGGCAATCAGCTGCCCTTTACAGAAATGGTTCATGGAAAAAGCGTAGAATACGTCTCTGGGGTTCCAGATTATGGAACCTTCCCGCCCGGACAGAAATTCCTTTTGGCAGGAAAGCGCCTCCTCGGGAGAAATAAGCCTTCTGCCGGCCCCTTCCCATTTAGCCAGAGTCTCCAGCTCGGAAACCTGCATTTCCGTATATTCGGCCTCAAAATACTCCCTGTATCCAAAACGGCCGTAATAGGAATAGAGCCCTTTTTCAGCTGGAAGAACAGCTGAAAAAACATGTCCTCTTTTTACACCTTCCAAGGCTGCGGCTTCCATCAGGCATGCCATGAATCCCCTGCCGCGAAAAGCAGGAAGCGTTGCCGCGGCATATATATAATGCCCAGGATACAGCGTTCCTTCCCGCTCCATCCGGCAGGGAAGCATATACACAGCCGCGGCGATCTTTTTTCCCACGGTGTATACAAGGCAGTGCTCGGGGCTGAACCACGCGGCAAAAAACCGGCGGACCAGCCCCGGCTGGTCTCCAAAACAAGTTTCCCAGAGGCTCATCAGCTCCTTTTCCATGCCGGAGCGAGCCTGCCCGATCATAGTGCCCTCTTTGGGGAGGCTACGTATTTTTCCAGCAAAAGAGCCGGCCGATAGGAAAGCTTTGCTTTCCGTATGCCTTCTATCCCCATATCTTCCTCTCTGTTTACATACTCATATTGAGAAAGGTTCCGAGAGGCAAATTCATGGTTAATAACCGTATACAGGCCCAAATACCCTTCCAACGCCTTTTCAAAATGCAGGACAAAACAGCAGGGATTTATCTCTTCCCCGATGGTAAAAGCCGCTGGCTTTCCTTCCACACGGATCAGCCCGCCGGAAAGTTTCAGAGGGGCAAAATATTCCAGGGCCTTAAAAATCGCCCCGTTTTCCTGGGTCAGCCCTCCGGCCGCCTCCGGATCATTCTGCCTGGCCCATTCCAAAGCCACCGCCCGCACATCTTCAAAATTTTCCGGGGAAATATCCTCATAGCTCCAGGAAAAATTCCTGCTGAACTGGGAAAGGTGGTTCCTTTTTCCGTGATATTTCCGGCCGGCTAGCTGGATGAGATCCTGCGTTCGGTAAATGTAGTCAAAATCGTCCCTGAAAGGCTGGTACTGAAAACGCCCCGGCACTTCCCCTTCCAGCTCTTCGCAATCTTCTCTGGAAAGCCCCCACAGCCGAAAGGAAACATTTCTTTCCTGAGCGTCCTTTTCCAGCAATTCCAAAGCTTCCCGCAGATCTCCCCT
Source organism: uncultured Clostridia bacterium (assembly GCA_944380875.1). GTDB lineage: Bacteria > Bacillota > Clostridia > Oscillospirales > Acutalibacteraceae > UMGS1264. The sequence continues at coordinate 30,282 of CALWJA010000017.1, forward strand.
GCCTATGGGATAGGTATACAAATCCTCACCCGATCCATAATTATAGCAGACAAAAATAAAATCTCCGTGCCGGCAAATCCGGCAGGAATACGCTTCGGACCATAAAAACAACGTCCCGAAGGCAAATTCATTTCCCATGCCCTCTGCGGCCGTCAGAATGGGCTGCACCCATTCCCTGTCTTCTATTTTCGGAATTTTAAATTCCAGCATAAATATGCATATCCTCCAAAACTGCGCCTTTTATTTCCCGATGGATCTCTTCCACCGGACGAGGCCGGCCATCCTTAGCGCAATGTATGACGCGCCAGCCCATTTTCTCCGCCGCATACCGGGCGCTTTCCCTGCAGCGGATCAAATATTCCAAATTGCTTTCGTGAATATCCTTTTTTCCTTCATCCCCTTTATAACGCAAGCGGAGCAGTTCCTGGGAAATTTCCGGCGGCATATCCAGATAAACGGTTATATCCGGCCGAGGCAAAGAGAGCTTCCCATATTCAAAATCTTCCACCCAGCTTAAAAATCCATCCCACTCTTTTTGGGGAAGTTTCGTAAGCTGATACACCATATTGGATGTGGTGTATCGATCGGCCAGAATCCATGTCCCGCTTTCAAATTCCCTTTTCCAGTATTTCCGGAAACTGGCGAAACGATCCACGGCGTAAAAAGAAGAGGCCGCGTAGGCGTTCACATCTCCCGGCCGGCTTCCGAAATCCCCGTTGAGATACATTTTCACCAAGGAGGAAGAAGGATGGCTATAATCGGGAAAAGAAATCTTTTTGAGCGGAATGTTCCTTTCCAGAAGGGCTTTTTCTAAAAGAGCCGCCTGGGTTCCTTTCCCGCTGCCGTCCAGCCCTTCCAGGGTGATAAGCTTTCCCCGCATCATGGCGTTACCCCATATTTTTTGCGGATCTCCAAAGCCTTCCCGCAGGACATTTTCCCCTCCGGGCACGCTCCCCGCAGGCAGGGAGGGCCGGCTTTTTCAAAGATATGGGGCGCTTCTTTTTTCACAAGATCCAGCATTTGCTCCGCCAACTCCCGAATTTCCCACTGAGCCCGGTTGCAGCAGCGATGAGAAAAGAAATTCAGAAGGGATCTGGCGTTCATGGTGCAGATCATTTTCGTTGTGCAGGCGTTGGGCAGGACAAAGCGGGCGTCCTCAATCGCCTTCTTTTCCGCCAGACGGCGGGCTTCTTTTTCCGTCTTTCCCGCCTTCAAAAATTCCTCCTGATGCTTTTTCTGCAGAAGGGCCGTCAGGCTTTCATAATGGCGCTGGTCCTCCTCCATAGCTTTCAGGAATTCCGCTTTCGCTTCGGGGATCCCCTCGATCTCCGGGGGCACCACATATTCAAAAGCCTTTTCCGCCACATACCGCTGGCTCTGCACGCTGAAAGAGGCGATGCGGTGCCTGGTGATCTGGGCTAAAAGGGAACGGGAAACACCTTCGATCCCAAATGTAAAGCTTGCGTGTTCTATAGGGCTTTCATGGCCGATTTCCGCCAGCATCTCCACAAAAGAAGCCGTTTTCTCCTCTGTTAATCCCTCGCAGACCGTTTCGATATCCGAAGGGGAATAGCATAACTTGGCAGAAGCGGCCACAACCTTTTCCGGAAGAGGCGTGTGTGCTAAAAGAGTTACTTTGGCCATTGAAAAACCTCCTTTCCGGTTTTCATAGTATTACTCACGTTTTCCCTATTATAGCAAAGTAAGGAGAAGATTTCCACCCAATTCCGCCGGTTCCTATAAAACGGAAACGAAGAATGTTCCCCTCTATTTTCCTTTCTTGCGCTATTGTAAAATGGCATCCCGGGGGCATGTCCCGAAAACCGGCTGCCAAAAGCCTTTCCCTTATTTCTTCGTAGATTACGCTACGTTTTTCTTTGGTATTGGGATAGCTCTGGCCTATGGAAACTTCCGATTTCCGGCTGCCCCAGCGCCCAAAAATATGCTATAGTTAAAATAAGACAGATATATAGCCTCTATAGCCCCACGCCGCCTATAGGCGGGAAAACTTCCTGTCCCGCTTATGCAAATTCTGCGGCACGCGGCTTCGGATATGTGTATTTACAGAAAGGATGTTTTCCATGCCCTCCATCTCTCCTAGAAAAACCCAGCCTGTAACCCCCGGGGAAGTCCGCCCCATTCTCCTTTCCCTGGCCGAAGAAAAATACAAAAATTTTTCCGCGTCCCTGCTCCCCGGCGTTGACTCTATTCTGGGCGTACGTCTGCCGCTCCTTCGGAAGCTGGCAAGCCGGATCCTGAAAAGCGATTGGGAGGGGTTTCTCCGAGAAACCAAAGGGGAATATTTTGAAGAAACCATGCTCAAGGGCTTTGTGCTGGCCCAGTGCCCCATCTCCCCGGAGGAAAGGATCCTGCGTTTGAAAGAATTCCTGCCGGAAATCCAAAACTGGTCCGTTTGCGACAGTGTATGCGCTTCTATAAAGGAAGCTTCCCGGTATCCGGATACCTATCTTCCCTTTCTCCGGGAATGCCTTTCCTCCGGGGAGGAATTCACCCTTCGCTTCGGCTTGATTATGCTGATGGATCACTTCCTGACACCGGAATTCCTTCCCTTTATTCTGGAAGCCGCCGCCTCTGTCCGCCATCCGGGATATTATGCCAAAATGGCCGCCGCATGGGTCTTAGCTACCTGCTGCGGGAAAAGCCCCCAGCAGACCCTTGCATATTTCAGAAATACGCCCATGGACGAAGACATTCTGCGAAAGGCTATCCAGAAATCCCTGGAATCCTATCGGGTTTCTCCCGATATAAAAGAATCCCTTCGGGGGCTGCGGGCGAGCCTTCCTAGCCTTCAGACAAACAAGGCTCCCCGGAAAAGCCTCTGAGAAGAGCAATTTCCTTTTCGTATCCCATGAGATCGTTAGGGGTCTCCAAGCACATGGGAAGGTCTTTCAGCCATGGATGGCGCACGATCCTGGAAAAGGCTTCTTCTCCTATATTTCCAAGCCCGATCTTCTCATGGCGGTCTTTGTGGCTCCCAAGGGGATTCTTACTGTCGTTTATATGCAGGGCCTTAAGCTTTTCTATCCCTATGCACCGGTCGAATTCCCGAAGGACGCCGTCCAGATTCCCCGCAATATCATAGCCTGCGTCATGCACATGGCAGGTATCCAGGCAAACGCCCATTTTCTCCGAAAGCTCTACCCGGTCCAGAACAGCGCGGAGCTCCTCAAAGGTTCGCCCTACTTCCGAACCCTTTCCGGCCATGGTTTCCAGAAGGACGGTGGTATGCATTTCCGGTTTCAGCACTTTATTCAGAGCGTCTGCAATCAGCCGGATTCCTTCCTCCGCCCCCTGCCCTACATGGCTTCCGGGATGGAAATTATACAGATTCCCCGGTATATACTCCATACGAAAAAGATCATCCGCCAAAGTTTCCAGGGCAAATTCCCTTGTATGGGCGTCGGCAGAGCAGGGATTGAGCGTATAGGGAGCATGGGCTATTATAGGCCCGAACCCTTTTTCCCTGAGCAGCCGGCAAAGAGCCTCTGCGTCTTCCGGGTCGATCTTTTTGCTCCGGCTTCCCCGGGGATTCCTGGTAAAAAACTGAAATGTATTTCCCTCAATGGAAAGCGCTTCCTTTCCCATATGCAGGAATCCTTTGGAAGATGATAAGTGACAACCGATATACGCCATAACAAAACCCTTTCCAGACGGCTTTATCCTGCCTGTGAACGCCGTCTTTTTTCTATATGAACTGTGTGCATTCCCTTTCACTCCCGAAACCGGGCACCTTCCAGCCGGAGAAGGAATCTTTTTACATCCTGGGCTCCGCCGTAACCGCCCAGGGAATTGTCCCCGCTGATGACCCGGTGGCAGGGCACCAGCAGCCATAAGGGATTTTTATTGCAGGCTCCTCCCACCGCTCGGGCGGCAGTGGGCCTGCCGATCATAAAGGCTACATCTCCATAGGACCGCACCTGGCCATATGGAATTTTCCGCATAGCCTGCCAAACTGTTTTCTGAAACTCCGAGCCGTGCAAACAGACAGGAAGATCAAATTCCCGCCGGATTCCTTCAAAATATTCGGCAATTTCCTGGGAGACTTTCTTTCCCAAAGGGGATACTTCCCCAAAGGCTCCGGCTTCCAAAGGTTTTTCCCTTCGCAGGGATAAACCCGTCACCGCGCCGCCTTCCAAGCGGACTTCAGCCCATCCTATGGGAATCTGCACCCAAAAGCGCTCTTCCAAATCCTGTCTCTCCTTTCCTGCGAGATACACCGCCCCAGCCCGGGGGAAGTACAGAAAAAACCATGCGCCAGATTCTGCTCTGGCGTATGGTTTATCCTTTTCCGGCAATTTTATCCTTTAAAAGGGCAATACGGGCTTCGTGGGCACGGATGGCGTTTTTCACCCGCTCCTGCACATCATAGGGTTCTACTCCCTCGCCCGCCTCATAGGCTTTGCGCAGACGCTCCAGCCTCTGCTCTGTCTCCTCCAGCTCGATCTGAAGGGGTACGGGCTGGCCCAAAGCATCTCCATAAATAGCAATCAGCGTTTTTTTCGCCTCCGGATACGAAACCGTATCGTTATCCTTTAACGCCATACTCTGAACAGCTTTCAACAGCAGTCTTTCCACAGGCTCCCCACATTGGAGCCCCCGCATTACTTCAGCCCTAAGCTGATCCGCCAGGGCGATTTCGCTTTTCCTCTCTTCGCTCAGTTCCTGCGCCATGCATATTCTCCTCTGCATAAGGAAGATTCCCTTTTCTTAATCTAGGATCCCGGATATCCTCCTTGAATTGTGAAACCAGTATACTGCATTTTCCCCAGAGCTGTCAAACCGATGGGGTATATCTTTCTCTTACCTATTCAATAAAAAATAGTATGTAATTTTTTGGTGTTAAAAAGCCTTGAACTGTAAAAGCTCGCGCAAATACTGACCTTTTGCGAGATTAGGGTACTCAAAATTACAATGTTTCTTAACACTTTGGTGCCCAAATGGTGCGAATTTCTTATGGCGATATAAAAATGCCAGGGCGAAAGCATGCGTACTTTCATCTTCTCTTGTTTGCCACACAAACAGAGGGCAGATGCACTTGCAGGCGGTGGGCGAAACCCATTCATATTGAACGTTGACAAAAGTAGCTGTTTTTGCAGGATAACAGTATAATTGAAAAATTTATATACGGGCGCTATAATATATGGCAGATACATCGACAAACTGGAATTCGGAGGATAGTATGAAGATTCATATTCGACTTGAAGAAGAAAAAGATTATCAAAGAGTAGAGGAAATAACGAGAGCCGCATTCGATTATCCCGACAGAATCAAACAAGGTCAGATTGGTTGCCCTTATGAGCACTGGATGGTTCATAAGTTAAGGCAACGTGATGGTATTATGGCACTAAGTTTCGTTGCTGAACTAGAAAATGGAACGATTATCGGACACATTATTTGCAGTAATGCTGTTATTAAAAAGGAGAATCAGGTGCTTCCTGTCCTAAACTTTGGCCCTTTAAGCGTGTTACCCGAATACCAGCGTCAAGGCGTTGGAAAAGCACTTGTTCAGGCAATGATAGAACAAGCGAAAAGGCTTGATTATGGCGCAATTTTATTTTTTGGCAGACCAGAATACTATCCGCAGTTTGGTTTTAAAGAAGCGATATTTTATGAAATATCAGATTCAGAAGGGTTTAATTATCCCGCATTTATGGCTATGGAATTGAAGGAAGGGTATTTAAAAGATATTCGTGGGGGAAAATATTTCGAATCGGATATTTATAATGATAAGCTGAACCTCGAGGCAGTGAGAGCTTTTGATAGAGAATTTACTAAAGGCATGTCAGACGATTTTTGCCGATCAAATCCATAAAAAACACCCCGCTGCCGAAAAACGGGAGCGGGGTATTCATAAATAAGGCCGGTTCAGGGAAAACGTTTACCCTGCAAAACGATCCTTTACATATTAGACGCGATCCCTATACAGAACCACATACAGCGCTTTGCTCACAGCTGTTCCTGCAACTGCGCAGACAATGCCTTCTATCAGGCCGTTCACACCTACAAAGGCAATAACGAACGCAAATACATTTATAGTATTCATAGTGACCTGCAGACTCTGGATGTATTCCGTCTGGCCAAAGCACAGCATAAGAGCTGTCATAAACAGGATTGTATTCAAAAGAGCACCGCCAAGGCAAGCCGCCAGAAAAGAAAAGAACCGGGTTTTATCCACCTTCTGCAAGCCCTTGAAAATCAGGGCGGAAAGCCACCCCATCAATGTGCGGGGAACCAGGCAAACCACAAATGTCCAGAAAGGGTTAATAGCCAAAAGAGTTGCTCCAAAGGGGCTCAGCCCGAAGCACTGCAGAAAGCTGCAAAGGCCGAAGGCAGCGCCCAGGATGGCTCCTCCGGCAGGCCCCAGCAAAACAGCGCCCACTACAACGGGAATACCGATCAGGGTAATTTCCAGGCCGGGAGTCCGGATAAAGCCGATAGGTGTAAAAGCCATCAACGCAATAATAGCGATCAAAAGCGCCAACTGGATCATTTTCAGGGTTTTCATGCTCATATTCATTTTTTGAGACATTTTGTTACCTCCTTGCTGCCGTTCCTTCTCAAATAGGATACGGCGCCGCCCGCCTCACACAAAGGAGCCGGGAATGTTTTCATTTTCGAACAAGCCGCGGATTTAGTCTTTGTTTTTACAGGTTTCGTAAATGATCCGCAGACCATCCAGGATCAAATTTTCATCCAAAATTACCTTCCGGCGGCAGTGAGGGATTATACATTTGGCCAGGCCGCCTGTGGCTACCACGGTTTTCATTTCCCCCATTTCTTCCGAGAACCGGTCGATCATCCCGTCGATCATGGATGCAGTGCCCAGTATACTACCGGACTGAATAGCTTCTACCGTTTCGGTGCAGACAGCTTTGGAAGGAGCCCTGAGGCTCACGGTAGGAAGCTGAGAACACCGGCTGGCAAGGGCATCCAGAGAAATGCGCACGCCAGGGGCTATCATCCCCCCGTGGTATCCGCCTTCCGCATCCACCACATACATCTTGGTTGCGCTTCCTAAATCCACAGCCATAGCGGGAAGCTCATATTTCCCGATCAGCCCGATGGCGCCTGCTGCAAGATCCGCCCCCAATTGAGAAGGATTTTCCAAAAGCACACGCAAACCCGTTTCGGTTTCCGAGCCAACCACCAGAGGCGGCACACCTGTCAGCTTATGTACGGCACTATAAAGCGTCCCTGTAAGCTCCGGCACAACAGAGCCTATCACAGCGCTTTCAAACGCCTCCGGCGCAACAGAGTGCAAACGAAGGACAGCCGTAAGCTCAATGGCATACTGGTCATCCGTCCTGGAACTGTCTGTGGCAAGCCGGGATATAAACTGCAGAACATCCCCCTCATACGCACCAAGAGTTATGTTGGTATTTCCGACGTCTACGGTAAGAATCATAAAAATGATTTCCTCCTTTCCTTCGGTTTCTACCTGTATTATATACGTCTTTTTCAAAAAAAGAAACACCTTTGTCAAAAAAACTACAAATATTTTTTTGAAAACAACGAACCATTTCCTGATTGGGGAATATTTCAGAATTTCAGGGAAAAAATAAGCCTGCCGGCAAAAACGGCCGGCAGAAGGTGAGGAACAAAATATGCCAAATTTGAAATGTACTGTAGAAAGCTGTATCCACCATTGCCCCGGTAAATGCTGCAAAGCGGAAATAAAGGTAGAAGGGCCTGCCGCCTCCGACTGCGAACAGACCTGCTGCGATTCCTTCGAATGCAAAACATCCGGCAGTGCTATGAACTCTATGGGCTGCAATACTCCTAACGATTCCCTGGAGGTTTGCTGTGCAGCCGAAAACTGCGCATATAACCAATCCGGAAAATGCGCTGCGGACTCTATCTCTATTACGCCCTGCAATTGCTCTACTCCTGACTGTAAAAGCTCAACAGAGTGCGCCAGTTTCCGTATGAAATAAAACTATCGTCACGGAGGAAATCTTCGCTCTATAAGCTGTAGTCTACCCTTTACAACATTCCGTATAACTGCGGAAAATAACAGAACAGAGGCGCAAACAGCAGCGGCAGGAATATCCTGAAAAAGGCTATTCCTGCCGCTGTTTTCTATATTGTGGAAAAGCGCATGGCCATATAATTTTATACACTTATCCGCTGATTACAAATTACATTTCCTCTGTCATCTTTTGTAACAAAGGTTGAGATATGAAAATGGGTATGCTATACTAGGGGCAAGTTGCCCGCTAAAAGCAAGCAACGGGCATATTGCCTTTACTATATTTTTAAAGCAATGCTACTAAGAAATGATGGGGGAATTTAAAAGTGAAACTTCGTATCGTACCTTTTCTGATGGCGGCTGCGCTTCTTCTTATGAGCGCCTGTTCCGGAACTTCCAATGAAAGTTCACAGTCATCTTCCGACGCTTCTCAATCTTCTTCTGCTGTTTCCTCAGAGACTTCTTCGGAAGCTTCCTCCGAACAGGAAACCTCCAGCAGTGAAGCATCTCAATCCGAAAATTCCGCTTCTGAAAGCGGTTCATCTTCCGAAGCTCCCAGCGGTCCAGATGGAAACGTGCCCTATGCTCTCTCCGAAAGCGCCAGAGCTGACGATTCCTATTTTGACGACGCAGTTTTCATCGGTGACTCTGTAAGCCTGAAGCTTGAACGCTATACTACACAGCAGCGTTCTGCAAACCCTAACTTTTTCGGTAAAGCTCAATTCCTTACAGCAGGAAGCATGGGCAGCGGTAACGCTCTGGAAGCTCCCAGCAGTGAATCCATCCATCCTCTTTATAATGGCCAGAAAATGTCTTTGGCAGACTCTGTAAAGGCCTGCGGAGCCAAAAAGGTTTATATCATGCTTGGTATGAACGATATGGCTATATATGGAGTAGATGGCGCTGTAGAGAATATGCAAACTTTGATCGAAGGAATTCTGGAGAAAACCCCCGACGCAAAGATCTATGTGGAAAGCGCTACTCCTTTGGTAGCTTCCAAAAATATCGCAGACCATAAACTGAACAACACCAACCTGAATGCCTACAACCAGAAGCTCTCCGCCCTTTGCCAGGAAAAAGGCTGGTATTTCGTTAATGTTTGGTCTACGGTAGACGACGGCACCGGTAATCTGAAAGTTTCCTATTGCAGCGACCCGGATGACATGGGCATCCATTTTACAGACGCCGGCTGTGAAGCATGGATCGATTATCTGTATACCCATACAGCGTAACGAAATCGGATTGTTCTTTTCGCAAAAGCTATATATTTAACTTTTCTAAAAAATTACAAAACAAATTTCTGAAAATGTTTGAGAACAGATTTTAGTCTGTCCCGCATGTTTGTTTCAGAAGAATAGGAAAGGATGTTTAGCATGAAAAAATTGTCGGCACTTCTTTTAGCTCTACTTCTTGTTGTGGGATTAGCGGCCTGCTCGGGATCGAACAGCGGAACCGAAGGAAAAAACGCGGATCTTACAAAAGTAATGGATGATATGAAAGCTGTCCTGGAAAATAAAGAAATGATGGATCTGGGTAAGGACAACCTTCTGCAAAACTATGGAATCGATCCTGAAAGCGTCAAACAGTTCGCTGTCTATATAGACTCCACAGGGTTAAAGGGCGATGAAATCATTCTCTTGGAAGCCAAGGACGAGGAAGCGGCCAAAACCGTTAAAGAAATGATCGACGCCCGCTATCAGCAAAAAGAAAATACTATGAAGAGTTACCAACCTGAAGAATATGCCATGCTGAAAGAATGCAAAGTACAGCAGAATGGTAATTATATCAGCCTGATTGTTTCTCCTCAGCATGAAGAATTGGAAAAAATCTATAACGAAGCTTTTAAATAATACAAAAACGGCTTTTTCTTCTATTTCCAATCTATATATTTTTCAAAAACGCGTAAATGGATATTTTACGCGTTTTTCTTTTCTTTTTTGTTCGAATTCTACCAACTTTGTTATAGATTGACACAATTGGAAAAAAATACTATACTATAGACAAAGATGGTCAGAATTAGGGAAAAAGGAGTGATTACATTGAAACCAACCGGTATTGTTAGACCCATCGACAGCTTGGGTAGAATCGTAATTCCAACTGAACTCAGAAAAACACTCCATATCAAAGATAAGGATCCGTTGGAAATTTTTGTAGACAACAACTGCATTATCCTTAAGAAGTATCAGCCTGCCTGCATTTTCTGCAGCAGCATGGAAGATGTAGAAAGCTTTAAAGGGTATACAGTCTGTCGTTCGTGCATGCGGAAAATGGGGCAGCGGGCAGAAGATTAAAACTGAAAGTAAATCTTGCAGATGCGGCATTGTCCTTTACTGTCTTAGAAAAAGAAAAAAGAAGGAGCCTATTTCAAGGCTCCTTCTTTTTGTTTTTACTATTTTTTATCAGAGTTTCGTTTATTCCGCCGTAGCCATACGATACATAGCTTCCAGGCAAATCTGAGCATGCACCATAAAGCGCTCAATCTCAATATGCTCGCCGCAATTATGCAGTTTACGATCCGGCTCATCGGCAAAAAACGGACCAAAAGCTACACCGCGTCCCTTAAGGCTTCTGGCATACGTTCCTCCGCCTGTAGAATACAGTTCTGCTTCTTCTCCTGTAACTTCTTTATAAGCGTCTTTCAAAAGCTGAATAAAGGGGCTTTCCGCAGGAAGATACAGGGGCTTGGAATGACTTTCCGCATCAAAGGAAAGTCCTGCTTTCTCTGCGGCCCCGCGAATACCGGAAAGTATTTTTTCTCCATCGGCAGTAACAGGATACCGGATATCGATTCCCAGGAACGCTTCTTCCTCTGAGGATTTTACCATACCCAAATTTAAAGTAAGCATACCGGATTCCGCATCCTCGCAGGCTACTCCCATTGCGGCTCCGGAATATTCCATGCCTATCTGTTTGCTGGCAAAAGACAGAAGCGGCCCCATTTCTTCTTCCAAAAATACCTTTCTCAAAAGGCACAAAAGATAGGAAGCAGCATTTTTTCCTTCCTGGGGCTGCATGGCGTGGGATGCTACCCCCAGGGATACTACCTTTCCACCTTCAGAAGTGGCTGTGAAGCCGAATTTTCCTTCCTCTGTTTTGGCGGCTTCCTGCAGCTTTTCAAACGCATCTTTGGAGCAGCAAAGCTCCGCCTCTGCCCGGGCCGGTACTGCGTTATACACGATTCCTGCGTCAAAACGACGAACCACAGGAGAGGGTTTTCCCGAAATTTTTATATGCAGCATTCCTTTTTCCCGGTTGCATACACCATATTCCGCATCCGGCGTAAATCCCATTACAGGAAGAGGTTCCTTGGAAAAATAATACCGCATATCCTCACTTCCGGTTTCTTCTCCCGCTCCCAGGATCACGCGAATTTTCCTTTTAACAGGCACCTTTTCATCCATAAGCGCTTTCAGGCAGTAAAGAGCCACCACAGCCTCCCCTTTATCGTCGGCGGTGCCGCGGCCATAGCAGCAGCCATCCCGAATGACCATGGTGAAAGGATCGCTTTCCCAATCTCCGCCAGCAGGCACAACATCCACATGCGCCAGCACAGCGGCATATTCTTCACCGTCTCCGTATTCAGCATGCCCGGCATAATTATCCACATTTTTCACAGTAAGCCCTAAACGCTGGGCCTGCTCCAAAGCAAGCTGCAAAGCGGCGGCTGACTCTTTTCCAAAGGGCATCCCCGGCAGCGCTTCACTGCGGACAGAAGGCACCTTTACCAATTCCGCCAAATCACGCAAAATAGCATCCTGATACCGTAAAATCTTTTCGCCGAATCCCATTATGAACATTTCCTTTCTTCTTTGCAAAATACAGCCCATCCGGAAAACCATAAAGCCAAACGGCATCCGATTTCCGATGCGGGTGGTTATCCTGTTTTGAACAAATATAGAGGATACAAATTTTATGTTCCCTATATTTGCTATACCATAGTATACCACGGCTTATATAGAATGAAAACCTTTCCAAATGCGTTTTCCTCTCTTTCCGGACGTATATTCCTTTTTTTCATGCAAACACTTCTAAAGCAATTATTCATATTAAAGGAGGTTTTTGCATGAAAAAAGATATTTGCCTTTTCTGTACAGGCGGCACTGTCTATCCCCTTTTGGAAATAGCCAGCCGGGGCCGCACAGATTTTTCCATGGCCATGGCAGGAGGTATATGTCTCTGCTTAATAGACCGAATATGCTGTAAAAAGCTGAAAGGACGCTCACCCATACTCCGCTGTCTCGCAGGTTCCGGTATTATCACCACCGTAGAATTCTGCACAGGGGTCATCGTGAACCTTATATTGAAGATGAATGTGTGGGATTATTCCTCCCTGCCTGTAAATATATTGGGGCAGATTTGTCTTCGTTTTTCTGTAATTTGGTGTTTTCTTACGATTCCCGCTATGGGCGTCTGCACTTTATTCGACAAAAGCAAATTCCTTAAAAAATTGAAATCATAAATGACCCGTAACCAAACCTGCTCCTTTTCTACGGTGGATAAAAAGTTTGCGAAAAGCGGTTGACAAGCATCAGAACATGCGATATAATAACATTCGTCGCATTAAGGAACCTGGAGAGGTGTCCGAGTGGTTTAAGGAGCTAGTCTTGAAAACTAGTGATCTCGCAAGGGACCAAGAGTTCGAATCTCTTCCTCTCCGCCACGGATATCTTCAGTTTTATAACTGTATAGTATATA